>NZ_WTSY02000096.1 GCF_009828775.2 Erysipelothrix aquatica | reverse complement strand
GAAATTACCGTTGATAAACAGCATCTCAGTCAGATTGTGGTGGGTACAGGATACCTCGAATTCAAACGGGGAAATCAAAGTCAAACAGTGACGGTTTTCTCGGCCGATGGAAAAACAAGCAAAGTGTATACTTTGCATTTTCAACGTGAAGCATCAACGAAGTTATTCAACTTAAAAGTAAAAAATCATGCATTCAATCATAATGCAACGTTTGCATGGGATACGTATACCTACGATGTGAATAGTTATCAAACTGTAGGTATCGAAGTTGAAGCAGAAACCTTTGATGAAAAAGCGAGTGTTAGTGTCGAAGGTTTGGATTCACTCAAAGCTGGCGATAATACAATCCGTGTGAGTGTTACGCGTGAAGGCGTTGAACCTACTGTTTATACGCTTAATGTGAACCGAAATCTTGCTTTGAATTTCGATTATAGTGGCGCGGTGCAACGTGTGGTTATTCCACAGAGTGGTTATTATAAAATTGAAGCTTGGGGTGCACAAGGGGGTACCGACAGTCACCAAGGATCTGGTGGAAAAGGTGGCTACACGGCAGGAGAAGTTTATCTCGAAGCTGGTGAAGAACTGTTTGTAACGGTTGGTGGTTTTGGCGACACTAACGCTCAAGGTTTCAATGGTGGTGGAAAAGCATGGACTAACGTTAGTGGAGGATCCTATGGTGGTGGAGCTACTGATATTCGCGTTGGGGGAACCGGTCATTTCAACCGAATCTTAGTCGCCGGTGGTGGCGGGTCGAGTGTTCGCAACTATACTGGTGGTTATGCTGGTGGTGTC
>NZ_WTSY02000095.1 GCF_009828775.2 Erysipelothrix aquatica | reverse complement strand
ACACTTTGCTTGTTTTTCCATCGGCCGAGAAAACCGTCACTGTTTGACTTTGATTTCCCCGTTTGAATTCGAGGTATCCTGTACCCACCACAATCTGACTGAGATGCTGTTTATCAACGGTAATTTCGTCTTTAGCCATGTATTCACTGGCTATCGGAATGGTATACTCCGTTACCTCTGGATCAAAGCCATCAATGACTTTTCCATTGATCCGTATCCCTTCAAGATTTGCGGATGATTGCGTATTTTCGCCAAAATAAGTAATTCGGGCATACCCTGAATTTGAATGTCCAATTTCACGAACACCATCCGGACCAAAGAAGCTGACATTTCCAGATAACAGTTCCGTATTAGTGAATTCATACTTCGCATCGGGTGCATAGTTTGAAGGTCGGTAGGACTTGTTAATTTTAATGCCATCTTTGATGGTATCGCCCGTTAGGACATAGCTTGATCCACCGCCTCCAGCTCCTGTTGTGTTGCGATAGTTGGAAGCACCCCCGCCACCATACCATCCACCACCACCGGATCCGGCTCCATATTCGATAGTGCTACCACTACTACTTCCTCCAGAAGCACCCGGTCCAAAGCTTCCGGATATACCACCGCCTCCAGATGCACTTTGGCTTGCTCCTGTACCTAATTGTCCAGACGATCCAGTTCCATCCATACCAATGACACCACCAGCATAACCACCAGTATAGTTGCGAACACTCGACCCGCCACCACCGGCGACTAAGATTCGGTTGAAATGACCGGTTCCCCCAACGCGAATATCAGTAGCTCCACCACCATAGGATCCT
>NZ_WTSY02000094.1 GCF_009828775.2 Erysipelothrix aquatica | reverse complement strand
AATAAATATCCCTACTATCACTGCTGCAATGACAGACAATGAAATTATCATCAGACCAAAAGTGAGTAATTGTGGCAAATATCCGGGTAGAGACTCGACTAACGATTCAGTATCAACAAACATTAAACCACTTGGAATATCGCCCTCATTCAATATTGACCGATCTTTTATCATAACTGCGTTGATACGTTGCGGCATATTTTCAGTAGCACTTGCATTTGCATCTGACTTGCTTAAAGACGTATCATAATTAAGGATTACGCTTGAAACGTCATCAACATGTCCATAAACAACTGGCAGAGTGTTAAAATTCGAGTTTTCTGTGAAACCACTAATATTGAATACTCTGTCCGTATTCGAGAGGACTAGTTTATCTCCAACTGATACAGAATATTTTTCTTTTATGTTATTGGTAATCACAACTTCATCTTTTTCCGAATTAATTTCACCATCTATAACTTTAGGAATAATCCAAGAATTCACATCTTCATATCCCATAAATGTAAGAGATAAAGTTTGTGATTCATTAATCTTCGCATTTGATGTGCTAACAGTTAGGTACTCCACATTTTCATTCTTTAAATTTTCTATTTCGAAAAGATTGATTTGTGATGAATACAGGTTCTTGTTCGAGGATTCAGTAATTATTACACCATCAACATCCCAGTGATCAATTGCAGTTCGGTTTAACTGCGATAGTCCATACGCTAAACTGGACAAAAAGAATACAAGGAACGATATTAAGACTATTACAGAAATAATCATTCCAAAGCGAACTTTCTCTTTCTTAATTTCTTTTATTGCAATATAC
>NZ_WTSY02000093.1 GCF_009828775.2 Erysipelothrix aquatica | reverse complement strand
CTATTAAAGAAGATAAACTAGTTGTTTTTATCGGTGCTGGAGTATCAATGAACCCACCTACAAACTTACCAGACTTTAATGTATTAACTAGTTATATTTCTGGGAATTCGCCTTATAAATATGATAAATCAATACATAAACCTGATTCTTTTTTAGGTAAATTAGAACATGAACATATAAATGTTAGAGAAATTGCGTCTAATTTTTTCAAGGAGAGGGATGCCCAACCAAATGAGTTACATAGAAATATTGTGAAATTGTTTAAAAATGAAAGTGCAACAAGAATTGTAACAACTAATTATGATTTATCAATTGAAAAAGCATTTGGTGATGAGCTAAGTGTTATAATCTACAATTCACCTGCTCTTCCTCTTGGTAATGATTTTCAAGGGATTGTTCATTTACATGGGAACCAATGTGAACCTAAAAACATGATTCTTACTGATTCGGATTTTGGCAAAGCGTATCTGTTAGAAGGGTATGCTACGAGATTTTTAGCCAAGCTTTTTACCGAGTATACAGTTTTATTTATTGGATACAGCCATAATGATATAGTTATGAATTATCTGTCCAGATCATTGCCAACAAATCAAGTTCGTACTCGTTACATATTAACTGATAAGAATGATGTCGAATGGGGTCTGTTGGGGTTAGTTCCAATAGCCTATGAGGAAAAAAATCATCAAGTATTGATTGAAAGCGTTGGATTACTTGGAATGAGAGTCAACAGAAATATGATTGACTGGAGGTATCACTGTGAACAGTTGTCTACAACACTTCCGCCAATTGATAGTGAAACTATAGACGAAGTT
>NZ_WTSY02000092.1 GCF_009828775.2 Erysipelothrix aquatica | reverse complement strand
CATTAATAGCAATATTTACATTTGGGGAGTAACTAATGGAAAAAACAATGTAAATAAGAAGAAATGGGAAAAAATTACAAAGGGAGATGTAACACTTTTTCGAAAACTGGCGGCATCTTTGCTAAAGCAGTAACAACAATGAAGTTTAACAATTATGATCTCGCTAAGAACCTTTGGGGAGTAGATGAAAATAACAATACATGGGAAAATATATACTTAGTTACAGATATAGAAATGATTGATGTTTCTTACGATAGATTAAACAAAATTCTCGGATATAAAGATAATTATGTAATACAAGGACTGCAAGTTTTGGATGAAATAAAGAGCAACAAGTTATTTGAAGTACTAGAGTTGTATAATTACAGTCTCAACGAGCCTGTTTCGATTGATGATTATAAGAACACATTAAGTAATTTGGAAAATGCCGATAAACTTGATACAGAATATATGGCGCGAAGGAGGAAAGAACAATCTTTTTTACGTAATTACTTATTTGGGAACGATAAATATTTTGAATGCGGGATATGCGGCGAAAAATTCCCGATAGATATGCTCATTACTGCACATATAAAAAAAAGAAGTTACTGCTCTAATGATGAGAAGCTAGATTATAAAAATATTGTAATGCCGATGTGCAAGTTAGGATGTGACGACCTTTATGAAAAAGGATACATATTTGTAGATGGAAGCGGAAATATTTCTTTAAACAGGGATAGACCAATTACTCAGAAAATATCACAGTATGTCGATCCAATTATCGGAAAAAGATGTAAATATTATAATGAACAAAGCAGTAAGTATTTTAAAGCAAATGTTGATAGACATAAAATAGAGGTGTAAGTATGTATAGTGAAATCGTTGATATGATTATCAAGTTCCGAGATGATAGAAATTGGCAGCAGTTCCATAATCCAAAAGACCTTGCATTATCAATTTCTTTAGAAGCTGCAGAGCTACTTGAAGTTTTTCAATGGAGCGGTGG
>NZ_WTSY02000091.1 GCF_009828775.2 Erysipelothrix aquatica | reverse complement strand
ATTAGAAGGCGCATTTTCGTTTTCATTGAACAACTCTAAAAGCTTATCTTCAGAGTTCTTTGAATTCACTACAGGAATTATTGGTACAATAAAATCAAAAAATTTTGTTCTGTTTTTTGAGTAGAACAGACCATCTTTGAGTAAGTATACGAATCTTACTACTCTATTATCTTCATTAGTTTTTTTCTTCCTAGGTTCATCCTTATTTGATGAAATAAATGAATTAAGAAGATAATTCAATTCCCTAAGTTTTTTATAAATATCTAAGTGGTTATACCGATCTAAATCTTCAAAAACAACTACATCGCTATTAGAATTGTATAGAATATAAACTAACTCTCTAATATCCCGATCAAGCACGGTCTCATCTTTATTCAACTCTTCATTAAAGCTTGCCTCTGCGCTCCCAAACTTAATCTTTGCAAAAGGCATCCTTCGACTTTTAATAATTCCGAATAGAAAACATGCAATAGGGAAAAGGAACATTATTAGTATCAAAAATAGAAAGAGTGCGACATAATTCCCAAAGAAAGGTATTATTCTATTTCGATAATTCCAAAAAAGTAAGGATAATAAAAAGGCAAATATAAGTACAACATCAAATATGCTTTGCATACTGCTTTTATTTTCTAAATAACGATATTTACTTAATGGGATTTTCTTGTTATCTACTTGCGCAACAATTTGATTAATCAGTTGTCGCTCTATATTGTTTTCTAAATTCAGGTTTTCTGAAACTTTGGTATCAATCTCATCCTCGTCAGAATCATTTTTTTTTACGTTATTTTCGTAAAAAGAATCATCGTACTTCCCCAATGAAATCGAAATTACGTTCTCAAATTTCTTTTTTTGCCTATAAGTTTCCCAAACTGAACTTTTACCTGAACCATATATTCCGGTAATAGCGATATTTTTAATGTTTTCATTTCCAAAAGCCTCATCTAACGCGTCGTTATATACCTTTTCGTTCTTATTCAGAACTTCCGGTGTTAAACTTACAAATTTTTTATGATCCATCCCAATCCTCCTTGATTGATCGTGATTGTTTTAATTTCAGTATATTTATGGATTGATACTAAACTAAGAAGAATTTCATAATTATTTTAATCGTTTACGATATATATTAAATC
>NZ_WTSY02000090.1 GCF_009828775.2 Erysipelothrix aquatica | reverse complement strand
GGTTTATACTATGATGGTTATATCCAGGTAGCACCTGGTTACTTATATAGTGCTCATGCCGAATATAGTAACGGTTGGATAAGGTTTTTTGAAGGTTCAGAAGGAACTCATGATACCTACAAGATGTATACCGACACATATAATGGTGGTGGTATACACTCAAAATCATATAGATACTGGGATAGTTTGAATCCGTGGGCACCTAGCACACAATTTAGGTATGGATTTGATTTTAGGTCAACAGGTATTTCCTAATAGTATGATTATGTATATCTAATCTTATGCTAATATAATTTAAAATATGTGTTTTGTGTAATCTATCCTCTTCAATCAAGGAGACATACATGAGGCTCAAAACATTTATTTTATCATTACTATTCTCGTTAGTTACATTTATAATTGTTGTTTTCATTTTTGTTTCTTACCGACATAATAGTGTCAATCAATTTGGTCTAACTGAAAACGTGAAAAAAGTGAATGTAACTTCTATTTCACCGACAGTGAGTGATGGTAGGGAAAAAACTTATAGGAATCTTAATGATCTTTTTGGCTTGACTAAAACGACAATAGTTTACGTTCCATATGACTCAAACGGAATTGAAGTATTACTTATAAATAGAGATTCATCATCTTTGTTTGAGGATATATCAACAATCAACGGAGAATTTTTTCTCGTTGCTGACAATTCTTTCTATTCAAATAATCTTGATATATATGGTATCAATGAAGATCGAGTCACAGGAAAGTTTCAAAAAACTGATAAACGATATTTTGATTATATAGCAAATTATCAGTATTTTGGGGACACAGTTGAAGGTGAATACTATATCGAAACTGACTGTACAGATTGTTTGAGCCAGATAGATAATGTTTTCTCGTCTAATGATTATCAAATTTTTAATGTGCAAGTGAATCGATCATTGTTAGAAGTCATAGCAAGTAATGCTGCAACAAATCTAATGATTGTTTCATATATTATTATCATGCTTATTTTTTATATGTTGGTAAATCATAACTTGGCTTTAGATAAGAGAAAAATAACGATTAACAAGTTGTACGGGGGAAGTGATGATGATATTGCAGTTATGTACCTAAAGTTGCTTTTACCAATTGAAATCATTGCAGTTTTAGTTTCTACTTTTATTGCAATATCAATACTATTTAATATCATTAATGGTCCCGAAATACCAACGATTATCTTACTTGGAAGTGGGATTTCGTTGACTTTTCTTTTCCTGATTACTACTAGCTCAGTATATTTACATATTAGATCAGGGGGATTTCTAAAATGGAAATAATGAGATTATTGTACAAAGA
>NZ_WTSY02000089.1 GCF_009828775.2 Erysipelothrix aquatica | reverse complement strand
TATTAGCACAGGGAGTGAAGTAAGTACTGCAACAGATTGGATAATTCCCAAATTTCCAGTGAAGAGCAAAGTAAGTGAAACTAGAGCAATTAGTATGCCCCAAATTATTTTACTTCTTGTACTTGGGTTTATATTCCCATCTTCGGTAAACATTGCAACAACGTAAGTTGCGGAATTTGCAGAAGTAATGAAAAATACACTAATAACAATAATTCCTAAACAACTTAATATTAAGGTGATTTTAGGAAATAGGGTAAACAAGGAGTAGAAGGCATATTCGGGTCCATTAGATGCTATTGCATCAATGATGTGAAGAGTGATGTCGCTTGATCCAGCTAACGCTGTCCCACCAAAAACCCCAAACCAAATCACCGCAAACAATGAAGGAACACCAATTACCCCTATTAAGAATTCTTTGAAACTACGACCTTTTGAAATTCTAGCAATAAAGGTTGATACATATGGAGCCCAAGAAATCCACCAAGCCCAATAGAAAATTTTCCACGATTCAATCCATATCCTTTTTTCGGGATTACTTGTTCCGAGATCCAGACTTAGTGTAATGAAATTATTTAAATATACTCCAACTGATTCAATTGTGACTTCGATAATTTTGATTGTGGGCCCCATTACAAACATAAGTAATACCAAAAGTATTGACCCTAATATTGCTAAATTTGAAAGTGTCTTCATACCACGATGCAGACCGGAGATTGAAGAGTAAATAACGATAATTGAAATTACTATTACGATTAAGACCTGTAAATTGAATGAATTTTCAAATGCCGGGTTAAGGAATGAAATGCCGCTACCAATTTGCTTAGAACCTAATCCAAGCGAAGTAGAAACGCCAAATATTGTTGATATTATGACTAAAATATCAATTACATGCTTAAGTCCATAACCTACCCTTGTATTTTTAAAGCCCAGTGTTTCACTAAGCAGACCTTTCTTCTCTTTATTGAAAAGGAAATATGCAATTATTAAAGCCATAATCGCATATAATGCCCAAGGCTGAATCGCCCAGTGAACAAAGGAATTCACTAATGGCGTGACATGGTCATTAGAAGATATAGATCCAAATTGTTGTAGTTCACTATAGTGTTCAACTGGTTCAGCGACACCCCAGAAGACTAATCCGATTCCCATTCCTGCACTAAATAACATAGTTATCCATGAAAATGTAGAATGTTCAGGTGTTGCGTCCTTACCCCCGATAATAGTATTACCAATGGGACTGAATATAATATATATACATACTAATACTATTCCGAACATTGTTAGTACATAAAACCACCCTAAATCTGTTATGAGTATATCGTGTAATAACATAGAAATTGAGTCCAATCTATAATTTGGATTCAGGTAAGGGGATGCAAATCCCCAAC
>NZ_WTSY02000088.1 GCF_009828775.2 Erysipelothrix aquatica | reverse complement strand
CAATATTTTACTTCGTCGTCCGTATATTCTTGATCAACCTATAGAGAGAGTATTTTTTTTACAATGCGGAAATACGTAAAAGTATATTGTACGATTGATGACTAATGAAGTATATGAAAATTTGAAAGGACAATATAATCATGATATTTGATATCAATGAAGGAGAAAAAAATTCAATTGAATTCGAATCAATAAAATCTGACGTTTACAATGCAGGTGTAAGACGATTAATAGAAGAAACATTTAATGAGATGGGAGATAAAGATGGAAATTTTATAGAACAATTTAAAACCACCGGTTTTAATCAGAGGCTCACCGAAATGTATGCTTTTCAAGCATTAAAAGAACTGAATTTCGAGTTTAATAATGGACACAGTGTTCCGGATTTTGTGGTGAATAAAAACGGTGTAGAACTCTGTATTGAAGTTACAACAGCCAATAAAGGATCAATACAAGTAGAGGATTATATAGACTTAGATCTTAAAGAACAAGAGGAATATAAACACAATTATGTTCAAATTAGAGTGGGAAGTGCACTTACATCTAAATTGAAAAAGGAATATTGGAAATTAGATCATTGTAAAGGAAAACCAATCGTTTTATTAATTCAGAATTTCTTTGATGATAGTGTATTCTTTTCGCCAACGCCCATAGCAAACTACTTGTATGGACGAAGCGAATCAGCAAGTTATGATGAAAGTAATCAGTTGGTGATTAGTGTTGATGATATCCAAAATCATGAATTTCAAAGCAAAATAATAGAAAGTGGATTCTTTAATCTTGATGAATCAAAAAACATAAGTGCTGTTATTTATACTAACGCAGGAACAATAGCAAAATTTAGAAGAATGTCATATCAGATTGGGTACAAATTAATAGAACCACTTTCTTTTAGTAGAACTGGTGATATATATAATCCAGCCCCTAATGTCTCAATACCTAAAAAAATAAATCTGGACTTTCAAAAGTACTGTAGTGTTGGATTTATTGAACAATGGTGCGATGAATTAAACGTCTTTCATAATCCAAATGCATTGTATCCAGTAAATGATTCATTATTTCTTGACGCAGTACAACATAGAGTAGCCAATGGACAAACAGTTACATCAATGGATCTTTCCCGCCCACATTTTTTTTCATCATTGACCAGTAGTTTCCCGCTTCCTGTTGATATTGGTAAATATGAAAATCTAGAATTTATGATGAAGTCTGATTTCTATAAGTTTTCATTTACTAGTTCAGGACTTTACAAAGAAATTGCTTGGATAAAAGTTTTAAATAGTGATGGATTGTATGCTATATGTGCCGAGGATTTTATCGATCATGATTATTCATTTATTCTTTTTAAGAATAGAAATAATACTTTGGAAATTTGTGATTGCCAAATTAATATGTTATCGCTAGCAGAAACTTTTGATAAATTGAATACTTATAGTAATTGAATATTT
>NZ_WTSY02000087.1 GCF_009828775.2 Erysipelothrix aquatica | reverse complement strand
GGCTCTTTATAATCTAGTGTTGGTGAGATAGTCCGACATATTTAGAGTCAGTACCATCGTCATAGAAATATGATGATGGTTTTTTTATTTCTAAGTGTATCATTGTGTTTGATATTAGTAAAATTCTAGATCTGAAATTATGGAAATCTCGGTAACCAAAAGCGATGCGTTTTATAACTTTAATAAGATTGTTCGTTCCTTCTAGTTTCCCGTTTGAGTATGGATATGTTAATGCATTTATAATATAGTTCTCTTGTTTTTTAAAAGTCTTTAAGACACCTTTCATTGATTCGGCGACATGAGAATTTGGTCGGTTCATCAAATCTGATAATAACGTCGTGTTCTTATGTTTAATAGCTTGTTTTAAATGTTGGCAAAGCCAGTATGTGCTTTCAAATTCCTGGGATAGTCTTAATAAATCGTCAATAACTTGTGATTCTGTCATGAGGTACTTGTATCCCGTAAATTTCCGATAGTGATGATGATCCAAACTCGAAGCGTCTTTGAGAATGAGTTTCCAGTATCGCTTAAGGCGGGCATAATATTTCGGATTGTGTTTCATGACGTGTATTCGAGTGTAATTTAAAGCCCTATTAATATGCTGCACGATATGGAAACGATCTGTAATGATTTTTGCGTTGGGGAAACAGGACCGAATGAGTTGGATGTAGGGCTCGTACATATCGATGCAAACTGTTTCCACCTGCTCTCTAACCTCAAGTGGGAATCGAAAGAAGTAACTCTTGAGGAAGCTTAAGCGTCTGTCTTGAAGGATATCTAATACGTTTCCATTGGATGCATCCATGTAAATGAAGGACATCTTATGATGAACGGACTTAACGGATGAAAATTCATCAAAAGAGAGATGTTTCGGTAAAGTCTTATGGTTCACCTTGAAGTGTTGGTTCAATTGATGAATCCAATGATTTAAAGTTCCGTGAGAAATGTCATGCCGTCTGGATATATCTTTAATAGATATTTTATTCTTGGCATCTAAAAGTGATGCCATATAGGTATTCTTAGATATAGAATGTCGATATTCAGTAAGTGGAGTTTGAGCTGAAAAAGAATGATTACAGTGCTTACAGAGGTAACGTTGCTTTTTGAGGCGCAAAAACGTTCTCCGATTGGATACTCGTGGCATTTTAACAGTGACAAACTTTGATCCATTTTTGATGATTGAGAAGTCTTGATTGACAACACCACAGTGCGGACAAGCGTTTGGAGTTGGAGGTGAAAGTTTTGCGCTATATACAAGGGAGAGGACACCCTTTATTTGAAGTTCATGAATACAATTGGTGTCAAAAGTTATATTTGGGTCTTTTATATTAAGTGTAAGTCGTATAGAATTAGAGATGGACATAGATTCTAGCACCTTTCTTGGAGTGTAGTAACCTAAGTATATCGTGTTTGTCATCTATGTCTTTTATTATGTTCGAAATTAAGCATTAAAAAGTGTTGATGATTTCTCACCAACACTAGAATATGTAGAACC
>NZ_WTSY02000086.1 GCF_009828775.2 Erysipelothrix aquatica | reverse complement strand
GATAGGGGGATATCATATGGAAACTCTTATTGTTGGAAATACATACAACAATGCCCAATTAATGGAAATCTTTAAGATTTCCGGACAAGGGGGAATGAGAAAGAGTAATACAACAAACTCACTTGTACTAATCTCTAACCGTGTTCAGAAAAGAGATCTTAATCCTTATGAGGATAAGTGGATTGGGGATGAACTTCACTACACTGGGATGGGGATGTCTGGTGATCAGAGTATTCAGTTTATGCAGAATAAAACTTTAAATGATTCAAACAATACTGATATTAAATTATATTTGTTTGAGGTCTTCGTTCCTAAAGAGTACATATATTTAGGACGGGTAAAACTGTCAAAACCACCATACACAATTAAAGAACGTGACAATGACGGAAATTTACGAACCGTAATTAAATTTCCATTGAAAGTTCAGAATGATTTACCAGAAATTCATGCTACCAAAATTATAGAAAATGATAATAAAATTATAAGTAAGTTAAAGAAATTAGAGACTGAAAAATTATGGTTAGAGGCAATCAAGGCTGATGAGTTAAATCGTCAAGAATTTGGTCAGGAAAATATACTACCGAAGGTAACTCGAGTTTCGACGAATCGTTTTAACCGAGATCCCGCAATTTCAGAGTATGTTAAGCGGATTTCAAAGGGTGTATGTGGGCTGTGTGATAATTTTGCACCGTTTAATGATAAGAATGGTCATCCATACCTCCATTCACATCATATTGAGTATCTCTCGAACGGGGGTTTAGATGTAATTGAAAACTGTATTGCAGTTTGTCCTAACTGCCATGAGAAGATCCATGTCTTAGAGGACTCTGTAGATAGGGCTAAACTTTTAGAAAAAGTGCGGTTACGCAAATGAAATCTGTTGAGGTTGTTGCGGCAGCGATCGTAAAAGATGATCATATTTTAATTGCAAAACGAGGATCAGGTGAATTTGAAGGCCTTTGGGAATTCCCAGGTGGAAAAATTGAAATGGGTGAGAGTCAGGAAATTGCGTTGAAAAGAGAAATTGACGAAGAACTGAATCTGATGATTTCAGATCTTAACTACATAGACACAACTTTTTATGACTACCCAAGTTTTTCACTAGTCATGCATCTCTACAGCTGTACAGCTGACACCGAAAATATAATTAAGCATGTCCACTCCGAACTCTTGTGGATTCATTATCAACAATTGGACTCTGTAGAATGGGTTCCAGCTGATATTGGTCTGTTAAAGTCTGTGGTAGACTATTTAAGTAAAGACTGAAATGCATAACACTTAAAAAATTGACCTTAGTATTGTATGCAAATCGTAATGCAAAACGATAATAAGTAGGAGTAACAATACTCCATTCTTATTATCGTTTTTTATCGGCTCTTTATAATCTAGTGTTGGTGAGATAGTCCGACATATTTAGAGTCAGTACCATCGTCATAGAAATATGATGATGGTTTTTTTATTTCTAAGTGTATCATTGTGTTTGATATTAGTAAAATTCT
>NZ_WTSY02000085.1 GCF_009828775.2 Erysipelothrix aquatica | reverse complement strand
CTCCAGAGTAGCATTTCTGAGAAAGTGAAACAAATCAAAACGTGATCTAACAATATTATTTTAGTTAAGAGTTAAATATATAGTCAACCAGTAACCCACAGGCAATCTCATGGGTTATTTTCACACTCCAGACTACTCACACACTTTTCAAAATAAAGGAGAGTACTTTGATCCCATTCTAAATCTACCTACCTCCTCAATTATGTATAACTAAACTTCTACGAAATCGCATAAAAAGAAAATAATATAGAATATTTGTGATACTATATTTTAAAAGGAGAATATTAATGTGAAGAATCTACGAAAAAATAAAATTGAAAATAAATTGTATTGGACAATTACAATATTTACTTTGATTTTCCTAGTTGTTGTGTTGGTGACCGTTAATAGAGAGAATAGAGTCGTCACTACTGGAGAATTAGACACTTGGTTAGTAATAGCTGGTGGCGTTATTAGTCTATTTACAGTCATTGCATTTCTCAATATGTATATCGGAAAAGAGGATTTTAGGGTGCTTGAAGAAAGACTAGTTAAGAAGAACGATGAAGAAATAGCCACAATAAAGGCAGAACTTGAGACTTCTATTAGCGTGTTAAATTCTATGCGGAATAGAATGGATGATTATCAAACAATAATGGATAGTAACACCCTCTTTATCATGGACTACACCCAATATTTGAGTTCAAACCCTTGGCATTATTCAGAACTTTTGAATAAGTTCATCAGTCACTTCGAAAATAATAATAACGCAAAAGTAAGCTGCGCAGCAATTATTGATTTAAGTGAAAAAGAAATTGAACAATCGATAACTAGCGGTTCAGGCATTATACTTGACTACTCTACAAACTCTAATAGAATATTCCTTTATATACTCAACGACATACGCTGAATCTGATGCGAATGTTAATCTTGGATTTTGGGGTGTAAATCTATCTAGTATTTGTACCTATTTACAACGAATCCTTGATAATATCGATGACTATAGAATTGGAGCCAACAAGCGAAAATCATTACTATCACATATTGATCAACTTAGAGCACATTATGCAAAAACATTTCAATTTAATAAATTAGATTTTAACCCATTAGAGTACGTAGATTCTGATGTCTCTTCTTATAAAAAACTCCTTGAACTACAAATTGATTTACAAATTGCATTCGCATTATACGGTTACGTTGAGTTGATAGAAGATTTAGTCGCCTGTGTATCTTACCAAGTAAAACATTTTGAGCAGCGGGACCAGATGCCTTTTGGGAGCCTAGAGTCGTCAAAGAAAGAATTCCAAAGAATTAATGAGAAGTATAAACGTATTGAAAATCATAAGTAACTGTTTATAATAATATATTCGATTATTACTATTTTGTTCCAACTATGAGAAATTTGTGTTGCTTCCTTAAAGATTAGTCAACTTAACTTCAATCAACACCTTTTTTACTTCCTACCTAATTGAATGTTTGCGTAAAAGTTCAAAAGAAAGTGAAGCCATTCAGGTATTTTATC
>NZ_WTSY02000084.1 GCF_009828775.2 Erysipelothrix aquatica | reverse complement strand
GCTATTGATGCAATGGATAGTATAACACCAGAGCAAAAAGAAGCAGCAAAGGCAGAAATTAATCAAATTGTAGAAGATTCAAAAGAAGCGATTGATACTGCAACAACAGTAGATGCAATCCAAACAATCGTAGAAGATGGGAAAAAAGCGATTGATGACGTTGTTATTAAAACTCAAAAAGACAATCATAAAAATCAAGTGATAAAAGACCTTGAAGATAAAGCTGAAAAAGCAAAAGAACTCGTAGATAATATGAACCATCTAACACCGAATCAAAAAGAGACAGCAAAGCACTCAATTGATCAAGAGCTATCCAATGGACTTCAATTAATTGAAAAAGGAAATATACCAAATACCGTGATAGATGCCAGCGGGCAAGCAATTGACAAAATTGTTGCTGAAGCAAGACTTCAAGATGCAAAGAATGAAGCAAGTGTTCGTTTAAAAGAAGTGGCAACGAAAGCAATAGAAACAATCAAAGCAAGTGACTTAACTCAAAGTCAAAAAGAGAATGCAATTAAAGAAGTAGAAGGTATTCTTGAAGGAGGCTTAACGGCAATAGGCAGCAGCGCCAACTTAAACGAAGTTAAAGATAATTATAATATCGCAGTAAAAGCTATTAATGAAGTATTGAAAATACAAAAACTTCCAGAAACGGGTGTAGGAGATGGTATTGGAATGTACTTATCAGGTTTATTGATGATATCTGGGCTTGGAGTATTAGCTTATAGCAAACGGAAAAAGAGAGAGAGTCAATAAATATAATAAAGAAGCCTAAATGAAAAGGTGCAGTTCAACCTGCATCTTTTTAACATTAACCCTCACTTGGTATGTAATCACTGTTAGAAAGATTATCGTTCTTGGATTTGGATGACTGTCAATAAAGATGACGTAAAATATTTAGCATCATGAAACCGCAATATAATAAGTGCCCAGAAGCACCGGTAGCTGAGACCACAAGACGTTTATCGTGGATAAAGGCATTAATATTGTAATATAAAATAAAGAATGACCTGGAGATGGAGTAATAGGTGGAATTGTCATAAAGAAACCTGATGAAATTGCAAATAATGGTAGAAGTATTCGAATTTGATCAAGAAAATACAAATGGTCTTGATAAAAAGATAAGGAACTTCCTGCAAACGATTTAGGTAATAGTAAACTTGTGGGCGGAATAGTAATGATTAGTTTAGGATTATATAAGTATTCATGAAGAAGATAAGAAAGTGGTGAAGTCTAGTAAATCGTATACAATTGACACTGTTTCAACTACAACAAGAAAACGAGGAACCAAAATGTAGTAGTAGTTATCATCGGCGAGAGTAATTAGGCGTACCTACACAGTATAACACTGCATAAAATGTATATTTGCATCTAAGATGGTTCCATGGGTCGATAGAGAATTATGAAATTGCTTAACCTAACTATTCAATAAGTTAGAATGATAAACAATATGTGACGAACTTTCCCTAGTCAAAAATTAATTCGTTAAACGTTTGTAGTAAACTATCAGTTTTTTTGTCTAATTAATGCAGTTGAAATTAACAACTGCATCAGATTAAGTTCAACTCTAACGTAACAAAGGATTCAACTATTAAT
>NZ_WTSY02000083.1 GCF_009828775.2 Erysipelothrix aquatica | reverse complement strand
ATATGTAGCTTTGACTAGATCTTTAGACAAACTTACAATAATTGTTTCCAAGGAAGTTACTGAGAGGTATGAAGCAGATTTTTTAACAGCTTTTTTTAATCAATATATTTAGCCAGTAGTAGACGTTTCTATGATAGAAACGTCTCTTTTTATTTGGCTAAACGGGAATGGGGTGATTACGATTTTTTTTAGGAAATAACTGAAATATATTCGAAAGACTGTGTTATTTATGTGCTTTATCGGTTTTCCCACAAAAGAGAATAATCTTTATACAGTTTGATATTTATGAAAACTAAACAGAAAGAGGTAAAAAATATGGAATTAAAATTTGTCGTTCCAGAAATGGAACAAACATTTGGAACATTAGAATTTGCAGGTGAAGGAAAAATAGAACAACGCCGGATTAACGGAAAGCCGACGATTTTATCCCGTAGTTATAATTTATATTCAGACGTTCAGCGAGCGGATGATATCTTTGTTATTTTGCCTACAGAAGCTGGAGAAAAACACTTTGAAGTGGAAGATAAAGTAAAATTAGTCAACCCACGTATCACAGCAGAAGGTTACAAAATTGGCACTCGCGGCTTTACCAATTACATCTTACACGCAGATGATATGGTAAAAGCTTAAGAAAGGAATAGGTGAACCTATATGAGATTGGCTCAAGGAATTGTGATTGAAAAGAATAAAACATTTGGAACTCTAAAGTTCTCGGCATTACGTCGAGAAGTAAAAATTACAGATGAAGAAGGAAATGTAACTGAACAGATTAAAGAAAGAACCTATGACCTAAAATCCAAAGGACAAGGTCGTATGATTCAAGTCAGTATCCCTGTTTCTGCTGGAACAAAGGATTTTGACTACAATGCAGAAGTAGAACTAGTCAATCCAGTAGCAGATACAGTAGCGACAGCAACCTATATGGGAGCGGATGTGGATTGGTACATTAAAGCTGAGAATATTATTCTTAAGAAGACGTTAAATAATGGACATCCTAGTTCAAAGTCAAATAATGACAAAAAATAAATATTGATTCATTTTGCATGTTACAATATATGTATGTTGTATTAGAATGGAGATGATACTATGCCCTATTTTGCATATCAAGATAAACAGAAAAAAGATTTAGTTAAAGCTAGTGAAATAACTATTGCTGATAAAGATAAAACATTTTATTGTAAAACTGCTGATTGTAAAGCGCAATTAAAAATTGTAAATGTTGCTGATTCAAATAGAGCTTTTTTTAGAAGACTTTCAAGTCAAGCAGAGCACAGCAGTACCCTGTGTTCAGCTGATGGAAATTTTGATCCTACAAAGTATCGTGAATCAGGATTTGATTTTGATAGCATTGCCTTGAATTTGATGAGCAGTAGTGCAAATTCATCAAGTGTTGTAGGAACAAGAAATCAAAGTGCTTCTGGTGGTGGCGGAACTAAACCAATTTCAAAACTACTTCAAATATATTTAATGTGTCGTAAATATGAAACATATAATGCTATAAATACCAATGACATCTTAGCAGATGAAAGAAATTTCTCAACATATTCTCATGGCATTGTTGGAACAAAAGTTGTTCAATGTACCTATTATCATAAATTTAAAGA
>NZ_WTSY02000082.1 GCF_009828775.2 Erysipelothrix aquatica | reverse complement strand
ATGTATGTTTTACCTTTTTACTGTCCATATTTATAGTATAGTACCAAGTCGTTCATGATCCGAAACGAGAGATTGATGCAGATCTCTTGAAATTGCAGAATATAAAGTTATTGTGATTGATTTTGTAGATCCAAATAGTTCTGATGTATGGAACCCTTTAGACGTTGCATACAAAGAATGGAAGAAAGCAATTGATAAAGAAATGGAAAATGGGAAATTGTAACTGTCGAAAAAAAATGAATACTGAAGAGAGTTTTTACCAAAAAAATATCTTACATCCGGAATCAGTAAAAGGAAATCAAATTGTCCCTGGAGGAATGCGAATGGTTCGTATACCTGAAGCAGAAAAGTATAAACAAGGTTACAAATATTCCAATGTTAGTGATGCTGTTGAGCTTGTGATGGCAGTATCGCATGCATTAACCTTGGAAGAAGATGCAAAAGACCCATTTTGGCCTATGGGTGCAGGTGATATGTTTGCAGGTGGTGCGCTTTTTGCGATGGAAGAGGGTATTGATGAACATGTCAATGCTAAGACAGCGCGATATCTCATAGAACTGGGAGATGACGCCGATTCATCAGGAATGCCGTTACTCAAGAAATACCTCAATAAGTATCGTGACGTTGATTCTGAGTTCGTAAGAAAACTTGCTACTTATCTCAATGCGGAAGGTAACGTCAAGCCATCACTGAAGTCTGTATTTATGAATAAAGTATCGCTATTGACGGCTAATGACAATATCATGAATATGACATCAAATACTACTTTTGATATGGAGCAAATTTTCAAAGATAAGACTGCAATATTCCTGAAGACACATGATGAACGTTCAACGTACTATCCGTTAGTAACGTTATTTCTAAAATAACTGTATGAAGTTGCTATCAAAGATACACGAGATAATCCAGCAGAGCAACGTCTTGATATTCCAATGAACTGAATTATTGATGAAATAGGTCTATTACCTGAGATCATGGATATCGAAGCATTATATGGTGCAGCGCGTTCTCGTGGTGTTAGAATCAATGCATTCATTCAGTCCTTCGAGCAACTTGAGGATAAGTATGAGCCTCAAATTGCGAAAATCATTGAAGGTAACTCAACGAATGTAATTTATTTGGGTTCTCAAACTGAATCAATGAGAAAGCGATTTAGTGAGCTATCAGGAGATGAGCTGGTGTATAGTAAAAAGAAAAAAGACTTTATTGAACGTCCTGTTGTTACAGCAGAGCGACTTAAATCATTTGAGAAAGGTCGTTCACTTGTTAATACTATTGAGTGGAACCCTTTTATTTCAAAGTTACCACCCTTTAATTTATACTCATTCTATGAGGAACCAGTCTGGAAAACCAAACCTGTTTCTAAACGACCTGCACAGTATTTCAATATTCAACTTGAGTGGAAAAAGAGAAGTATTCAAGAAAACACTGGTCGAAAGAAAAGTGCAGAACATATAGGATCTAAGGAATTCAATATTCTTGAAGAAGGCAGTAATAATAAAACTATTTCAAAATTCATTAGTAAGTAAGAAGCCCTGGAAATTTATCCAGGGCTTTTTTATTGCTCAAATGATATGGGACAAGTGAACCTGATAAGCTCTAAATGTAGTTACTGATATTGAATTAATAATAAAGCACTTTTATGC
>NZ_WTSY02000081.1 GCF_009828775.2 Erysipelothrix aquatica | reverse complement strand
GAATTTTACTAATATCAAACACAATGATACACTTAGAAATAAAAAAACCATCATCATATTTCTATGACGATGGTACTGACTCTAAATATGTCGGACTATCTCACCAACACTAGATTATAAAGAGCCTGAAAAGCGAGTTCGTTAACCGAACTCGCTCTAATTTTTATATTGGCTAGAATACCCCTCACAGGTCGAACTTTTATGTCGAACACTGACTGAGTTTTCTATTCATAATGACTCCAATAGGTTATCTGTGAATTTATCATATCACATTGCAAGCAGCCTTGCAAGTTCTTTGTTGAATCCCTGCGTGTATAACTAGTTTGGAATTCTCATTTGTATGTCTCTTTAATACACTTCATCATAATGTCTAAAAATGAACTTCAAGTATCTATTTCAAAAATGGTTAAGGTACATTCCAGTACTATACTGTAAATATAGACAGTAAATAGGAATAAACATACACTTTAAGAAAGGAAAGGAAAACCTATTTATGTCAAACAAAAGAACACGATATTCTAAAGATCTTAAGAAATCAATTGTTGCTCTTTATCATGACGGCCAAACTCAGCTTTGCCCCTCCGAAGATTATGGTATTGCTCCCTCCACACGTCATAAATGGATTAAACTCTATTCACAAGCCGAAACAGATAATGGAGAGATTCCTACCACTAAGCAAGTTAGAGAACACCAAAAACAAGTTGCATTACTCAAAGAAGAGAACCTCATCTAAAAAAAGCAATTGCCCTATTCGCACTCGCTCAATCAACGACTAAAAGCGATCGAATTCCTTAATTCGAGACACAAAACTTCAAATCTTCGTAAAACTCTGAATGTTAACCGATCTACTTACCACAGTTTATAAATCGTGAATCTTAAAACGTGATAACGAGAATCAGAAGATAAGGTTTTGTCTTTCAGAACTTTATATATAATACAATATGCGTTTAGGTGCAATAAAGCTCAAGCCTCTTCTTATTATTGAATATAGCATATCCATTAGTCTTGGACGAGTTTACAGACTCTTAAAGTCTATACCTTTACCTCGTATGTCGACTGTTAAACCTGCATTCAAGCCTTCTCAACATACTAATGATGAAGAGTGTATTAATTTCTTGATCTAGAATTCCGTCCTTCAGAACCCAATAAAGTGTGGATCAGCGATTTTACTTATATTAAAACGTCTAAAGGATTTCGTTATCTGAGCGTGATTATGGATGGTTATTATGTACAGATTCGTAGCTGTGTGGTTGGCTCAAAGTTGGAGCGCTATGCTATTGCATTCAAAGGCGATAATCTTCGAGGTCTTTTGCCTGTGATTTTAGCTACCCGTTTCTAAACGCGTATAACTCAATATGTATCAAAACTCAAAGAATAAAGTAGGGAGATTCCATTATAATGGAACCTCCTGTTTATGCGTTTTAAACTACTTGGATGAATCGAAGTATATAGTTCACTTTATCAATTAAATTCTTTTAAGAACTATTTCAACATTATCCTATCTTTACCCCTATCTTTAACGTATCCTTCCTCTTTTAATTTGTTTGCTATCTCTCTTTTTAGTTCAGTATCAACTTTTGGATGCTTTCCATTAAACACTTCCCCTAAATTATCAAGTTCTTCAAAAACATCTAAATACTTAATAAAATCCTCTGCTCGAGTACTCTCTTTTAT
>NZ_WTSY02000080.1 GCF_009828775.2 Erysipelothrix aquatica | reverse complement strand
ATCTAGCGCCTTGTGCATGGGGGTTCGAGTCCCTTCATCCGCACCATAAATTTTAAAACAAAGAACCAATAAATTGGTTCTTTTTTATTTTGTTCACGATAGTAGTTTTGTAAGATTTTTAATAAACCCTAAATAATTAAATCGCCAAAACAGAGAACCCACACAAGGTGCTCTGTTTTTTATTGTATCAAAGACCACGAAAGCAGTGGCCAATTCGCGCATCATAAGTAGTCCAACCACAGAAAGCATGTTCCCATCATAAATCTGGTACAACACCACAAAAAATATAATACTATCCAGAAGTATTAATACGATATTTCGAAACCAAGTGTTTCCTCTAAAATCCTTAGCATTCATCGTCCCCTTCGAAAACAAAAGGATTTCAGTACATGCTCTTAAGAACATAAAAAAGGTTACCATCTTAATTTCAAAGTTAAAAACTGCGGCCAAGATGAAATAAAACAAGACTTGATCAAGTGCAATTGCAAGTGCAGTAACAAAAGTCTTTCTTGACGCGTTTGTGTCGCCGTCATTTTTTAATGTATAGTTTCTTAAAATTATATATCCAGATCTTAAGACAAGCATTATAATTACCGAAACAGAGACCCCGTTCTTAATGCTACTCAAAACTATATAAAAGAATGAAATATCAAAAGCAATGATAATACTGTCACGATAGTTTGATATTATTTTTTTTACCATTCTATTCCCTCTCCTATGTTAGTAAACCCATCTGCCTGCATTATAGCAGTATCCTCCTTCTATTTTGATAAATGCGGTTAGGTTGACGACTTTATAGACTAATTTGCTATCTCTGGGCATAAATGGCTAACTTGTGCCTTTTGGTGTTTAGGTTGTATAAAAAAATCCAATAAATGATGATACCATTATAGTAGGAAGGTACTTTGTATGAATAAACACGCTAAATTGACACTATTATTGTTAATTGGTGGCCTTTATTTACTCGGTCACCTATTCCCAGACTTTTATACTGTATTTACAACATTCATCTTTTGGAGTTGTCTTATCTTCGCAATCCACTACATTATTTCAGCAATTCGTCTACAGATGAAATTGAAACACTACAAACGCTTTGAAGAGTAAATTCCAACTTCTATAGCAGCCAAAAATTTCTCAATATTCTACATTTTAGTTGTGAAGATTGATATATTTTGAACGTTTCCTTGCCTCAGTTCGAACATACGATGTATTCGTAAATTATGTCTTGTCACCTACCGGAAAATCATTTGACAAACCATAGGTATTATCCTATGATTATACTAGAAATAAGAACTCAACGTTTATATAATGTCTATTATTAAACTGTTTAAACCTTATTCTAGACAGGAGGCACTATATATGGAAACAGGTAAAGTTAAATTCTTTAATGCTGAAAAAGGTTTCGGTTTCATTACAAATGATACAGATAACCAAGACGTGTTCGTACACTTCTCAGCTATCGAATCAACAGGCTACAAAACTTTAAACGAAGGACAAGCAGTTAGCTTTGACATCGTTGAAGGACAACGTGGTCCTCAAGCAAGTAACGTAAGACCGTTATAATAACAAAAGCTCTCACAATTCATTGTGAGAGCTTTTCTTTTATCAAATCTCAACCGCACCACTATTCATTTTTAAAAATTCTATCTCATAAGCAGTTTTAAAGTCAAACATTTTGCGAGGCATTGAGTTGATTTTAAAGGCAATGTCATCAAGATATT
>NZ_WTSY02000079.1 GCF_009828775.2 Erysipelothrix aquatica | reverse complement strand
ATATATGGGAGGGGGAGTTCATATATGGTGCTGTATAATATTCTTTTTTTGTTTCCTTTTTATACAGGAATACACACAATCAATACCAAAGTAACTTAATACGATAGTAAAATATCGTGCGTTAAGTTTTTTTTGTGTTTCTCTTACAGTGAGACATGAACAGTATATTTCGTTATCTAAGAAGATAATGTAGATGAAGAGGAAAATATGAACCGAGTAAAAACAAATAGAAGTAAGAAATTTGAAAATTTAATAATGAACATTGGAAAAGTATTTATTGTTTCAGCTTTACTCATTTTTTCAAGTGCAAATCTACCAATAAATACAATATTTGCAGCTGAAGAAGTTACCGTGTTGGAAAACGGTGATAGATTGATTGCATGGGATAAAACCGATCAAAAGCTAAGATTGTCTAAAGATAATGTGTTGTTTATTCCGAGTGTTACAATTAATGATCCGCAAGGAATTCATTCTGCAACGGCAGAGTCGGGATTACTCTCTAACACTGCGGTTAAGGTTGTTTTCGAGGGACCAGTAAAAATATCAGGTTATGCTAATGGCTTCCTTTCAAATTTGAAAAAAGTTAAGAATATTGAGAATCTACACTTTCTTGATACTTCAGACGTTTCAAATATGGACTATATGTTCTTTGCCCTTGAATCATTGGAATCTATTGATTTATCAACATTAAATACAAACAGTGCGACTTCAATGAGCAAAATGTTTGCTCAAATGTTTTCAATTAAGGAACTTGACTTGACAAGCTTTAATACATCAAAAGTAACCGATATGCAGAATATGTTCGAGTTTAATCGCTCTCTAAACAAATTAGATATTTCGAGTTTCGACTCTCAAAATCTGTCTAAAACAGGATTTATGTTTATGGAAAATCGCGAACTAAAAGAAATCGTTTTAGGTTCGAAATTTCAGATGAAATCCAATATGGAATTACCAGGTGTTGCAAAGAAGGATCCATATACTGGAAAATGGCAAAATGTTCGTACGGGAAGTGTGTCAAATCCTGCAGGTGAGTATGAATGGTCATCTGCACAGTTTATGAGCAATTATAAAGGCGGTGCACAAGCTGATACTTATGTTTGGCAAACCTTATCAAATCCAGTAGCAGCAGCTGATTTGACAGTACTCTACAAAGATACAGAAGGAAATACAATTGCGACAGACAAAAAAGTCTCAGGAAATATTGGAGACACATTTGACGTTACAACATCAGAATTCAAATTAGATATTACAGGTTATACATTTGCACGAATCGAAGGAACTCCAACAGGAACCTTAAGTGATCAAGCACAAACAGTGACCTATGTTTATACAAAAAATCCAGTAGCAGCAGCTGATTTGACAGTGCTCTACAAAGATACAGAAGGAAATACAATTGCGACAGACAAGAAAGTCTCAGGAAATATTGGAGATACATTTGACGTTACAACATCAGAATTCAAATTAGATATTACAGGTTATACATTTGCACGTATCGAAGGAACTCCAACAGGAACCTTAAGTGATCAAGCACAAACAGTGACCTATGTTTATACAAAAGATCCAGTAGTAGCAGCTGATTTGACAGTGCTCTACAAAGATACAGAAGGAAATACAATTGCGACAGACAAGAAAGTCTCAGGAAATATTGGAGACACATTTGACGTTACAACATCAGAATTCAAATTAGATATTACAGGTTATACATTTGCACGAATCGAAGGAACTCCAACAGGAACCTTAAGTGATCAAGCACAAA
>NZ_WTSY02000078.1 GCF_009828775.2 Erysipelothrix aquatica | reverse complement strand
TTCATCAGTTTTAGGTTCCACGATGTCACTTACTTGAACTGTGAATTTAAACTGTGACTCACGCAACACTTCTTTAGGTTCTTTATCAGCTTCTTCCAGTAATAATGTTTGTGAGTATTTTACTGTGAACTTGTAGTCACCATTATTTCCAACAACATAAGAGTATCTGTAGTCGCCACTCTTTATGCTTTCTTGATTGTATTGAATATCATCAATTACAATTTTTTCATCAGTATTCGTTGAAAACTCAAGCTCAACCCCATCTTTTGAGTGGGTTCTTGTCGTTTCAACAACGATACTATGGTCTTCATTTGAATAGACCTCTGTGTTATCAGCGCTTAGCGGTTGTGCAAATACTGCAAAACTACTAAATATCATTAATAATGATAAACTCAACTTACTTAGTTTCTTTTTCATATTTTCCTCCTATTGATAAAAGAAAAGATGCCTTAAAGGCATCTAAAGTTTATTGACACATTACTTTAAGGGCTTCTACCCTTTCGACATACACACATGGCTTTACTCCTTTCCAATAAAAAAGAGCGATTTCTCGCTCTTATCGTTTCGTATAAAACATCTTTCCGTCAGAATCACAAAAGTTTGAATCCCACTCCCAAGAGTTTTCAATTAGTACATCAAACACGACTGCATCACATCCTTCAAAAACGCCATAGTCACGGTAGAAATACAATCCATCACCGACATACTCTCCTGGCTGGTAAGTAGGTCTTGTTGGTTCAATTGGTTTTGGTTTTTCTGGTTGAGTAGTATTGCCACCACCATTGTTTGAACCACCACTGTTTGATGAACTTCCATTGTTTGTCGATCCACCACCATTGCTTGTTCCACCACCATTGCTTGAACTACCATTGTTTGATGAAGTGTTTCCACCACTTCCGGTTTCTGGAAGCGATTCTTCTGCTTCTTTATCTTTGACGATCACATTGAATGCAAGCTCGGTTTTATTCCCATGCTTATCGATTGCAACTGCTTTGAGTTCAGTTGTACCAGCAACTGAATAATCAACATCACCTTCGACTTTAACTTCGATGTCTCCGTCCACAGGGTCTTTAGCTTTGAATTTGTTTGTAAATTCGATTGGAGTACCGATTTCAGTTTCAATATCTTCGATAGGCTCAATCGTTGGTGCTACAGTATCAACCACAATCACATCAAACGATGTTGACGCGATTTCCTTAGCCCCATCAAATGCCTTGACTTCATATTTAAAAGGTTTTCCTGCAGCACTTTTTCCCATATTAGCAAAATGAAAGACATATATATCGATAATATCAGCTGTAGCCATTGTTAATCGTTGTTCATCTGTCATTATATAGGATACTGTATCTGATTTAATTGAATCTACTGAGATTGTAAATTTGTTAGTATCAACGAGTTCTCCATTTGCTTTAAGAACAAATTTCGATGTAATATCTTCATTCTTAATTGATGATCCATATTCTACAACAATATTTACGTTATCTTTACCCACGTACTCCAATTGATAATCGACTGATTTATTTTGTAAGAGTGCTGCTATTGTAATTCCGCTTAAGATTAAAGCAACAACAACGACCCCAGTAATTATTTTTCCATTCTTAGTGCTAAACCATTCTTTTAGTTTTTCCATTTTCCCTCCAACATGGCAATCATTGCCATGTACCCTTATTCTTTTTCACTTCATTGATAAACAGCTTCATTTTTGCAAATCCAAATCCAATATATATACTTAGGAATCCTAATACAATCATACATAATATCATTAGATATATAAAGTACGTTTCTACGCTTGTAAGCATGTTTGATATTAAAACAAATATAAATAGATAGAGTAACAATACCAATATTACAATAATATTTAAT
>NZ_WTSY02000077.1 GCF_009828775.2 Erysipelothrix aquatica | reverse complement strand
AAATTGTATTTCTTAAAAATGACGTATCACGTAGGTATCGAGCATATGAGTGATATTCTAGGACGTTAAAGATAAACCGCTTAAAACTGCTATCTGTAAACGATTATGGAATCTTTGCCAAAGAATAGATTTAAATTATCTTGTATAAAATTGGGTAGGAAATGAAAATTCAAGATTTTCGTATCTTGAAACAGAATAAGTGAAATTTAACTCTATATTGACAATCATCTATATAGAAGATAATCTATATAGGTAAATAGGAGATGAATAAACTAAATCAGATATTTAATAAAAAAATGCTGGTTTTGATAGGGAGTTTTGGTCAGAAGGTATTTTTGGAGGGTAGACTATGAAACGTAATAGTATTAGTTTTTTTGAAAGGCATCTTTCACTATGGGTGTTGGTTTGTATGGTCGTTGGAGTGAGCGTCGGAAAATTTGCACCAGGAATTCCATCGTTCTTAAATAAATTCGAGTATGCTAAAGTGTCAATTCCTATGGCAATACTCATTTGGATCATGGTTTACCCTATGATGATGAAAGTTGATTTTGCAAGTATAAAACAAATTAAAAAGAATCCAAAAGGCTTATACATAACCTGGATCGTTAACTGGTTAATAAAGCCATTCACGATGTACGCAATTTCATATTTCTTTTTCTTTATTGTTTTTAAAGCATTAATACCTGCAGATTTAGCGAGTGACTATCTAGCTGGGGCCGTCCTTCTTGGTGCCGCTCCGTGTACAGCCATGGTCTTCGTATGGAGTTATCTAACGAATGGGGATGCGAGCTATACTGTTGCTCAAGTTGCAACTAATGACTTAATTATCCTGTTTGCTTTTGTACCAATCGTAGCGTTGCTCTTAGGTGTTGGAAACGTTGGCGTACCGTTGAATACACTGATACTTTCGGTGGTATTGTTTGTGGTTGTTCCATTAATTGCTGGTGTTTCAACGAGACATTATGTAGTTAAGAAGAAGGGGCAAGATTATTTTGATACAGTCTTTATTAAGAAGTTTGACGCGTCAACAATGGTAGGTCTTTTATTAACATTAACCTTTATTTTTAGTTTTCAAGGAGAAGTTATCTTATCAAATCCACTACATATTTTATTGATAGCCGTTCCACTTACGATTCAAACATTTTTGATATTTTTCATCGCATATGGAACATCTAAACAGCTAAAACTTCCGCATTGTATTGCCGCACCTGCTGGGATGATCGGCGCCTCTAATTTCTTTGAGCTTTCCGTTGCAGTTGCTATTGCGTTGTTTGGTGCTCAGTCACCTGTAGCGTTGGCTACGATAGTCGGGGTGTTAACAGAAGTTCCAATTATGTTGATTCTGGTTAAAATTGCCAACAATACAAAGCATTATTTCCCAGAGTAATTGGTATGAGTTATGTTATTGGATACAAAAATAATTAATAGGATATAGACATCAATTAAGATAAAATAGGAGAAACTATGAAACCAAAAGTAGCATTTATCTGTGTACACAATTCATGCAGAAGTCAGATGGCAGAGGCTGTCGGAAAGATTCTCGCTGCCGAAACATTTGATTCTTATTCAGCAGGTACTGAAACAAAGCCTCAAATTAATCAGGATGCAGTTTCATTAATAAAGGAAAAATACAATATTGATATGAATGCGACACAGCAATCTAAGTTAATTGCTGAGATTCCGACAGTCGATATAGTCGTAACAATGGGATGCAACGTTGATTGTCCTTACTTGCCGAGTAAGCATCGTGAAGATTGGGGACTCGATGATCCATCAGGTAAAGGTAAAGAAACGTTCGAAAATACGCTTAAATTAATTGAAGAAAAAATCATCGATTTGAAGCAACGAATTGAAAGTGGCAAGATACTTTAAGGGATGCATTAGCATCTCTTTAAGTTTAAATAACCTACTCGGTAGGCATATATATATATATATATATAT
>NZ_WTSY02000076.1 GCF_009828775.2 Erysipelothrix aquatica | reverse complement strand
CATTTATTATCACATGTTATCACACTTTGCCAAGATAATTAATGTTTGGTTAATTTTTTCAAAAAAAGAACTTTGAAAAAGTGTGAATTAATTCAATAGTACAAAAATGAATGTGAATTTACATGGATGAAATCGTGAGTTTATTACTTTTCTATTACACTTTGTTATAAGTTCCATTTTTTTATGTGAGAATAGATTTGTTCAGTATAAAAATTAAACGAAAATGGAAAGGGACGAATTTTATGTATACAATTACCGAAACTAACCATACACCTGAAAATAATAAAAAAATCTCGTAATAAGGCGTCTTTCTTGCTGCTCTCTACTAGCTATATATTGATGATAATTTCTCTGATCTATGAAAGAAATAGTGTGATTATGTCAGTTGCTATAGCAATCAGAATATTATCACTACTAGGATTACTCATTAATACTAAATCTAAAATGATTCTATGTAGCTTAGTTTTACAAACTACAAGTTTTGTGGTTGTTCATATACAAGGATCGATATTGGAGCAAAATTCCTCATTAACAAATGAAATTATGGAAATACAAGGTGTATTCCTGCAAGCAAGTTACGTGATGATGGGACTTTCTGATTTTTTTGTCTAAAAATATACTGCTAATTTATCAACTGAACCAATATTATACTCTCTCTACATTTTCTATTCATATTTTGTAGTAGTGTTAATCCTATTGGCTACGATTGAATATTTAGGAATAACAACAATTATAGGTTTAATGGTTCCAGTTATGGAATTTTCGATATATATTAGTTACATCGTCACAATCATTTACGAGTATAAATTTAAATATACTGGTTGAAGAACAAAATCGTCAATATATTTTCACTCATGTTCTTCGCTCCCCATATTTTTTTTATAACCTGGTTATTGTCATCATATATTCATTTCCAACTTCAAGTGATAACTGCAAATACTTGCAGTTATCACTTGACATATAAGTTGTGTTCTCTAAGTCTTGAAGGTTAGAATTTTTATACATGTAAAACCAACAATCATTCAAGTCGTAAAGTTCACTAAGTATATGCTCCGGAAGGGGTTTATCATCACCTGTCATTTCAAGATGAATTTCATTTAACCATTCAACGATTCTGTAGATTGATTGATTATTGACTTCTTTATTATCAATCATGCCTATAAATTCATTGATTATTTTCATGTTCATGCCTTACCTTTTTCATCGTTTTTAAGTTCTTCAGATAGCATGTTCATTTTTTAGTTCCTGTAAAATCTCATTCATTGTCCAAATCATGGTTTCATAGAATTTTTGCTCCAACACTGTCATACTTACCACTAACTCCAGTAAATAATGTCATACAATTCTGCACTATATTTATCGAGAGTTAGTCTAGTTGCGTTTTGCAAATGTTGAATATCTTCGTAATAGTATTTATCACAATCTGTTTAACCATAAAACAAACCTGCAGTCGTTGGTAGAATTTCAAAACTTACTTCATCCGGTTTACTACCCAAAATCATAGTCTCAATTTCATAAAAATTTTCGATAGTTGTTCTTGGAATTATTTCATCTACAGTATTTTGAACATCATCTAAACGTTCAGAATATTTTCGAATGGCATTGAACTTTCTAAATACAACAAGCCTATTTACTTGCTCTTTTCCATAAACTTCACGATTCGTTCAAGGTTGTCATTATAATACATCAAGTAGTTTTCAGTTCTTTGTGGATTTATCTAAACCAGTATTGTGGTGTTCCAATCCAAGGTGATATTCTTGAATAAGACTTTTAATTGTTTAATTTTTTTTGAGAAGTAGTCGTATGATTTTATTTTCAGTTTCTTTACTATAATATCTCATTAGTCTAGCTTAATTTGATTTTGTTATTTCTAAATAGAGGTGTGGATATTTCAGTTTACTAAAGCCAAAGAGATAAAAAAGTACAAATTACTATGTTTAAGAAATCCTCATTCTTGTCATTAAATTTTCAAAGTATATATTAACATATAATTA
>NZ_WTSY02000075.1 GCF_009828775.2 Erysipelothrix aquatica | reverse complement strand
CTCTATTTGTATTTTATCATAAATGTAATCGTTTTCAAACACTTTTTATCATTATTTATCATTTGTGTTCAAATTAATAATAAAATAAAAAAAGTAGGACATGCCTACTTAATTACTTTTATATTTAGGTATTTATCTCCCGGATGTTTATTTGAAACTAGGTATCCATCATTAATTTGAGCAAAGGACATTCCTGACTTTCGTTCAAATTTACTTTCATCACCTAGGAAATACACTACATTAGATTGCTTGATAATTGTTGCCTTGATCATTGCTTCCATTTCATCAGGAGTTGAATAACCAAACTCTGAATCAAGTGCATTAAATCCTATAAGTGCTATATCAAAATTCATACGTTCAAGATACTTAATGCTTAGTGATCCAACCGTTGCAAGTGTCTTAGTTTTTAGATGACCACCGATAATATACGTATCAATATTGTATTTGTTTAGCATTTCAATATGATGTAAGCCATGAGTAAACACCGTTACATTCTTGTTTTCGAGATATGGAATGACAAGTGATGTTGATGTTCCTGCATCTAAATAAATTGATGAATCGTCGGGAATATAATCTGCAGCGACTTTAGCAATTTTCAGTTTTTCGTCAGCATTAGTAGTTCGACGCAATTCGAGCTCAATATCCATAGCAATATGATTTTGCTTGAGAGAGCTCGCGCCTCCATGAACTTTTTTAATCACATTTTCTTCATGAAGTTCATTAATATCTCTTCGAATCGTAATTTCGGAAACATTCAGAAGTTGCGATAATTCTTCTACTTTCGCAAATTGATGTTCATTTACGTATTCAATAATTGCGAGATGTCTTTGATTCTTTAACATGACTAGTCAAAAGTTCTAAGTGGTAGAATTAGTTGAACAATTGAATCATCTTCAGGATGACGAATTACAAATGCTTGCATTTCACCCACGAACATAATTTTAACTGTTTCTGATTTGAAGGATTTTAAAGCTTCAATCAAGTATTTTCCACTGAATGAAATTTTTAGATTACCGCCCACATAATTAATTGGATGGAGAATCTCTTCTGATGATCCAATTTCTTGAGATTTTGAACTAATAATAATTTCATCTGGAGTTGCTTCAAGTTTTACAGTCCAATACCCTTCACTCTTTAAGAATGAAGATCTATCAACAGCATTGATTAAATCGATTTTCTTAACAACGAGTTCAAATCCATACTCGTTCGGAATCAAACGATTTACATCTGGGAAAAGACCATCAATAAGTCGAGATTGAATTAATGTTTCGCCAATATAGAATTGAACTAATTTATCCGATACTGCAATAGTAATGATTTCATCACCAGTAATTGTCTTTTGTACCTCATATAAGTTAGAGGCTGGGACTGAGATATTAAAGTCTATCTCTACAGGAAGTTCAACAACTTTCTTTGCAAGACGGTAACTGTCAGTTGCGACACTATTTAAAGTCGTTCCATTAGCTTTAAAGTTTACGCCAGTAAAAATTGGACGATCTTCACTTGTTGAGCAAACAAAAGCTGTCTGAGAAATAATCTCAGATAATTTACTTCCAGAAATCTCGAATTGTTTTTCTGGTTTTGTAAAGTCGATAATTGGGTACTGATCGCCCTTTGTTCCATTAATGTTATATTCTGCTTGATTTCCACTGATACGTGTTAGAGCACCATCAATAATTTCCATATTAATGATGTCAGCATCTAATTTACGAACTGCTTCAAGAACATAACGTGCTTCTAAAACGACATCACCTTCTTCATGAATAACTAAATTATTTTCTTCGTTAGCATAAATGACTTCACGAATAGAAATATTTGAATCACTAGCTATCAACGTTAACGTGTTGTTACGTAATTCAAATTTGATTCCTGAAAGTATAGGTAGCGGTGAGTGTGTTGATGAAGCACGACCAACTGAAGATAATGATTTATAAAACGATTGTTTTTTGATATTAAACTTCATAGATTCCTCCAAAGTATATTGAATACAATTACAT
>NZ_WTSY02000074.1 GCF_009828775.2 Erysipelothrix aquatica | reverse complement strand
ATCATAAGGGTATCCTAATCTCCTCATACTTTGAATCACTTCACTTTTCAGACAAAATTCTATAAAATCATACGATTCGAAATTGGAAAGGCAACCATTTTCTGGACAGTTTTCAGTAAGAATTTTGTAAACGATATTCTGCTGGTGATAAATAATTCTGTGATGAATGCATTCGTTTATTATTGAACCAATATATGTACGCAATCAACTCCATTTCTAACTGTTCTAAAGTAAAGAATTGTTGTGGATAGACAATTTTTTTATTATTTTGAATGTTGCTTCGACTACAGAAATATCATAGAGATTTCCCTTTCCACTCAATGATCTTCTAATATTGAACGCCTTGAGGATTTCATCAATCAACATATTGTCGAATTCACTCCCACGATCGGAGTGGAAAATTTTATAGTCATTCAAGTTGCCAGGTAATCTCGCAAAAGCAGCACCAACCAGTAATGCATTTTTATGGGAAACGCAACTCCAACCAATAATTTCTCGATTATATAAATCCATAATTATACAAGTGTAATTCCATTTGTTACCAACTCGAAGATAAGCTAGATCACTAACGATAGCTTCCTTATCCTGTCGCCGATTAAACTCCCGATTAACTACGTTAGCAATGGCAGCGTCATTAGTGTTGCTTTTCGTGTTTTATACTTCGCTTTGGAGCATGACGAAAAGATGCCTAGATAGTTCATAATTTTCTTGATTCTGCCTCGAGATATAAAATACTCTCGTTTCGTAATGCTCTATGAATTTTACGTGTTCCATAGGCTCGTTCTCATTTAATATTCTCAATACCTTTTGGGTATAGATATCTTCTATCTGTTCCGCCGATTTATTTTCCTCATAGTCGTAATAACCTGACCGAGAGATGCCTAAACATTTACACATTTTAGTGATTGAGTATCTGTGACGATTATTTCGAATCAGTTTTACTTTGGACCCATAATCAACGGTTTTCTATGCCCCGAAACTCGAACAGTACAGGCGGCAGGGCGACTTGCTTTAAAATATCAATTTCCATTCGCAAATCCTTATTCTCTTTTTGAAGTTCGATTAAATGCTTTTGCTCATCCGTAAGATTGTTTTCTTTTTTTAATGAACCACTATTGTTGTAATCCGTCATCCATTTATACAATGTCCACTAGATAAATCATATTCAGGAACAATTTCACTCGCAGGTTTTCCCGAATTATAGAGTTAAATCATTTGTTTTTAAAATGCATCTTCGTGCCGTTTTGCTGTTTTACTTGACATATTTGATACCTTCTTTCCGTTGTTTCTATTGCATCAATTTCGACTGATTATTGTCCGCTATATCGTAGCCTATCCATATTATTTTCATGTAACATACTAATAGTCTAAATGCACTCTTCAACAAATTCACTTAAGAAAACTTCATTTGCACTATATGTAATTATTCTCTCTGTCATTTTTCAACTCCTTACTATTAGATAGTGATATCATTCCTACGCTCTATTTTAGTTAATTTTGTAATTATAACAAACAAATATTGATTTACTTTATCAAATTGTTATCAATGAACCAAAAAATAGAGAAAAGCCCTATTTCTAAGGCTTCTTTCATTAAGATCGTTTATTCCCACTCAGCAACTTAATCTGTCTCACTATTCTCAAATTGCCCATTTTAAAGGCTATTTTGATACTCATCTTCTCAGTATTCTCAGGGTTATCATGGTTCCCAAAGTTTTTGACATCACTTTGACATCACTATTATTAATTTAAGAATTGACACCTACATAGTGTCCAAGAATAAATTACTACTGAAATAACCCTAAAAAATTAGATTAGCTTTTTTGAACTACGAAATCAATCCCCTTGACCAGCAATAAATTAACAATGTTTTCTTTCTCTTGTGCACAACTAAAATTTAAAGTTTCAAAATATTCAAGAATTTCTTGATGATAAAACCTTCCATCAAACTGACAACTTAATAAATATTCAAAAAGCTTGATTTTTGCTCCATTATAACCGTCCTCTTTATAGTTACCTCTAACT
>NZ_WTSY02000073.1 GCF_009828775.2 Erysipelothrix aquatica | reverse complement strand
TATATATATATATATATATAGTTATATGGAGGAAAAAGTATAATGAAAAATGCAGACTTCGCATTACTTTTTAAAGCAATGTCCGATGAAACACGTTTAAGAATCATCGATATGTTATCTAAAGAAAATTTATGTGCATGTCACATTCTTGAAGCGTTCAATATAACTCAACCGACGCTTTCATATCACATGAAAATACTCGTTGATTCAGGCATGGTAACGAGTCAAAAGGATGGAAACTGGACACGTTATTATCTTAATAAGGATTCAATCGCGAAAGTTCAAAAACTTACTTCAGATTTGTTATCTGTTGACGCAAGCACAAGAGAGTCAGATGCTTGTTAATGTGTTAGTTTGGCTAGGATGATGAAAATGAAGAAAAATAATATCGATATATTGACTGGTGATATCCGTACTGCAATTGTAGGACTTTCCCTACCTATCGTTATAACCAATTTAATCCAAACTGCTTTGGGAATAATTGACATGATTTGGGTTGGAAAGCTTGGTAGTGGAGCCGTAAGTGCGATTGGAACTGCAAGTTTTTATATTAATCTAGCCACGGCTTTAACAACGATAGTTGTGGTTGGAACGGGTGTGAAGATTGCCCATTCAATCGGCACAAAAGATACAGAAGAAGTGAAATCGTATATTAAAAACGGTGTCTTGGCCTCGTTACTAATATCAATTATCTATGTTTTTGTAGTCTTCATACTTTCTGAACAATTAATTTCGTATTTTGGAATTAATGATATTCGAATTGAATCGATGGCTAAAGACTATTTAGTAGCTTCACTCTATGGGGTGCCACTCCTTTTTCTTACAACTGTAATGACTACTGTCTTTACAAGCTTTGGGGAGACCAGAGTTACATTTAAAGCCAACTTTATAGGGCTTATTTTGAATATTTTGCTTGATCCTCTCATGATTTTTGGAGTTGGAATTTTTCCAACAATGGGAATTGTTGGAGCGGCATGGGCTACAAATATATCCCGATTCGTTATATTGATGATTCTTATTCTATGTTCGAATCAAATTATGAAAGAAAGTATAGTTTCGAAATTTGATCTGAGTAAGAGTATCGAAGTGTTTAAGATGGGGTTTCCGGTTACAATTCAAAGAGTTCTGTTTATTTACATATCGATGGTGATGGCAAAAATTATTGTATCATTTGGAGCAGAAGCAATTGCTGTGCAAAAAATTGGCGTCCAAATTGAGTCGATTAGCTATGTAACGATTGGTGGGCTTCAAGGAGCAATGACAACTTTTGTGGGTCAAAACTATGGAAGAAAATCCAAAGACAGGGTTATTGAAGGGTATAACTTTGCATTTAATTTCGTGGTGGTTTTTGGTTTACTCATCTCACTTATTTTTATTGTTTTTCCTAGACAGATATTCTCGATTTTTATAAGAGAACAACAAATTATTGATTTAGGGGTTGGTTATATGACCGCGATTGGTATTTCACAAGTGTTCATGTGTCTGGAACTTTTAACTGTTGGTGCGTTTAATGGTATTGGAAAAACGTATGTACCTCCTATAGTTTCTATAGCTCTGACAATTCTTAGAATCCCAATGGCTTTATATCTATCTAGAATATATGGACTAAACGGTGTATGGTGGAGTATAAGTATTAGCAGTATTTTGAAAGGAATTATCTTAGTAGCTTGGTTTAAACTGGTGCTTTCAGATAAAAAGGGAAAATTGTATGTCAATTAATAGATTGAACGCATTTAAAGGTCAATTTGGATTAGAAATGGAGAGTTTGCGTGTAGATAGCAACGGAAGACTTTCATCAACAGATCATACTAAATATTTTAAAGAGGATAATTCTTTCATTTCGAGAGACTTCTCGGAGTCACAAATTGAAATGATTACCCCACCATGCTCTACAGTTAACGAGGCATTGGATTTCCTTGTAAATATTAAGAATGTTGTACTCACTTCAATCGGGGATGAATTGTTATGGCCACAAAGTAATCCGCCAATTCTTCCAGATGAATCTGAGATACTTATTGCCAACTATTCGGACTCAGAC
>NZ_WTSY02000072.1 GCF_009828775.2 Erysipelothrix aquatica | reverse complement strand
ATTCACTAGTGGTTATATACTGTCTCTCAACTCTTTTATCTAATCAGATAAAGAAATATGTATATAACTGTAAATCAAATGATCGGTGGGGATTATTTGGTACAAAAAGCGCCCTTTCTCCAAGGCGCTTTTTACATATTAATCATTAAAAACTACAATGTAAACGTTTCCTTAACAAAACTTACTTGATTTATGGTATGGTCATTCCTGTTAGTGCAGAGGGGAAAATTACCGATGAGTTAATAACTGCATCAGAACACAGTGAAGGTGTCAGGTTTGTTATAAAAAATAGTGGAGAAGAAATAGAAATAATTCATGCTAAAGATGACTCATATGTTAAAGTTGCGGGTTATAAGTATTCACCAGAAGACTATTTAGAAGCTGTTACAGAGCAGTCTTTAGATAATTCTCAATATCCGATAACAACTTACTTATCTAATTATAGTCAAATATTTGTCGAAGATGTGGTAGCTCCTGAAGTGGAGTCGAGACAAATGGCACAAGCGTATTGGGATGTGATTCCTCCCACAACAGGTTATAGAGCTGATAGATTTATTGGGGTCGTGAATACGAGTCATAATCAAAATATTGCATTTATCGGAACAAGCGCAGGACTTACTACTGCAATTACAAAGTTAAGCTCTATTGGTCAACTTTCCGTGGCTGCTATAAAAGCAGCATTTACATTGACATTTGTGAAAGCCGTTCTTGTTGCTGCGGTTGCAGCAGAGGTAGTCGCATTCGTGGCTGGGAAATATCTAGCTCCAGTAAAAACAAATAAATGGGAAGCCTTACACTCAGCTGCACCAGCTGCAAAAAACACTTGCCAGATGATAACATACGTTGGAAATCAATCGTTTACAGGTAGCAAATATTATACTTACTACTATTATGCCAACCCAGGGTATTAGACTAGTTAGAGGTGATTGAGATTGAAGATTTTAGATGGTTTGATTATTGCGTTAGATGTAGTTTTATTCTATTTTATTTTGAGTAAATTATTTGTTGACAATTACCAATCAATAATTATTCTTCTGGTGATTAGAGAAGCATATGTTGTCTTAACTATGAGAAACCAAATTATGCTCCGAGAAGACCTTAGAAGAAAAAATGATCATCCACTCTCTTAACTGAGAGTGTTTTTTTATTCTAATACTTACTGTAGTGACCTATGACTAGGTTAGTTGAGTTAATAGTGATATACTAAGGTTAATTAGTCTAATATTTATGGATTTCTGATTTTAAAAGGAGGTCTTAAAATATGATTGTTTCCGATCAAACGCTATCAAAAGAGTTGATTAGAAAGTTGCAATTAAACGAACTGTACTTGTTAAAAGAGTTTAATGATTTTTGTTCAAAACACATGATTCCCTTTACACTGGATTTTGGGTCAATTATTGGCGCAATAAGACACAGGGGGTTCATTCCTTGGGATGATGATATAGATATAGCGATGCTTAGATGGGATTACGATGTCTTTTTAGAATTGACTAAGCAATGGAATAATGAGCATATTTTTGTTCAAAATTATGACACTGACCCGCAATATGTCCATTCATTTACCCGCCTTCGTTTGAACAATTCGAAGGCATTACAAGAAGAATGGTCACATCTCGATGTACATCATGGAATTTTTATTGATATATTCCCTTATGATGTTATGCCATCCTCAATTGATGCAATAAGATTGCATGAAGAAGAAATTAACATTCTACAAGAAGCGAAATTAAAGCGCGTTAAATTACTCAGGGATAATGATAAAGTGTTATGGGAGAGAGCGAAGATACATTGCCCTCTAGCTCTTAATTCAATGCAAGAGTTAAACAAAATACAAACCAAAGTCATGACGAAGTACAATGAAACACATAGGGATTCAGATTTTGTAACGCATATGACTCAGGGATTTAAAACATACAGAGAATACAGAAGGCGAATACATGATCATCTTAGACCTTCTTATTATGCTTTTGAAAAGATACTGCTACCCATCCCTAATAATTATCAATTCATACTGCATAACACATACGGAGATTACCTTTCTTTCCCACCAAGTAGTCAAAGAAAACCTCATCACGGATTGATTGAATTAGAGTTTAATGAAAAAATAAATATGAAAATCTGACATAAAAACTGATAACTTCTAAATATATAATGGTAAATAGATGTAGACTAATAAAAAAAAAAGAAGGAGCAGTTGCTCCTTTCTTTTATCAAATCTCAACCGCACCACTATTCATTTTTAAAAATTCTATCTCATAAGCAGTTTTAAAGTCAAACATTTTGCGAGGCATTGAGTTGATTTTAAAGGCAATGTCATCAAGATATTGT
>NZ_WTSY02000071.1 GCF_009828775.2 Erysipelothrix aquatica | reverse complement strand
TTATAATAGGGTGCCGATTTTGGCACCCTATTGATATCCTTTTTTTTACTATAAAATTAATGTATATATATGGAGGTTATTAACTAATGAATGTTATTGTTTTAGGAAATGGATTTGATTTATTTCATGATATTGAAACAAGTTTTAGTTCATTCAAGATTTTTTTAGAAGAATATATTAAAGACCCTGGCAACCCAAAGTATGATAACAATATTCGTCAATCTATGATAGATGGATTTATAAGTGATCATGATGTCAAAGAAATGTACAACTTCATAGAAATTATTACTAACAATAGAGAAGTAGATAAGCTGTATCCTTGGAATTCTTTTGAACAAGATTTTTTAAATTATTGTATTTCTCTGAGTGATAGTTATAAACGATCATATCCTGCTGCGGCAACCACTAAGATGAATACCGGTATTCTTTATCCTCTATCTCTTTCTACTTTTGATAGTATGAAAAAATCTCACTCTGCTTTCTCTTACTGTTTCCAAGGTTATCTTAGATCTCTAGGAACTGACTACTCCTTTTATCAACAATTCCAAAGCGTTTTTGCCAAAGCAGATTTAATAATCACCTTCAATTATACCCATACATATGCCAAATATTTAGCACAAAATACCAAAGCTAAAATTGTGCATATACATGGAAATATGGAAAACACCAATAGCATAACTATCGGTTTCCAACATATTGAATTAGAAGAGATTAAAAAAGGCGACAACTATCTAAATGACATTGATTATTCCGCGGATTATTTTTTTAAAGAGAATCTTCTTTCATTAAAAGAGGATATAGCATTAAGTAAGAGAATACAAGAACTCGAGCCTTTTTTTGGAAAAGTTTCTCGCATTGATTTTCTTGGCTGGTCTTTTTCTAAGATTGATTCATATTTTTCCGAAGTTATATTAAAGTTAATTTCATTTCCAAAAGAAGGTTTACTATCAAAAGAAGAAATGGAAAAAATTGGAAAAGCTGAATTATATATATACAGACACCCTGAATACGACGCCAAAGATTATTTGCGTCAACAGCTTACTCAACTTATTGTAAGTTCTTCTTCATCACCAGGCAATGAATTAAAAGTAATGGGTTCTCGCGGTATTCACCCTATTGCTAACTTCATACAATTTGAAGAAGTAGATTACAAAATTATAAAAGAATCAGAAGAAGCAAAGGAAGGGCTTTGAGTCCCTTTTAGACACTTGTTATGATATTATTTACTCCTTTTTTTAAATTGCGTTGGAATTGCATAATCAAACAAAATAAAAAGAAGATACATATTCTTCTTTTTATTTTGTTCCTTTTGCTTTCAAATATTCAATACGTAATTCTTTTTTTTCTGAATCATTGTTGCTTTTTATTTCTATTCTATTTCTATTATGTACAACTTCTTTTTTTCCTTTAATGTTGATTTTCACATGAGAATTCGTTCCAACGTGAAAGTATTCATTCATTCTCTCACTCCTTCCGTTTCATTAGGGTATACTTCAGAGAAACATTTAATTTCATGAAAAATAGCGTTATAATTTGTTTCAATAGGACTCCCAGAATAGAGGTAAAAATAATGAGTTGGATCGGATATGCACGAATAAGCAGCAAAAAGCAAAACATCGAACGACAGATAGAGAAACTTAAAGAGTGTGAACTTCTTTTTAAAGATGAGATTACAGGTGCTGTTTTAGAACGTCCTGGACTTACTAAAATGTTAGAATTTATAAGAGAAGGAGATATTGTAGTTGTTTCTGAACTCGATAGGTTAGGAAGAAATAATGAAGAGATACAAAAGATACTGAAAAGAATAAGCGAAAAAAAGCCACATTTGAAATATTAAATTTGCCATCGACGAAAGGAATCGAAGATGAAAATCTGCGACGTCTGATTAATAATATAATTATCGAGGTTTATTCGTATAGTGCAGAAAGCGAGCGAAAATTAATACTAGAGCGACAGAGACAAGGAATAGAGATTGCTAAAGACAGAGGTGTTTATAAAGGTAGGTCTAGAAAATATGCATCAGATCACCCACGCATAGAGTACGCAAAGAAATTGTATGAAGTTGATAAGAGGTCACTGTCATCGATTGCAAGAGAATTAAAAGTAAGTAAGTCAACGCTACGTAGATATCTAAAAGTCTACAGTCAGAATAATATTATTAAAGAGAATATAAAGGAGGACTTGTGTAATGAAGAAGAGAATGGAATTCCTTTTGAAGGTCTTCTTCAAGTATCGATTAACGAAAAAGGCGAACTGAAAGAAGTAATTCTCGATGAGGAAGGAAATGTTAGATAATATGGTGGAAATAAATGGTTTGACAATATTAGTTAAAACCTATATAATTATATTGTACTGATTGAACCATGTGAGTCCTACTAGAAGGAGGACTATATGGAAATAAAATATATTAATGAAGAAG
>NZ_WTSY02000070.1 GCF_009828775.2 Erysipelothrix aquatica | reverse complement strand
GTTTTAGATGAACAAACAGGTTATTACTACACAGGTATCCCTGTTCACTTAGGATATCTATTAACTCAAAGTGTATATGTTTTAAAAATTGATGGTAAAAAAGTATTCTGTGTGGAGTCTGGAATTCCCGCAAGTAGTGGTGAAGGCTATACACCAGAAGAGTTTATTAACGCAAAAAAGGATTTACTTTCAAAAATCGCCTATTATGGTTATACCAAAACTGGGCAAACACATTATGACTATGCAGTCACACAGCTCATGATTTGGGAAGAATTAGGAGATGTTTACCAATCTTCTACTATTCCCAATTATCAAGAAAGAAAAGCTGAAATAATGACTTTAGTCAAAAAACACGATACCCTTACTTCTTGGCATAATCAAGAATTGAGTGTGAAGGTTGGAGAAACTCTTACACTTAAAGATTCTAATGGGGTATTAAGTGATATGACTTTAGAATCCAATTCCACAAATACAAGTTTAAAACAAAATGGAAACACGCTTGTGATTACTCCCACTGCTACTTCTAATAACGGGGCAATCACATACCGCAAAGTGCCACAAAAAGAAGTTGGAACATCCATTGTTTATAAGAAACCAAAGGAACAATCTATGGTGGAATTTCACTTAGAAGATTCTAAACAAGCCAAAGTGGAAATAAATGTTATTAAATTGGGAAACGTAAAGGTTATGAAAGTAGATGAAGAAACAGGAAAACCATTACCTGATACAAAACTGCGCTTTGAGTATGCTGAAACGGTTAAAGATATTACAACAGACAAAGATGGATTAGCAGAAATTAAAGATATTCCTCAAGGAACAAAGGTAAAAATTACAGAAGTAAATGCGCCTAATGGATTTGTTAATAAAGGAGAAATTAAAACGGTAACCATTGAGCCAAACAAAACTATTGAGGTTCGTTTAGAAAACAAAGCCCAAAAAGGAATATTGAAATTAAAGAAAACTGGAAAACAAGCAGTTTCAGTAGAACAAACAGAATCAGAATATGGTGACCTCTACTCCTTCATCTTCGATTATCGACCACTTGCAAATGTAACTTATGAAATTCATGCAGTTGAAGATATTGTCATTGGTGGAACAACACACGCAAAAGCAGGTGATGTTGTCGCAAAAGTAATTACTGATGAAGCAGGTGAACTCATCAATATGCCACCTTTACATCTAGGTAAGTATGAAGCAGTTGAAGTATCTGCACCAGATGGTTTTCTAATTGATTCTACCCCTATTCCATTCGAGTTCACTTATGCTGAACAAGAAATTGAATTAGTTAATGAATCTATACAGGCAACAAATGAATTTCAAACATTGAAACTCTCTCTTTTGAAAAATCAAGAACAAATTGACTCCTGGAGTGGTAACAAACCAATCATTGAAGCAGTTCCTGCAAATGATAAAGTATTTGGTTTATTCATAAATGAAGAACTGTCTTTAGAAAATGACATTACTTTACCAAAAGATTCGTTGCTACACATTGGCACAGTAAAAGATGGCGAGCTTCTACTCAAAGACTTACAGTATCCAGAAGGTCACTATTACTTTAAAGAACTGGACTCTGGAACAGATCACCAGTTACTTGAAAAGCATTATGAATTTGTTTTTACCGCAGAAGATAATCAAATTGTCAAAGAGATTGTCATTAGTGAAGAAGACGATACGCCCTTGTTGAATAAACTTCACTTTAATCATTTTTCATTAAAAAAATTGAATGAACAAGCTACTCTTGACAAAAAACAAGGATATGAATTTGATTTTATTGAATCTAAAGGCGCTATTTTCACTTTGGAAGACAAGGACAATACTATCATTCAGACCGTTACAGTAAGCGATAAGTCGTTAGCTGTTTTTCATGATATTCCTGTCGGTACTTTTCAGTTGAAAGAAAAGAAAGCTTCATCAGATGACTTTGTACTATCTAAAGATGTATTCCGTGTAGAATCAACCAAAGATGGAATTCAAGTGTTTGATGAAAATGATACACTCATTGGAGAACAAAAAGCAGATGACACAACTATTTTATTTGAACTAAAAAATATGTTGGTAAAAGGACAAGTTGAACTTAGTAAAACGGATGTCGTTACTGGCGAGTCATTACCAAATACTGGTGTTCGTATTCTCGATGAAGAAATGAATGTCGTTATTGAAGGTAAGACGGACGATAAAGGTTTATTCAAATTCCGTCAATTGCCTAAAGGCGTTTACTTCTTCCAAGAGTTTGAAGCTCCAGCAAACTATCAAATTGATGAAACACCTTTGAAGTTTAAAATCAAAGAACATGGTGAAATTGTAAAAGTAGATATGACAAACCGTAAAGTTACAACTAATGTATGGCTTCCACAGACTGGAGAAGCAAGCAATCTACCTTTATACATTATAGGAATGGTACTATTTCTTGCAACCTTTGTAATTTTAACAAAATGCCGTAAACAGGATTAAGAACTAGTTTAAGCATTTTCTATTAAAT
>NZ_WTSY02000069.1 GCF_009828775.2 Erysipelothrix aquatica | reverse complement strand
ATTATATGGCTTGTATAAGTCTAAAGTAATATGTAATTCGTCTGTACTATAGGTGATGTTTTAATCATCTATTGGTTCATTCTGAAAATTCTGATCATCACTTCGACAACACTTTTGTGTTTTAAGAAATATTTGGACGATATTTCTTTCGAGATATCGATAGCGAACCTTATTTGAAACTAAAATAAAAGGGAGGATAGTTCAAAAAAATAACATCGAAAACTAATCGGAAATAATAGGTTTAGGATTTGAATTTGATATTAGTAGAATGTTTTTTTACAATATAAGGAGAGATTATGAAAAAAAGAAATCATAGAAACATCAAAATAATAGGTGCTGTTTTATCTGTATTACTATCAATAAATGTTCAACCAATTTTAGCTAGTTCACAAGAGTCAACTCTTAGCAAACCGAACTATTTAGTCCCGGATGAGAACTATTTTAAGGACAGTGAGATTCATAAAGGGGACCTGGATACTGTTATAAAAGAAAATGTATCGAAATTGATTGAATCTGCGAATAGTGGAAAAATAAGTTTTACAGAAGGTATGACTTACAATGAATTTTTTTTAGCAAATAATATTGCTGTCGAAGATAGGTACTCCGGATATATGGGAGTTTATAATCGTTCTGGAAATCTTATTAATTCCAATCCAACAAAATATGGGGACTTAACTTATCAAGGTCTTGCACTACCCACACAATCAATCGTCGGGGCTCCCAATATTATCGCAGGTGAAACATTTTCTTCCGTTCTTTCTGTAGGGGAAAAACAAATAATGAATGGAGCTGTGGATTCTGAATCAATTGGAAATTATGGAGCTGATACGTACTTTCCGAATTTAGTCGGATATGGTGCAAATGGTATGGTTAACGATTATATGCTCACAAGTGAAAATAATATAATTATACCAACTAGATACAACACTAATAGAAGTGACATCATTTTGACAATGAGAAGTGCTCCATCTTACGGTTTACGTGGTGCACAAACCTTTTTACGTGTGACTAATGATGGGGTAACTGTAGGGTCTAATGCTGAAAATCCAAAGTATTACATTAATACAAATTCAAATTTGCATATAACCCCGTATGGATATTCGCAACTTGGATTTTTAGGGAAAATGTATATTTCAGATGCAATTTCAATAGCAAATAGTCAACTTAAGGATTTAGGTGTTAATGACTTTTCTCAAAAAATGAATGAGTATTTGAGAGAAATTCAAAATAATAGTGGAGCTTCAAATGTGCCGGCAGGAGTTGGTGGTCAAGTTCAACTAACTGGGTTTTATAGAGACTCAGCTATCGATAATTCTTACAGTACAGATCAAATAAGTAGAAAGAATGATTCAGCCAAGGAATCGCTGGTAGAATATTTTATGTATACTTCAGGCGATACAATTAAAGGTGCGGATAATCCTTTATTTAAAAACGTTCCTTCGGAATATTTAGATTACATTAATGTTGGTTCAGGTAATGTAACTAAGCTACTAAGTCCCAATGTATCTACGTTTAAAATTGATACGACAAGACCATATTTCACGGAATTTGGCAATCTTAATGAAGCAATAGAGATTGATTATAACTCGATGGTGAATTTTGATAGTCTTCTTGGTACAGAAAGTTTCATAATTGTTGATGATGGGGTAGACACAAATGGCCAAAAAATAGATGTAGATCTATCAAGAGTAAAGGTATTTGTTAATAGTAATGAAGATGCACTTTCAATTGAAGAGCTAAGAGATGAGTTACTGAAACCACAATATATAGGCGAAGAAGTACAACTGACATACACCTATGCAGCTGCGGATTCATCAAATGAGATTATTGGAAAATTGCCAAATCAAATTCAGGATGATCAAGGAGCTTACGCGGTTCCTATGATTCGAAAAGTGAATGTAAATGGAGTTAAAGTTACTACAAAATATATCAATGAGTCTAATGTAGAAATATTACAGTCAACAGAGAATATGTTCTTAGCAGGTAGTCAATATTCTACAAATGGACCCAACGAAATCACATTCGATGGAAAAGTTTATGAAGTAGTGGGTGTACCAAGTAATGCAACCGGAACTGCAGGAACCGATGAAATTATAGTAATATATGTTTACAGAGAAAGAAAAGCAGATACATTGCGGGGTAGAGTAACAGTAAACTATTTAGATAATTTTGGTAATGTAATTTCAGAATTTGATATGTTTTCAGATTCTGTAGGTAAGTACTATTCGATCAAACCAAAAGAAATTATTGGGTATACATTTAAAAAGTATGAAGGAATCCTAAGTGGTACTTATCAAAATGGAGAAGTCGTGGTTAATTTCATTTATGAAAAAAATGATGAGCAAACAACTTATGGAGGTGTTTTGGTCAGCTATGTTGATCAAAATGGACAAGATCTAATTCAAGGTCACAAATTAACAGGTAAAGTTGGAAGTCAGTACTCTACGGAGGAAAAATATATTCAGGGATACGACTTAATTGAAAAACCCGCGAATTCATCAGGACTATTTACAGAAAAAGATATTTTTGTGAGATACATGTATAAACCAATAGTTCCTAAAGAACCTGACACTCCTACAAATCCACAGCAACCGAAAGCTGATGTATTGCCAAAAACAGGAGTATCAAATAATTTAAATTTACTTTCATATGTAATCATATCGTCAGGTCTAATTC
>NZ_WTSY02000068.1 GCF_009828775.2 Erysipelothrix aquatica | reverse complement strand
AAAAGATACAAAGTCTTCTGTTATTCAGTTTTGAGAGATTACTCTCATGATCTGGTGATTCTAGCAAAGTGGTCACACCTGTTCCCATCTCGAACACAGAAGTTAAGCACTTTAGCGGCGACAATATTTAGCCCAGCGTTAGTGAAGATAGCTCATTGCCAGGTAATTCGACATCCATTTGGATGTCTTTTTTTATGCAGATTATGATATAGTTAGACTATAAAACTAGGAGGATACTATGAAGTATTTTAATCTCGGAAAAAGTGATCTCGAAGTATCAAATATTGGACTCGGATGTATGCGGATGGCTGGTAAATCATTGGATGAAGCAAAAGAAATCGTAAAAGTTTCAATAGATTCTGGTATTAATTTTTTTGATCATGCTGATATCTATGGTAAAGGTGAATCGGAAGTAATTTTCGGCCAAGCAGTTAAGTCTTTAGGTATTGAAAGAGAATCAATTATTGTACAATCAAAATGTGGTATAAGAGATGGTATGTTTGACTTCTCAGAGGAGCATATAATTAGTTCTGTTAAAGAATCTTTAAAACGTCTTCAGATGGATTACTTAGATGTATTAGTTCTTCATAGACCGGACACACTGTTTGATCCTCTTGAAGTGAATGCGGCATTCAAACACTTACATAGTGAGGGAATTGTTCGCAATTTTGGAGTAAGTAATCAGAATCCATATCAAATTGAATTACTAGAGACCGAGTTGGAGTTTCCTATCCTAACAAACCAAGTGCAGTTTTCGATTCGTCACACTCCGATGATCGACGCTGGTTTTAACGTTAACATGAAGACAGATGCTGCAGTAGGTTATGCAATGGGAATCCTTGAACATGCAAGAATGAATGGAATTACTTTACAAGCCTGGTCGCCATTTTACAGTGGACACTTTGAAGAGATATTTTTAGATAATCCAAAGTTTGAAGCACTGAATGAATTATTAACCCAAATTGGAATTAAATATGGTGTTGCAAAAGATGCAATTGCAGTTAGTTGGATTTTAACACACCCAGCTCAAATGCAAGTTCTGATTGGAAGCATGACTACTAGACGTATAAAAAGTATTGCTAAAGGTTCTGAGATAGTTCTGACAAGGTCAGAGTGGTATGAAATTTATAGAGTTGCCGGTAACATCTTACCGTAATTTTAAGATACTATAATGTTGACTTAGTTGTATCAACAGTATATAATAATTAAGCCTGTTTATAGGCATTTTCGTGTGGGAGAGTGTGCAACATTCGATAACCACACCACAGACAAAAATCAAGGAGGAATGTCGTGTGAGTAAAAAAATTGCAAAAATTGCCAAACTTCAATTCCCTGCTGGAGGAGCTAAACCAGGACCTGCATTAGCTGGTGTTGGAATTAACATGCCTCAATTCACAACTGCATTTAACGATGCAACACGTGATCGCGCAGGAGATATCGTACCTGTTGTTATTACAGTATTTGATGATAAATCATTTGATTTCGCTTTAAAAACAACACCTGCTTCAATCTTATTAAAACGTGCAGCTGGAATCAAAAGTGGTTCAGCAACACCAAGCAAAGCTATTGCTGGAACAATCACTGAAGCACAATTGCGTGAAATTGCAGAGTACAAATTACCTGACTTAAACGCAAATGACGTCGAAGGTGCTATGCGTATTGTTGCTGGTACAGCAAAAAATATGGGTATCGCAATTGAAGGAATGGAGGCATAATTCAAATGGCTAAAAAAACTAAAAACTACAAAAAAGTTGGAGAATTAGTCGATCGTTCAAAAGTTTATACAATCGAAGAAGCATTGAAAACTTTAAGAGAAGCTAACTTTGTTAAATTCGATCCAACAGTCGAAATTTCATATAACCTAAATGTTGATCCACGTCACGCTGATCAACAAATCCGTGGAGCAATGGTATTGCCACATGGTACAGGTCGTTCACAAAAAGTATTAGTTGTAACTCAAGGTGCTAAAGAGCAAGAAGCAAAAGATGCAGGAGCAGATTTTGTTGGTGGTAAAGAAATTCTTGAGGAAGTAAAAAATGGATGGTTTGACTTCGATGTTATCGTCGCTACACCAGACATGATGGGTGAATTAGGTAAACTAGGACGTGTTCTAGGACCTAAAGGATTAATGCCTAACCCTAAAACAGGAACTGTAACAATGGATGTTACAAAAGCTGTTGAAGAAATCAAAAAAGGTAAAATCGAGTACCGTGTTGATAAAGAATCAAATATCAATACAATTATTGGTAAACTTTCATTTGATGATTCAGCAATCATTGAAAACTTTAAAGCACTTAATGACACAATCGTTAAAGCACGTCCTGCTGCTGTAAAAGGTACTTACATTAAGAACCTTGTAATTACAACAACAATGGGTCCTGGATTAAAAGTTGCAATAGACTAAAACTACTAAAGAAGCCTCGGCTTCTTTTTTTATTAAAATTTGATAGTATTGCTTATGTAATAATTTGATAAATAGGTGTAGTTATATTCATTAAATATCAATAGTTCTGTATATCTTGAGGACTTATGTGTATTTCATAACTTACTAGAATTATTTCGTAAATAAAAAAAACCGTACCAGTAAGGTACGGTTTCCTAAATTCAAATCTCAACCGCACCACCAAGGTGCGGTTGTTTTTGTATAATAAAAGGAGCCCACCCGACTAAAAGGAGCTCCCATATGAAGTATAAGCAATTAAATAAAAAAATAAAAGACCA
>NZ_WTSY02000067.1 GCF_009828775.2 Erysipelothrix aquatica | reverse complement strand
GTATTAGTATTACAATTGCTGTTGTTAGTTTATTTTTTGAAATATTAATCAAATCATCTCCATTCTGTATTGTTTACCTAGATACACTAACAAATTACTCGCGTACTATCAAACGATGGGCTAGAGGAGTCTAATGCTTGAATTGGATATAAGTAGAATTTAGCTACCTTTTTTCGAATTATTAAAGCACAAAGTCGATTGACGCTATTGCAGAGTAAAGATCAAATGATTAAGTTCATAAATAAGTATTTGGTGTATGGTACTCATGATTTTTAACTAGTCAAAATAGCTAAATAGAGCAAGGTCTAGTAACGATCCCAAATAGGGATAGAATAAATGCTGAAATTTCTTGAAAAAAGTAGTGATTGCTTAGTTAATCGATAGCGTTTCTCGCGTCTATATAATCGAGAATAGTTGTATTTATTTGACTATATCTCTTATTGTAGAAATATTTGCCAATTCTTTTTTCGATTACTCTTAAAAGGAGCATTCCAGATACGCCGAAAATACCAATACTTATAATCGCGATTTGGATACTATCTCTAAATATTTCTAGTACCTCACTTGGTAAATATCTATATGACAGAACAAACCCAAGTATAAGAACCAATACGACGAGAAATCTTAATAATAGAACCGCTTTTGCTTTGGCATCTTCACATTTTTTAATCTCATTATTATAAAGTTCCGATAAGATGTTATCTTGTTGCTTGATTTCGCTATCAGCGGCCCCAAGCCTTGCCGATAGTTTCTCAGACTCTAAATTACTTGAAGTAACTGAATTTAATAGGCTATCTTCTCTCGCTCTCATAGTATCTTCGCGCTCGCGCATTTTTTTATTCTCTTGTTCAATCGCAAAAAGTTTTTGAGTCTCGAAATCAATGTTATCTGCACTTAATACTTCGACTATTTCTGAAACATTATTCTCATTTACGTCTTCTGGTCTGAAAGATCTCGATTTCATAATTGCAATCGCCTTTTCTGCTTTTTCAGAAGACCACTCCCCAGAATTTAGCTTTTGAATGGCTTTATCAAACTCCGGCTCAAGTTTTTCTTGAAGCCGATCAGCCATTATAATTCTTGCCTTACTTACAACATCTAAACTTTTAGGTAGTCCATTATTTCCAAATCCCTTGTTTAGGTCGTACCATAAGCGCGCACTTAAATAGTACATCGTAGCATGATATGGTACTGGCTTTTGTTCGTCAAGAGTAAGATGGTTTCTATTTTTGTCAGGTGAAAGAGGTCTACCCTCAGCCTCCATCTGAATTATGTTGTTTGAGGCGTAAATTAACTTACTCCACTCAGTTAGAATTATTGATTTTGATTTAGTAAAGTCGTAGAACAGTTGGTTCTTTCTGATAATGTTGATTTGTGTAATTTTATCTAAGATTTTTGGATCTTCAATCTTAAGGTCATTTATCCTTTCACCTGAACTCATATTAAACTCTTTGTTTTCAACGATATCTTTTAAATCAACGAATTCAATGTCATAAGAATCAAGTAAATCCTCAAATTGAACTTGTTTATCGATAACATCACTAGTTGTTCTGCATCCAGCTAAGATTGTTTTCATTGCTGTTGTGTTAGCAGTGTAAGCGAGATTTTTCTCAAGTAAGTCTGCAGCAGTTTCAAAATATTGATTTATGCTCTCACTTACATCATTGAAACATTTCAAATAGATAACTTTGTGTGATTTGTTGATTTCACTAATTAGGGAAAATGTATCTTTTGCAACCTCTTGAAAGATAGTGCCATTGTATCCAGCCAAGTTAAAAAACTCTTCCATTTCAATATATATGCTAAAAGGTTCGATCCACTTTTTCTGTCGTATGACACTGTTATTGTGTGCCAATCCGGTTAGTAAAATTGCTCCTTCCTTTATTGCTCTAATTTGTTCAGAATATCTAACTGCTCCATGTTCAATGATAAATGCACTTATATATTGATCATACTTGTTTGTAACATACTCTTTTTCTAGGCCCTGCTCCAAAATGAAAGTATATACATTTTTAGCTATCTCTTGTTTATCATGCATACTTAAGGTTTTATTACTCGTCTTCTCTATATAGATATACACATCGTTCATAAAGTGGTCATTGCTATCAACTTCAGTTTCTAACTCTTTTTTGAGACTTGTCATATCTGTTGCATGTTCTTTTCTAAGATAGTATTTTCCATCTCTTTTATCTAAGCATTCCATTTTTCTTAGACATTGGTTCACAATAGAATGTGGCAATGAAAACATGAATTCATCTTCTAGCCACACTCTGACCTCAAAATCTGAAACCCCATAGTAAAAATCACTAATTTTTTCGGCAATGATTGAATCGATAAAACTGGTAATTACATCTTTAATATCCATTCTATTGGATAATTTCCCAAACAATGAATATGAAGCAATGCCATAAATCTCTTTTTGTATTGTCATAGAGTCCCTTTCCAGAAGTTTTGCTCGTGCATTTTAACTGATATTTGTAAATTAAAGGAATAGTTGGGAAATTAAAACGCACAATGAATAATATTCTTAACTTCAAGATACATACCTTATTAAGTAGATTTTAATAAATAAGGGAGAGGAAATGTAAATTTTTGTTTGACTCAGTATTGAGATTGTTTGAAGTTGAAAATTTACTCAAAAGTGGCTAAGTTAAAATCATTCAATTAATATAAAAGCAATTTGTATGAACAATATAAGATAGATGTGCTGAAATTAATGGAATGTAGAACTATCTTAACT
>NZ_WTSY02000066.1 GCF_009828775.2 Erysipelothrix aquatica | reverse complement strand
CAATTATGGGGATAATAATTATACTTTTATTTTTCAAACAAAGAACTGCGATTAACAACGATCCATTCAAAAACATGTGGCTGGCTATTACACTCTCATTTCTATTCTACATACCAGTAGTCTTATGGTCTGATATTAATCAAAATATTGGTCTGTTGATGATTCCTAAGACGTTATCGTATGTATGGATTGTAATGATGGGCTATAAATACAATAGATTATTAGAGATTTAAGTAATTTCAATACCATGCAGGGGTATTCACCCGCATTACACTTAAGAAGCTATCAATAAATTTTTCTTTAGACTTTTAGTCTTTAGTAAATGACAAATAGTTGCGAGTAGAAGTCTTTCCGATTTAAATTTTAGTGACTTTAAAGAAAAACGCCTAACTTTTGTTAGGCGTTTTTTTTAATCCTTTTTTGTTGATGCTTTTGATTTTAAATGCAATGTAATTCCAACGGATAATATAAGTACTCCTATATTTCCAAATTTAGAAGTATCAATACCTGTTTGTGGCAGTGTATCTACATCCTTAATTGGCTTCGAAACCCCTTTAACAATCGCTTTTTCCTCGTTTGATGGCTTAATAGGAGGAACATTTGTAAAAGAGTATGTATTCGTCACTGTCAATCCATCTGAACTAAGTTTTGAAATATAATTTTCGGGAATTGTTACTTCGCTAATTGTATAAGAATACTCATTCCCTAAGTTGTCTGATTGCGGTAAATTAGTCCATGTATAGCTTGTTTCACCATCTTTTAGACTAACTGAATTTCCAAATGGAGCACCGTTTTGAAGCAACAGAAGCTCTATTGTTGGTTTTTTAGAGGGACCGCCAATCCAGACTTTGTTTCCTGTCACACTAATTAACGGCGATTCATACGTATTTGTAACAGTTAAACCATCGGCACTTAATTCTGAGTTATAGTTTCCAGGAATATTTACTTCACGAATACTATATGTATATTTATTTCCTGCGTTGTCCGTTAGAGGAAGGCTGTCCCATGTATAGCTTGTTTCACCATCTTTTAGACTAACTGAACTTCCAAATGGATCACCGTTTTGAAGCAACTGCAGCTCTATTGTTGGTTTTTCAGAAGGACCGCCAATCCAGACTTTATTTCCTGTCACACTAATTAATGGCGATTCATATGTATTTGTAACAGTTAAGCCATCGGCACTTAATTCTGAGTTATAGTTTTGAGGAATATTTACTTCACGAATACTATATGTATATTTATTTCCCGCGTTATCCGTTTGAGGAACGTTAATCCATGTATAGCTTGTTTCACCATGTTTTAAACTAACTGAATTTCCAAATGGAGCACCATTTTGAAGCAACTGTAACTCTATTGTAGGTTTTTGAGAAGGACCGCCGACCCATACTTTATTCCCGACGATATTTGATACCTTTATCGCATTTTCAATCACTAACAATTGTCCTTTTGTATCTGAAGTATTAATTTCAACTTGGTATCTGTTATCAGATGAAAAATCGACCCAAATTGGCGCATCTACTTCAACAACATAGTAAGATCCATTTGTTAGTGATGAGAAAACAATTTCGCCGTTATCATCAGTCATTTTTGATTCTACTAGTAAGTCATTTGAATCGTACAAATTAAACGAAACATCCTTAATTGTAGTTTCGGTCCCTTCTATTTTCTTGATAATTTTAATTTCATCTGAACCCGGATAGTTCCCGTCAATAGAACCATCTACTTCAATATTATTAACCGAATAATTAGAGTCTTCTTTCGTAGTACTTGTATCACCTTTTCTAATATACTCAATGCTAGAGTTATTCAAGAATTCTCGTGCAGAAGTATTCTGAATTTTAGTGAGATAACTAAAAGTAATACTGTCATTAATAAACTTTTCATTGATTGTTATTGTAATTTTGTTATCTGTATATTCTATAAATCCTATATTTGAATTATTGAACTCTTCTATACTATATGATCCTGTCATACTACCATTAACATTAACTCTCATCGATTCAAAAGTAAAAGAATGATCCCCGACAATATTATCGGAGATTAACACCTTACCATCTGTTTTACTTTGACGACTTGGATTATAGACAAGAAACCATCTGACATGCTCTGAATCGTTTGGTTGCATATCACCAGTCTTGTAATAGAATGTATCTGTTGTGCCACCTGAGGGCCCTCTGCGAATTAGTAGATTTTTATCAATTTTCGAACCAAGACTTCCATCCAGCTCCGTAATGTTTTCCTCACTGCTTTCGCCATTTAGGTTTCTCGCAATTGCGGAAAATTTAAACGTTCCTTTGACATTTTCCATTTTTTCAGCAACTTCGTTAAAAATTATAGTGGCAACGCTTTGTTGAATATCCACTTTTGCAAATGTTAAACCAGCACTATTATTCAACTCAAACTGTTTGTTAAATGCATGAATATACGCTTGATTTTTTTGAGGTAACACGAGTTTAATATAGTCACCTTCCTTTACTGTCACAGATGGTTTTTCAGAAAATAGAACATCTACAGAAAACTTTTCGCCATCTAATAACTCTACTGACGAGTAGGATATATTGTCAATTATACCTGATCGAGTTAAGTCATTAGATTGTTCAGCTTTAACAACGTCAGCTGGTAAGATTTGAAATAGAAAAACAATCAATAACACGGGGATTGTAAATATTTTAGCAATTCTTTTCATTGTGGGAAATCTCCTTTATATTTGCGTTTGCTAGAGTATATTAGCATGTAGTCTGTAGT
>NZ_WTSY02000065.1 GCF_009828775.2 Erysipelothrix aquatica | reverse complement strand
TTATAATTAAATATAAAATAATAGTAAAGTTAAGAAAAAAATTAATAAATATAGCTTATATGGTTTTATTATAATAGTACTCTAGAAATGGGAGTTTAATTGTTTGAATCGTAAGACATTTTCTTATGAATCAGATTGAAAGCAAAATTTAATTACAGACAGTCCACTCGAACGTATTTGTAATGTAAATTTGAACGAAATTGCATCGTTTGCAATCTTAGTGAAATCGTGACACACGTCAAAAATCACTGAAGTTATCATGGGGGGGAATCCAAGATAAATTTTCAGACTCTAAAAACACCCAATTCTTATAGGATGAGGAGTTTAAATTATGAGTCTTTTATAATATTTTGGCTTAATAGCTTTTGTTCGAAACAGTTACCTAAATACAGTTTTAAATTATATCCCCCTTTATTGTTGGGCAACTGCATGTAATGCAAAAGTATCGCATGTGGTTTATCTGACTCATTGAACTTGAAAGAGTTCGGATAAAGGAGAAATTATGAAGAAGTTCATAAGTTTATGTATGGTCATTTTGATGGCCTTTGCGACAGTGCCTATTACGGCAGAGAGCAACAAATTGGATTCAATGTTTTCTGACAATCTACAGGATTATGTTAGAACTTATGCGTACTCCAATTCAAACAAATTACTGACAACGGATGAAGAATTTATTGAATACGTAAAGACAATCGAATCGGTAGGATTTGTTCGTGGTGATAACGTTGAGTTTAATCACATTACAGTCTTTGATTTTAGAGGAATCGAATACTTTGAATCCTTAAATGATTTAACTGTAACAATAAATTTATCGATGTTTTCCGATCCAAATCGTAAGTTAAAAGAGGTGCAAAACTTTACAAATCTACCTCAAAACTTTATCGATAGTGGCAACAAAATAAAAATCAAACCAGGAATGTTCTTTTCTTCACGAACATTATATGTTGCACCACATTTAGTATATGCGTACCGACAAGGTACTGGAAACACGCAACCTGATCGATTTGACAAAATCAAAAATGATTTTACTAAGCAAATGACAACGTTCCTTAGTCAATATCAAGGTGAGCGAATTGGTGCTGAAATAGAAGATTTTGACGTTATCGTGGATGATTTTAACTGGTTAAACCAATTGAATCGAAATATCGATTTATCGATGAGTCTAGAAACACAGGATAGAATCCAAATTGGAACGGTCCACAATGTCCCAGTAAATGGTAAAGAGTATTATGAATTTGATATTGATAGTAGTCAAATTCCAGATGTCATTGTTGCGGACGGTAACCAATACCGTGCAGCAGGTGCAAATGAGAAAACAATTGGTATTGATTATGAAGCAACCAAAGCTTATGTTCAAAACTATTTAACACCTGCAGGATCGCCACTAACAAATTTTGAAATCGTCGCAACCTTAACAGATGGTCGTACCTTTACTGCAGACCAAGATTTTACACTTGCAGGAGATGGTAGCGACACGGATAAGTTCTTTTCAAAGGGTGCATCTTCAGATGGTCTAAGAGGAGCAATCGATGTTGTGAAACTTCGTTTTGAAAAATCAGACGCTGTTAAAGCCATGATTACATCTCAAGCAACGGAATATGAAACATTTAGAACGAGTGAATTTTCGATAATTACAACAGATTATTCGAAAGATATGGCTCTCAATCCTGATGTCGCTATTAATCATGAATTTTTTGCTGATAAATTGGGCCTTACAATCCAATCTTATTTCGTGAATGATGATAACACGTTGCGCATCAACCCGTTCGGAATTAAGCCAATATTTGTAGGTTTCTTCGGGGAACCATATACTGTTACTTATAACTATGACAATGGTGCAGATCCATTAGTTCTAACAGAACAATATGAAGGGACTCATCTTGCTAAACCGCAAACTCCGATTAAAGATGGATTTAAGTTTGATGGTTGGTACACAAGTGCAGATTTCACAACTGCATGGAACTTTGACACAATGCAAGTTACAGATGATTTAAACTTATATGCTAAATGGTCGACAACTGACGTCACAGTGACGTTTGTGGATGGTGGTGTGTCTACACCAGTATCGACGAAGCTTGATCAACCATTAGATGCAAGCAAGATTCCGGCAACAGTTAAAGAGGGTTATACATTCAAAGAGTGGAACACTCAAGCTGACGGAAAAGGAACTGCATTTGATACCACTGCGGTAGTTAAAGCAGATCAAACAGTCTACGCAATTTACGAAGCGAACAATGTTACCGTAACATTTGTGGATGGAACAACATCAACACCAGTTGTTACAAAATTTGATCAAGCAGTAGATGGAAGCAAGATTCCTACTACGGTTAAAGAGGGTTATGTTTTCAAAGAATGGAACACTCAAGCCGATGGCAAAGGAACTGCATTTGATACCACAGCTGCAATTAAAGCAGATCAAACAGTCTACGCAATTTACGAAGCAAATGGTGTTACCGTAACGTTTGTGGATGGAACTGTATGGACATATGTCTCTACAAAATATGATCAACCATTAGATGCACGCAATATTCCCGCTACGGTTAAAGAGGGCTATACATTCAAAGAATGGAACACTCAAGCCGATGGCAAAGGAACTTCATTTGATATCACAGCTGCAATTAGAGCAGATCAAACAGTTTATGCAATCTATGAAGCAAACAATGTTACAGTAACGTTTGTGGATGGAACTACATCAACACCAGTTGTTACGAAATACGACCAAGCGTTAGATGCAAGCAAGATCCCTGCA
>NZ_WTSY02000064.1 GCF_009828775.2 Erysipelothrix aquatica | reverse complement strand
TTTCTCACTTCGACTGGCATACTCTTATATTTTAAGAAATACTCGTAAATGTTTAAAAAATCAATAACTATCATAATGTATTTTTTTAAAGAATAGTCCGATTTTAACCGGTCATGTATTTCTATGTTTGTTCCAAGGCAGAAAGACAAATTGTCATGAGTATTTATATGATGATAATCTATTATGTTCCTTTTTGTCCCAGATTCTCTACATATTGGTAAAACATTCGGAAATGTTTTTGGTAACTCTATCATCACTTGATAGTCAAGAAAAAATAATGCTCCATCGACCTTCCCTTGGCAGTCAATCAAAAGTTCTATTAGCGTTTTATCTTTTCTCACAAAAAAGCTCTTTATTTTAACTCCCTGCATATCATTGATGATATCACTAAGTTCTTTTTCTAATTCCAAATTATTCGCCCCATGGTCTAGCTTTGCTGCTATCTACTTCATAAGTTGTCTGATTTGATTCAGTTTCAAACCCAAATGCATCAGCCATACTTAATTCTTTTCGAGTTTGAGAATGGCGAACATCTTTTTGTTGAGAAATCACATTACTTAGATTTTCAACCCAAGAGAAAAACTCTTCTGCTGCTACCTTATTCTCATTCCATGAACTAAGAATATTATCCAATCCATTTGCAGGATTCTTGAGTGTCCATTGTCCATCATTAAAATTTACAATGTTCATCATAAAATAACCTGCTTCAATACTTGTCTTAGACGATCCTTTCATAAGTGAACTTCTTAACTGCTGTAACTCAATAACTACTTTATCTAGTAAAGAACTCTCATCTTGAACGTAACCAATTCGATTTGATAATTTAGCAACAATCGTGGTTATGACAATCGACGAAGGTTTATTATCTGAATCTTTTCTAACGTAATAAACATCTCTCAATCTTTTTAAAATTTTTATTACATTCCTCATCATATTTGTAGCACTATCTTCCGGAATGTCTGTAATTGACGCTTTGAACTCTTTATCACGAAAAGACTCAAAAATTCTTTCATAACTGGCTGTTTGAGTGTTGAACCAGGTTACATATCCAATCGGATTATTAGAAATCCATCTTGACTTTGATTCAGAAACATCTGGTATGGCAATCGAACTATCGACTAAATAAACATTTTCAGTTACTGTCCTAATTCTATTTATTGCTTCGATAGACTCTTTTGTAGCTGGTATAATATCAATAGAAAAATCCACTCCTTCTTGTTTCTCATATTTAATTGTAAAGCACTTTTCCCATTTTATAAAAGTATATCTACTTTCGCTTAATGCATCTTCAAAAATCGACATAAGTTTCTTAGGTCCAATTTCTTTCGACAAGTCGACTACTTCACAAATAACATCTACATCATATGATTGATTTTTGCTCTTTGAATATGGCCTAACCGCTGTTCTAGTAGCAAAAGATCCTTGAGGATAGAAATTTATGCTTAATCCCGTTTTGCTTTCTATCGCTTTACAAATGTTCGTATATAAGTCTTCTGCTCTCTTCCTTTGAGTTTCAGTAAGATCAATTTTCGACAGCAAATTATTCAAATCCTTTTTACTTGTTTGATTCGTCATATAGACCCCCTATTACTTCACTTGTATTATAGCATACAAAGCCAAGTAGAAAGAATAATTTATGCGCTTTCATACAGGCATCTCTTTACTATTTCATAACAGAAAAAGTATATCTTATTTAACAAATTAGCTCAGATTACTGGGTTAGATTTTTTTAAAAACATTGCTTGAATCTTACTGTACCACTAGATGTGTATTCCCTTAAAAAGTAATTTCTCTACCACTAAGAACTAGTACTTTACTTTAAATATGAACTGTAATTGGGAAACATCATAAACTATAGTAATTGAAATAAAACTATCTATGTCAAATAAAAGAATTTTTAATACCTAAGATTTCAAAAATTATATGCCGCTCGCAATTATGATGATCAAAAATAATTTTGCCTCTACGAAAATTACGGTGTTGCTTCAAATGCAATTTCAATATTCACGCCGAATCAAACAACGGCTAAGAGCGAAGATTTCATTTTCTTTGTAAAGCTCCTACTATTATCCATCCTACATACTACAATTACTTAAATCACGAAACCTAAAAACTTGACATAGAAAATAAGAAGATATGTGTTCATCACTTTGAGTATTATATTATGTACAATGAACACTTAAGTGTAATAATGATCAAGCGTCGTCTTTTGTTGAATTTGACATATCAATTAGTCATGGTCGTATTCACAGACTCTTGAAGAATATGCCTCTACATCATATGTCATCTGCTATACCTTACTCGGAACCCTCTCAACACACAAACGTTCAAGAATGTGTTAATGTTCTAAATTAGTATTTCTGCCCTTATGAACCCAATAATATGTAATTTAGCGACCTTACTTATGCTAAACGACTTAGAAGTTTCGATCTCTTTAAGTTATTATGTATTTGTTTTCTCATAACATCACTGAATGGATGCATTCTAATCGAAGAAATTATCTTCTTTACTCGTGTTTTTCTATGATGTGCACCATTTAATAGAACCTGAAGGAAGGCTTCTTCTTCATTCGAATAGTGGTTCGCAATATCGCATGTTCAAAATATGAAAATGTAATGGTTGAATATAACGTTGTTAGCGAATCTTTTTTCAAATATCTAAAATACGAAGAAATTAATAGATGCTCGTTTTTAGAAACCAAAGCTACCAGAAATACCTATTCACTAATATTGGAAGGTTCTATAACCCATTAAAATTACATTTGTTCAACAATTGGCTGTGACCGACAATAGAGAACATGAATTTATTCAATTATTTTCTTAATTACTGTCCAATTTACTGACTATTAGGGTGTTGCGACAGGATAACGACTTCTGTATGAGTAGAATGTACAAAAGTGATGAAACGGTTTCAAACTAAGATCTTGTTGAAGTGCATCTTTTTTGCTAATCCAGAGCTTTATAAAGTAGCGACGTACTATACACGGATGTAAAACTATACATTACTCACCTTCATTTTGAATATCACTTCTTTCAATAATAGTTTAATAAATCGAGTGATTTTTCAGTTTTCAATACAAAATTTTGCAGATTAATCTCTGTATCCTTTAATATTTTACATCAGGAGATCATATCTTTTTGATCTTTAAGGCTCAAGCTTTGTAGATTTCCAAAAAAATAGTAAGATTATCTAGATACAATTTAGTTAATGTTTGTCTATCATCATCACTTAGATTATTCTCATTACTATCAATTTGTAAAGATAGAATAATCAAGAAATTAAAAATACTTCTTTTCTTCTCAATATTTGAAAAATCTATTTTTTTATGTTGAATAAAAGAGATATATGAACAAGTTATTGC
>NZ_WTSY02000063.1 GCF_009828775.2 Erysipelothrix aquatica | reverse complement strand
ATTTATATCAGTATAATTTTTGTCTTCGATTACCATCTCAACCTTTGGAATATTGGCTAAATCGTAATTCATACCCGTAAGTTCATAGATACTTAGTATTGGTTTTCGCATTGTTACAGATTCCAGAGCTACTATATTATACTCTGTTGCTATTTTTTCTAAGATAATGTCTATTTGGTGTTTAGATATTTTCTTCTCCTTCATTAGCTTCCCTGTACTAGCTAATTCATCGATCGAATCTGCAATCTTCATAATGATATCAGAATCAATTGGGTTGATCGCTAAATCACATATATCGGACATCTTATACTTAAATGTCCCTTTATACAATGATACATAGAGTAAAGGAAAAATTCCTATGAAATTATTAGTTTTCAATTGTTGTCCGTTTTCCTTATTTAGTCCAAAGAGATTAAGTGTGTCCCTCACGTTTAACCTTAACAACTCCGTCTCGATGCTTTTGCACAATTCTACAGCATGATAAATATGCTCAAGTGATATATCACTATCGAATATAACTCTATAGGCATAATCATCATTCATGAACTTCTGTTTTAATCTCGACGAGACGTATGGCTGCTTTTTAATGAGCGCACAAATTACTCTTGCAGTGTAAAGAGGATTCACTATTCTTTTTCTATCTTTGCCAAGATTCAAATAGTATTTATTACGTCTTTCGTAGTAGAGACCTTTTGGTTCGAAGTATTCATCGATTGCAATTTGAAAGGAATCATTCGCGCGAAGAGAGTAGGGTTGGACAAGGCTCTGATTATTGGTTGAGATAATTATTTTATTTCTATCTATACTGTTTGTTTCAGAAATTAATTTAATCATAATTTTTCTATCATCTCTTGTTACCGAATCTTTACTTTTGAAATAATTAAAAATTGCATGGGTTGTCTGTAAACCGTTAACGATTTTTGCATTCTCTAATTGGAAATTGTCACTCATTTGATGAACATGGTCAGCAATTATAGTTATTCCATTATTTAAGTTCCAGAAATCAACATCGAGTTCGTTCTCAAGTGATTCCGTGATTCCAAGATTCACCCGATTCTCTCCCAAAAAGTCTCTCACATTTTCTTCAAATAGATATCTCTTAATTCGACCTTCCTTATCGGAAATAAAATCAAAATAGTGATCTAGATTTGTCAGTACTAGGAAACTATCTTTTTCTCTGAGGTAGGATGAATACTTGAGGTTTGATGTTTTGTAGTTTTTTCTCAACATTGTCAGGAGTTCTTTGGCGCCAACAAAAGTGAATGTCACATCACTATCTCTGATTAGTTCTCTAGTAATCCCTACGATTGACTCTGATTTGCTCTTAATGTTATAACCCACATTTTTAACATCACCACGAGAAATATAGGCGAACTGTACACTGAATCTCGACCTGTTTGCTGGATCGTGAAATAGAACACTTTTCAATTCGTTTCTTTTCTTGAGAATCCGGGTATTAAAGGTGCTTTTTAAATTTTCATCGGAAATACTAAAATCTAAGAGTTCGGTGATACTAGAGTGCACTGATTCTAAAGGATGGAGTTCAAATGTGTCTGCATGTTTAGCAGTAAATATTACTACATCAATACTAATATCTCTCTTAGGCATAATATTACTATTAAATGGATTTCCATTAATGAAGATGTAAATTCCGTCTATTCCACCATCATCAGCTCCATCTGTCACCCCTTTCTCGACTTCAGCCTCGGTTAAATCAAAAGATTTTAAAAACTGTTGGAATGCAATAAACTCAAAAAGATCACCTTTGCTTTTCCCAGATTCATTTTTTTGTTTTTTTTTTATTTCATCAATCAGCAATGTATCATTATTCATATCTTTCTCCTTATTTTTCGATCTAGCAACGATAACAAAATAAGTTTACCATATCTGCAGATGTATTTGAGATTGTTTCACAAAGACTATTTATTTAGATCAGGCAACTTTTTATGTGAGATAGTATGAAAATGAAGATTGGGAAGAAAGTTCAAGACAATACATTTTTGTATACTGAAACAACATAAAATGGATTGATTAGATCCATTTACTAGAATAATCACTTTTACACAATATTCTGCCTTGACTCTCTATTTTTATTAGTCTGATAATCTAAGATTCAACAAATTTTCGAAACTTGACATTTTCCTCAATGGCTTGCAAAATTTTGAAGACAATCACTTTTCTCACGAATTATCTTGTTCTTATCATATCCGTTTGAACTTCTTGAAAAATTAAGATAGTGACACATTGCTGAAATTGAGTACTTATGCAAGTTGTTACGGATAATTTTTATTTTTAGTGCCCATTCTATAGGGACAGTTTATTTGGTACTAAATATTGTTTGATTTTCCTGAAAATTTTCCGCACCCTTAATCGATGGTATTTCACATGTCTCTAGACAGTTCTTAATGTACTCTAATTTATTGATAAAAAAGATATTTGCCTATTTTCTCCAACAAACCACTGATTATCTTCATTTCTCATCAACCTCGAATTGTAAATGAATTTTTCAAATTGATCTTCATACTCTTCTTTATTGAAACGCTCTAAAATCATGTAATCCTCAACATCAATCGTGTATTTAAGATATAAAACGGAAAGAATAAGAAAATACCCATGGTAATTTACTGGAGTCAGATTGGAAAACACATTTTTTTCTCCAACTATAGTTATTACTTCGTTTATTTATTCTATTAGACTTTCAAGAAACTTTGTTTTCGTAAAAGACAGCTCCTGTTCACTACCATATAAATTAATTCTTCCTATATATATCAAAAGCATCTAAGGAAGAGCGGGTCTTCTAAAGCGTAGCCAATTCAAACTACTTCTCTCATCTAAATTTTACATCATTAACCATTCCACGTTGTATGTCTATATTTATACTCTCAATCAATGTTTTGTAAATCATATTACCCTCCCGATTTTGATGCACTATTATAATACACATTATTATTTCTTGATTCAAAAAGATATAATTGTGTTATCGGAGGAAAATCAGTATGTAAAATTATTACCACCATGGATCTGGGGCTAACATTCAAGTGGATGAAAATGGCAAAAAAACTATTAAGGAAGTACACGAATAAACATTAAGAGCCATTAAGGCTAAGGAGAAAAAAAGAGGTTTCCCTCTTTTAGTCATTTATGAGATTCCATCCTAGTTTAAGACCCATTACTTCTCCTAATTTTGAGAGTGTATAGACTGTAGGGTTTCCATTCCCCGTTTCTATTTTACTAATCTCAGACTGAGCAATCCCTGTCTGTACTGACATATCACGCTGTGTAAGTCCTTGTGCTTTTCTGTATTTTTGAAGCTCGATTGCAAGTGTGACTTCTTTATCAATTTTGTCATACTCTTTTGCAAAATCGGCATCCTTCATTGCTCTTAATTTCATTCTTTCTGTTGCCGTTAATTTCTTCGTCATATATTTGCCTTCTCTCTATTTCTTTTAATATCTACACCAGTTAATTACTTTTCTTTTTTAAGGGTAGTTTATATTTATAAGGACTTTAGAATTTATTCAAATCTTCTTCTTGCTTTTTGTTTTTCTTTCTCAGGTGTTCTCTGGGTTTTCTTTGCGAATCCATGAGATACAACAATTACATCTCTTGCCTTTTCATCGTATTTGAAGAGGACTCTGTAGGAATCATTAGCATGTCTGATACGCATTTCATAGATTTCACCATCAACATGTTTGGTATCTACATATTCGAGACCGTCGCCTTCAACCGTTTCGAGTGTACGAATTACTTTCGCAAAAAGTATCTTATTGCGTTTACTGAGTTCTGTGTAAAACG
>NZ_WTSY02000062.1 GCF_009828775.2 Erysipelothrix aquatica | reverse complement strand
TAATTAAAGCAGATCAAACAGTTTATGCAATCTATGAAGCAAACAATGTTACAGTAACGTTTGTGGATGGAACTACATCAACACCAGTTGTTACGAAATACGACCAAGCGTTAGATGCAAGCAAGATCCCTGCAACGGTTAAAGAGGGCTATACATTCAAAGAATGGAACACTCAAGCCGATGGCAAAGGAACTGCATTTGATACCACAGCGGTAATTAAAGCAGATCAAACAGTTTATGCAATCTATGAAGCAAACAATGTTACAGTAACGTTTGTGGATGGAACTACATCAACACCAGTTGTTACGAAATACGACCAAGCGTTAGATGCAAGCAAGATTCCTGCAACGGTTAAAGAGGGCTATACATTCAAAGAATGGAATACTCAAGCTGATGGCAAAGGAACTGCATTTGATACCACAGCGGTAATTAAAGCAGATCAAACAGTTTATGCAATCTATGAAGCAAACAATGTTACGGTAACGTTTGTGGACGGAACTACATCCACACCAGTTGTTACGAAGTACGACCAAGTATTAGATGCAAGCAAGATTCCTGCAACGGTTAAAGAGGGTTATACATTCAAAGAGTGGAACACTCAAGCAGATGGCAAGGGAACTGCATTTGATACCACAGCGGTAATTAAAGCAGATCAAACAGTTTATGCAATGTATGAAAAAAATATTGTTCCAATTCAAAAAGTAACGGTTAAATTTGTAGTTGGAACACTAACAAGCGAGGTTACAGTTGATATTAATACTGTAATTCCAACAAATAGAATTCCTTCAACAATTAAAACTGGTTATACCTTTAAGGGATGGAACACAAAAGTAGATGGACTTGGAACGAAGATAGATTTCACAAAAGCTATCACAGAGGACCAAACAGTCTATGCAATCTATGACAAAGATGTTGAACCTGTACAAAAAGTAACCATCACATTCGTTGATGGTGAAACAACAACTCCAGTCGTAATTGACGTCAATACTGTAGTATCAGCTGATCAAGTTCCAACAACAGCTAAAGCAGGTTACACCTTCAAAGGTTGGAATACACAAGCTGACGGCAAAGGGTTAATGATTGACTTAACACAACCAATCACTGCCGACCAAACAGTTTACGCGATTTACGAAAAGAACATTGTCCCAGTAGAAACAGTAACCGTGACATTTGTTGATGGAAGTATCAAAACACCAGTTGTAGTTGCGATCAATACGGTATTACCAGGTGCTAAGATTCCAGCAACAGTTAAAGACGGCTACACTTTCAAAGGTTGGAATACACAAGCAGATGGCAAAGGTCAATATTTCGATACATCAATCGCAGTAGCTGAAGATATCACGATTTATGCAATCTACGAAAAGAATGAAACAAAACCAGTCTTACCTGCAACCGGAGTAGCATCCAATTATTTAGCACTTCTAAGTGGCCTAACAATTATTGCCGGAGGTTTATACTTATCACTATTCTCAAATAAACGAAAAGATAAGAAAGCATAAGCGAATTGCCAACTTAATAGAATTTAATGGAAACCATCGTTATAAATTAATGATGGTTTTCTTATATTTCCTGATAAGTTTTAGCGTGCGAGGTTAGCAGCAATGTAAATTATCTAGAAATACAAATACATCCAAAATTTTTTTAGTTGTAATTTCCTGATAGAGTCTATTTTAAGATCAATAATTCAATTGAAGTTTGTAGAAATGAATTTACGTCGTTCACTAAATGTGTAAAAAGATTATGAAATTAAAGTGACACTTCTCTATACGCGTAAAAACATATTTCGAATACTATATGGAGAAAACTATCATAAAATCAAGTTTTAGTAAGATAGTTCATAAAGTGTTAAGAATAAAGTTAACAATCATTAAGTTTAAATATCCCGCCACGGATTAATTATTAAGGGCAATTAGCAATAATATTCTATTGTGTTAACATTAATGTAGTGGTCTATACCAATTTTTAGAATATGAATATTATATTTTCGCTCGTATTTAAAAATTGATAGATGATTTACTTAAGAGGAGGGGAAGTAATGAAGAAATTATACAGTAAAGTATTAATCATAATGTCTATATCATTGTTCTTAGTTGTTGGAATAATGCCAACTAGTGCTTATGCAGAGAATAATGATGTTACTCAGTATGTTCAGTTTGGAAATAATAAAATGGAGGTATCAAAAGGCAATGATGAGTGGGAGACAGTTTACCAAGATGGAGGCTATGTAGAAAATGCAAAACCTATCTATACTGGAAACAAAATTCGTTTTACATTTACATGGTCAATTCGAGATTTAATAACCAACAACATTAAGCCAGGTGACTATTTTGAGATTAAGTTGCCAACGGAGTTGATGAGTTTTATTACTACCGAAGCAAAAATTTTAACAGACAGTAATGGACAACCGTTGGGTGAATTTCTAATTAGTAAAGAAAGTGGTAAAGTAGTGGTGAAGTTTGATGAGAATATTGATGGTAGGTTAGATATCACAAACGGAACTTTCAATGCCATTGGAACTGCTGACAAGAAGACTGATGGAAAAACTGTATTTGAACTTGCTGGAGAAACGATTCCATTTGAGGTTCGCCAAAGCAACACCCTTTGGGGTGATGTCGGTCACATGAATAAGCAAGGTTGGCAAGAAGGTACTTCAAATCAAGTGTATTGGTCACTTTTTGTAAACCAGACGAACCTAAAAAATATATATGAAGCGCGTGAAACAACAGTTATAACAAATGTTCTTTTAGAAGATACCATTGAAAAAAATATGACATTAGATCGGTTAACAATCAATGCACCATTAATGTTGTCAGAATCTAATGGTAAACTAACGTGGAAGTCATTTTCAAATAAAGATATAACAAGTAGTTTTGAAATTCTTACACAAAACCCGGATGAATCATATTCTAAATTTAAAGCAAGAGTATCTGGAAGCGATGGTCCAGCCAGGGGTTTGTATCTCGATGATAGTGGAACAAATCATCTCTTGATATCGTTTAAAAACTTGCCAGGTTCACATTTATCAAATTTTACGTTAGAAGAAGCAATTTCTAAACTTGACACATTTAAAGTTTCGAATCCAGAATATTTTGAGAATGATGAGTACACTCAGACAGTAGAAGATATAACAAAACTTTATGAGGTTCAAATGGTACTGGAATAATTATGCCATCAATAAGTGTATGGAGCACAGTTTCTGGTGGTAATCAGTTACTTAGCAATACAGCGAAGTTAACGTACAATAATACTAAAACTGAAGAGAGTACTGGAATAATTAAGTATATTGATTATAAAGGTGGAGCCGAAACAGTTGATCCCCAGGCAGTACTTATCAACAAATTAGATGATGATACTAATAATGTGCTTGAGGGTGTTGAATTTGAACTCCAACATATGAATCAATCGGGTAACTATGAAAAGTATAAGGAAGCTAGCATTACTGATAAAAAAGGAAATGCAGAGTTTAAACAACTGCCGTATGGAAAGTTTCGAATCGTAGAATCTAAACCATTAGATGGTTATCAAAATCGAGTATCATTTGTAGATGGTTTGGGAAATGTTAGTGAAAATGAATATCTCTTTGAAATTAACGGAACAGAAACCAAAGGAATATATTTGTCAGCTTACAACTACAAAAATCCGGCTATTCGTATCGAAGGTACTAAAACATGGGATGATGCGAATAATCAAGACGGCCTACGACCAAAAACGATCACAGTAAACCTGATGAAAGGGACTGAAATCGTAGCAAGCCAAGAAATTGGTGAAACTGAGAACTGGACATATGAATTTGATAACCTCGCAGAGTTTGAAAATGGAAACGCAATTGTCTATCATGTTGAAGAAGTGGCGGT
>NZ_WTSY02000061.1 GCF_009828775.2 Erysipelothrix aquatica | reverse complement strand
CTATATTCTTGCTTACTCATACTATAGTACCTCCTTGACTAAAGAATACTACTTTTATGTATTAGTGTCAATAATTTTTATAAATAGTCCACTATATCAGTGGTAGCCATTTTATAAACCAAGAAATACTCATAGGATTCAATTTTAGTAAAATCAACATCATCAATCACAACGTCTTTCATGATAATTGGTTTATCTAAGTTACGACTTGCAAAGTAATTCTTGCGTCCTGGTGTTATCTCAACATCTTTGGTTATGTATTTTAGAATGTAAGTTGATACACGTTCTTTATCTTCTATATACTCACAAGTACTAAACCCCTTTTTCCATAACTCAAAATTATATGAATCAACAGGAGCCGTTAATTTAGCACTAGAACGTTTTTGAGCAAACTTCATGTATGGAGTTGCTTTATCACATAACAACGCATGAGCATGAAATGCACCGCTCTTGTGTCGCTCTAGAAGTATAATATATTTTAAATCATTTACATACTTCTTTTTAATGTACTTACACCAATCATTAATCTGTGAAACAATCTTATCGCGATCAGTCGTCTGTTCTTTAAATGTAAATGTACAGAACCATACGAAATCATTTGATAATACATAATCTCGAATAGTTGCACGTATACGACGGACTGTGCGATACAGATTGCCATTGTTTGCGGAAGTTTCTTCGAAACAACCATATCGCTCTGCGAGCGAATTGAAGAACTCATCACGCGATGTTTTATCCATAGTTTTATAACGTGGTTCAGTGGCAATGACAAGACCATTCTTATAATACTTCACATAAGAAAATTTCATCTTTTACCCCTTAAGTGTCCGTATGTCAAGTAGACGGACACGATACGCTCCGCTATACTATTCACTTCGTGAACAGTTACAAAAGCAAAAACCCTTACTAAGATTTATGTTCCGTCGTAGACGTCACAGCACGCTACGGCGCTCCCTGTCGGGCGCCTTGCTACGTGGCGATAACTTCATATGTATCATAGGAATTAGCGACATATAAGTTACACTTGGAAATAGTCATAGTTGATAGTGGAGCTTCATATTCCATACTGTCTTTATTAAAGCGTAATTTTTCTGCATCATAAAATGATTTAAACAATAGACCTATGAACTTAAAACCACGCATATTGCATTCTATCTGGTAACGACAATAACGACGGAGTGTGATATTAATTTCTAACCACTCTTGGGCCGTAGTGATAAATATAATTCTTCTCTTTCTCATTTGAGATAAAAAGGCTAATACTTCAGTAGTCATTTTTGTAGATTTTGTTAAAGCGGTAAATATTTCATCATAAACAATAACGCAATCATGTTCATGAGATAGATCTAATAATTCTGTAAAACTACTAATGTAAGTATATTCAACATTCTTAATGCTTTTGATATTCGCATATATGCGAGTACCTTCTGGTAAGTTATGTAAGTATTCAATCACACTATACGTTTTCCCCTTACCTTGTTTCCCACAGTAACAATACACTCCAAATTTATCATTATTTGGGACGAACCCCTTTCTGAAAAATGAAGCCCAATTTATCTTATAAGTCAGTAGTATTCGTATTCCAAAATATAGGAATATTATTGCAAATAGATATAACATATAATCTCCTTTTAAGGTTTAATAGCGTTGTACCACTTAACAGCAAGTTTGGTCATCCAGAGCCCCAAAGGCACTGTGAGTTTAAACGTGTAGTATGCAACGATTAGAGCAAGCACGGTATCATTTAATCCAATCATGGATATAACCCACCCTACCCCATTTCCAATCAATGTAAACAAATTTCCGACTGCAGTCATTGCATTGCTTAAATCAGGCAACACAGTAGCAATCATGGCATCAATTGGACTAAGTAATATTGATACCAGTCCAATAACCATTGAGAATATTCCATTTATAATCGCTTTTATCATAGGTCTAGCACCTCGATTTTGTCATTCTCTGGGTCTTTAAAACCCTTTACCATTGCAAATACATCAACCGCTATTCGATAGGATATGAAGCCACCAATAACAAGTTGATAGACATCAAAGAAACCACCAAAATGCTCTTTATAAATCGGTGTCATACAAGGAAGATTAACATTTGTTTCTACATAAGGTAATGGTGCACTAATATCTGTACAACCTTGATTTACCAATGATTTTATAAGAACCAAAGGACTCGTGATAATACTCGTAAGACCATACGAGTTGGATTCGAACCCATCGAAAAAGCCACCACCGCTAGAAGTATCGACACTAGAATCATTAAGAGTCTTATCGACTTCCTTAACACTCTTATTAGTTTCTTTAATATCGTTCCGAGTCTTTTCATTTTCTTGTCTTTGAAACTCCCTATCATTTGTCAATTCTTCGGATAAACTATAACCAGAACGAGCCCATGCCCAATCTAGTTTAAGCAAGCTCCACGTATTATCCCAAACAGTAACATTTCCAAAAATCGGTTTAGGTTTATAACCCTGAATAGATGTACTCATTTTTATAGTTTTATCATGAACACCCTTATCATTAAAATAATAAACAATAGGTTCAACAGTAGTTTTTTCAACACCATTATAAGATGAAACTTCAATTTTTGACGCTTCTGGAATATAAGTTCCACTAGCAGACTTATAATTTAAATGATATGCCCAATCAACAGTATTATTAACAACCGCTACAGGTTGCTGATATGCTTGACCGGCTCCGTTACCTGTACAATCCCACTGATTAACATATGTATTATTAGAACCACCAGAAGTACCACTAACTTTACACTGTACCCTACCGCTATTCGATTGACCGTCATGAGAATAATACATATTGCTAGTTGTGGTCATATTCTTATAAACAGGGTAATAAATAATCAAGTAACGTTGTTGTTGTACATTTGGATCTAAATATGACATCAACATATAATGCCCTTGCTCTTCATTAAATAGATTAGGTTTGTAGATTTTAACCCAATCTTCTATATTTTTAATCGCACTATCCGTATAAGAACCAACAGACATATATGGCGTAAATCTTTGGTCATTTTGATTAGATGCAGCAACAGGCATTGTTACCCAAGACAAAGTAAATAAAAGAGTCAATGCAAATATAATTATTTTCTTCATAGGCGACCCCTTTTAAACAAACGCATAAATATTTTACTTGGTAAATAAAAACCAATAATCAAGATAATAAAAAATGATATTAAGATTTGGTCTAAGTCCGAACGATAATAAAAATCACTGGTAACTTCATTAGGCATTAAGCAAACGATACCAGTTGTATTCCCAAAGTTCCGACTACCAGTAATAGAATTGTAATGGTCCATTTGATAAAATCTTGTGTAGTTAACTGTTCGATTAGAACTAGGATACGAATGATAAGCAGTAATGTAATTGCCGTCGTAAGTGACACAAGGATACTTACTAGGTGTGTAATCTGGTACATATATCTTGTTCCCCATTATCTCTTGTTAAATAGCAAAGAACCGATTAAGTCAAATATGAAATACAATCCGACTAAAAACGGAAACCAATCAATCCATATTAGTAATACCTTTTGTATAATTTCAAACATAGGCTATTTTCCCCTTTCTAATAAAAAAAGCAACTATTAAATAGTTGCCTTACCTTTACCTGCACCACGAATGAGTTTGCGTAATAGCAACAATCCTAATGCAAATGGAATCATAACGATTACGAATGGCATAACTTCAGCAACTGTCTTAAACATGACCGCTGACGTCACGCCAGTAGTTAGAGCCGTAATAACTGCTTCCATAGATATCTGTCCCCTTTCTACTCGGTTTCATAAACTAATTGAGCGTAATAATCGTTAAACCAATCTGACCATATTGATAAACAATTGTATCGGTTAAACGCATTAAACAACTTTTGGCTTGTGCCCACTGAGTAGTAACAGTTGAGTTTCTGCCGGTGATAAAAATACCAGTTTAATAACTTCATCTGTAATGTAGACTCTAAGTGCATGGTAAGGTTTACCGCTATCTTTTCCAACAGACTGAATAAATTCAACTTTCATCATTATCTCCTTTCCCTTAAAAAGTACTATTTATTTGTGTTAGGAAATATAAACACAGCGAGTTTCACTGCTACATTTATATAGTACTATTCGTATAATGTATATTATGTAACTTACATATATCCAAAGTTGACGCACTCCGAAGCAATACGATCAATTGTTAAGATGAATAATAAAAAACCGCGAGAGCGGCTTTAAATTATTTGAGTAATGAAAGTACA
>NZ_WTSY02000060.1 GCF_009828775.2 Erysipelothrix aquatica | reverse complement strand
GATTTATTCAGTTCAATAATTGCTAGATTTAAAACTAAAGACGGTGGTTCTGGCCGAGTTAGACTGGTCCAGAATGGCATTGAAATGTTTAAACAGTCAGGGTATTTGGGAATTGGAATATACAATTTTCAACCTATGAATGTAGAAATGTTTCAAATGCAACACTATATGCATAACACTATAATGGAAGTTTTTGTAGAAGGAGGAATAATTGTTTTCGGTGTATACATTTATTCATTACTTACTCTCATGAAGATGGCGTTATCAATTGCAAAATTTGATAGAAGAATGAATTACTTGTTTGCTACACTAATAGGTAGCATTGTAATGATGACAACCTTATCTATGATAATCAATGAGATGTTGATGTTGATTTTTGTACTAATCAATGTTTATTTTGAGTCAATGAATGAAGTGGAGAGTGATTGCGACGCTCCAATGTCTCAATAAAATAGTCATTTTGGTTTTTAATTCTAAAATAGAGCTAAAATAATAGATTGAAATTAAAGATCTACTGACATTTAAAAGAATAAGGAGCCCTACAATGGATAAACATACAACTGTGAGTTTTGTCATCTCAACGATGCATAGAAAATTTGACGATACTTTAGCTAAACGAATGAAATTGGAATCGGATTACGTGATTGTAAACCAAACAGATAACAACGAAATATTCTATGATAATGATAAAAATGTAAAATGGATTAATTCTACGACAAGAGGATTGTCTAAAAGTAGAAATATTGCAATTAGAAATTGTAGTAGTGAAGTAGTGGTTCTATCAGATGATGACTTAGAATATGTAAGTAATGCGAAAGAAATAATTCAGAATAGTTTTGATAGAAATCAAAATTATGATGTCATTGCATTCATGGTTGATGGCATCGAACAACATTTCAAGGACTACCCTAACAAAGAAAAAGTTATTAGTTACATACAAAGTATGAAGCTTTCATCAGTACAAATAGCTATAAGAAAGTCAGTATTTGATAATGCGTCCGTGCATTTCGACGAACGTTTTGGATCAGGTAGTAAATACTATCTAGGTGAGGAAAACATACTTCTGTTTGATATTCTTAAAAAGGGCCATAAAGTGAAGTTTATCCCGGAGAAAATAGCTGATTTGCACATAGGGCAGTCAACCTGGTTTGAAGGTTATAATAGGGAATATTTTATTAACCGGGGAGCGTCATACCGTCGAATGTCTCGTTTGATGTATCTTCCATTAATCATGCAGTTTGCAATTCGAAAGAGAAGTCTCTATAAAGACAATTTGTCCCTAAGTTGTGCGATAAGATACATGCTACAGGGAAGTAAGGAGTTTAGTAGAAATGATTCAAAATGATGTATCCAGAAACAATTCTTTAGAATTTCGAAAAGACTTAGTTTCTGTTGTAATGCCTGCATATAACTCTGAAGCAACTATTAGAGAATCTATCCAATCAGTAATCCATCAAAATTATCCTAAAGTTGAGTTAATTGTGGTAAATGACTGTTCTACTGATGGAACGGATGAAATTATTAAAGAAATAATTGCTCAGAATACTAAGTTGGAAATAGTATATATATCAAAAGATAAGAACCAAGGAGTAGCAGAGGCAAGAAACACTGCAATTTCCAAAGCAAAAGGAGAGTATCTTGCATTTCTTGATTCTGATGATGTTTGGTACCCCACAAAACTCATAAAACAAGTTGACAGTTTGAAGTCTTCTAATGGCTACTTTTCGATTTCATCATACGAAGTAATTGATGAGGAATCCCGTTATTTGGGGAAGTGTTTGAAAGTTCCTACAAAAGTATCATACAGAAGTCAACTCAAAGGTAGTTCGATCGGATGCTTGACAGTTTTAATAGATCGCAAAGTGATTGGTAATGATATCCATATGTTGTCGATAGGACACGAAGATTACTTAGCTTGGCAACAAATCTTGAGAAAATATGGCGATGCTACTCCATTAAAAGAAGTACTCGCTAAGTATCGAGTCCAAGAATCTTCCAGAAGTTCAAATAAAATGAGATCCGCAAAGTGGCAATATAAAATTTATACTAAGCATCTAAATATTAATCCGATACAGGCTATGTATTATGAGTTTAGATATGTGGTTAATGCACTGACCAAATATAGCAAATAATACGATACCTAACGATAACTTGATAAACTTGAAATAGTTGTGTAGAGAGAGTAAGTTAATTAACAAATAAGATCTTTAGGGAATAAGGTTTCGCAAAACATTCAAATATAAGGGAGAGGTTACAAATGAATAAAAATATAATTTTTGACCCATCGTACGGGACTCTAAATATGGGTGACAATATTATTGTAGAATCAGCATTACAAGAATTAGATGAAATAATTGGAGGTGATTTCAATGTTCGTGTTTCTTCTCATACACCGCTGTATCATTTCCATCAAAATTTGACAAGAAACATTTATAAAGAACCATTAAAGACCGCTAAAAGAAAATTTATCTTAGGATCCAATTTATTGTTTAAAGACTTCTTTCTTACAAGAAAGCGACCATGGAATATACACTTTTTAACAAGTAAGTATATTAATGATGTAGTACTAGTAGGTGTTGGTAGCAATGAAAACAATAAACGCTCGAGTTTATATACGAAGATGCTATATCGAAAAATATTAAGTGCGGATTACATTCATAGTGTTCGTGATAACAACACTCTGAAGTATGTTACAGAAGAATTAAAACTCAATGCAATTAACACAGGATGTGCAACAATGTGGAAACTCACTAAGGAACACTGCAAATCCATCCCTACAAAGAAAGCATCATCTGTCGTATTTACTCTGACAGATTATGCCAGAGACGTTGAGTTGGATACATATATGATCGAAATGTTAGTAAAATCATACGATAAAGTATATTTTTGGCCGCAAGGATCTGAAGATTCAATTTACTTCAAAGAACTTAATATCAGTGATGGTGAAATTATCCAACTTTCAAGTAGTTTAGATAGTTATCGAAAGATTTTGGCTACTGAAGATATTGACTATGTCGGATCACGTTTGCATGGGGGAATTTATGCGCTCCAGCACAAGGTGAGAACTTTGATTATTGCAGTAGATCATAGGGCACTCAATAAACAGGCTGACTACAATTTACCGGTTATCAAGAGAGAAAATGTCAAAACGGAAATGATGAATATCATCTCTTCAGAATTTTTCACAGAGATTGAAATTGATGAAGAAGCAATTTTGCAATGGAAAGCACAATTTGGTAAATAAAATGAAAATAAATCTACTAATTTACCATCTTGATTTAGGTGGTGTTGAAAAGACTGCAGTTGAATTTGCGAATGAATTAGTGGAACTGGGTCATGATGTCACAATCACAACAATTTACAAATTTAAGCCACAAATGTTTGATATTGACCCTAGAGTGAAGCTAAGAAAAAATCTGGGGTTTTATTTCAAAGGTTTAAATTCGATAGTCAGCCTGATTCCTCGTAAAATTTTGTACAGTTCTTTTGCTAAAGGTGACTATGATTTGGAAATTGCATTTCAGGCAGAGCTACCAACAGATATAATTGCCAATTCATCAAATTCGAAATCAAGAAAATATGCTTGGATTCATGGAATTGGTATGCAGTACTCGGATGTTTACAACAAATTTGATAAAATCGTTTTTGTCAGTTACGATGTCAAAAAGCACTATGCCAAAAGTTTTATTAATACTTCGGACGAGAATCTAAAAGTAGTATACAACCCTATGAACTTCTCAGATATTTCTGAAAAATCTAAAGTTTCTGAGAAAACAGTAGCGGAAGGAAGAATTAGGTTTATCAGTGTTGGAAGGTTAAGTGAAGAAAAGCGTTTTGATCGATTAATTGATGCATTCTCAAGAGTCAAAGAAAAAACCATATTTCCGATTGAGTTAGAAATTGTGGGTTCTGGACCTGAGGAATCGATTTTGAAACAGAAAATCAATGACTCAAATCTAAAAGAAACAGTAAAGCTTGTTGGATATCAGAAAAACCCCTATAAATTCATGATTAATGCAGATGTGTATGTGTGTAGTTCTGATTATGAAGGATTTAATGTCGCAGTTACTGAGGCGGGATATCTTGGATTACCAATTCTTACTACAAATGTATATGGAGCAAAGGAGTTATTGGGCGCCAATGAATATGGTTTATCGGTAGATTTAACTGAAGATGCAATTGTTGATGGAATGATAAAAATGTTAGATAGTAAAACGAGGGAACACTATTCCTCAATTATTTCCAATCGGGTTGAGGAGCTATTCGTACATCAAAGAACTAAACAATTACTACAATTGTTTGCAGATGAAGACCTGAAAGATTAGCCGAAATGATTTGTCACGAAAAAAGAATCTACTAAACCTAGATTCTTTTTTTGTACGCAGTCATGTATTAGCCTCAATGATTAGTAGGATTGATAGTATGTACTAATTTCCTGTTACTGAAAGAAATTGAAAATTAATGTTAATCCACACATAATTTCTATATTCATATAAAATATGATAAAATAGAGAATGATTGTAGAACTCATCTACAACGTAAAATATAAAACGCTAAGTAACAAACCCGGAAGGATTATT
>NZ_WTSY02000059.1 GCF_009828775.2 Erysipelothrix aquatica | reverse complement strand
AGTATTTTCAGCCTATTCTGTCCTGAAAATCGATCCATTGGAATCTTTATAGGAGAACTGTATGCTTAAATTATTAAATATTAGTAAAAAATATGATGATGGAAGAACCAATATTTTAGCTTTGAACAATGTGACTCTAAGCCTTCCAAAAGGAACATTTGCAGCAATTGTAGGTCCAAGTGGTTCAGGTAAATCTACTTTACTGACAATCATGGGAGCCCTACAAAGACCAACAGAAGGAACTATTGAATTAGATGGCGTAGATATTTACGGTGTTTCAGAAAAAGAGAGATCCAAAATAAGGTTTGAGAAGCTTGGTTTTGTACTACAAGCATCAAATCTTGTCCCTTTCCTGACAGTTGAGGAACAATTTTTTTTCAAGTTAAGTAAAAGTAAAAAAGGTGATTCAGAACTATATGAAGCCTTGTTGAATGATCTTAATATTACTCATCTAAAAAGAAAATATCCGGAAGAATTATCTGGAGGGGAAAGACAGCGTGTTGCGATTGCTCTGAGTTTAATTCTAAAACCAGAAATTATTCTCGCTGATGAACCTACAGCTAGTCTAGATACAGAAAAAGCATTCGATGTTGTAAGAATTCTTAAAGATATGACAAGAACTCTAAATACGACTGTCGTTATGGTTACGCATGATAGAAGGTTATTGAGTGATTGCGACATAATTTTCGAGATTACTGACGGAAATCTGGAGGTAAAGATGAACAAAAAAAGTGATGATACAATGTAGGATGGTAAATTATGAAGAGCAGAATTGTTTCAAAAATAAATAGAGTTAGAAAGCATTCGGAAATTAATCTCAAACTAGAGTTATTTCTTGCATCATTATATTTATTCATAAATCTGACTATATTTTTAGTGTCTAATCCAGAGCACAAAATTTTAAACTATATGGGGTCGTCGTTTGTCTCATATTTATTGGTTCATGGAATAAAAGTTCTAATAAAAGGTCTATTTGAGCTAATATTCAGTAGCTACTGGGCATCAAGAGAAATTACTTATAGAATCCCTACAATAATGAAGTATATCCTATACTGTGTTTTAGTGATGATCGTAGTGGTGACAACAGTTTACTTTATTATCATTCAAGAAATAACTATACCGGGTTACTATTTAACTCCAATAATATTGATTGAGGCACTTCAAGTTATGATAGACACCATAATTGAAACAAAACAGATTGTTACGAAATAGAAAAGAAAATCAATAAATGTATTAAACAATATAGTGATTGAATCTAGTTTACGTAACCGTGGTTATTAAATATTCCAGAGAGTTTACTATACTCATAATTATTATTAATATATACTGAATAGATATTTTACTACATCTGTAATAGTAAAGAAATTTGTGTTATCCCCTTAGGGGTAGATCTAACAAGTAATGTAAAAGCTATTGCTATAAGTCATTTAAAATCTCGATAGTGAGAATGTTATACATCTTCATAAACTTAAGGAATGATGACATTTGGCTGCGATTATTGTCTGTAGTGTTTTAGTATGGTATAAATTATATATAGACTTGAGCCCCCCTCAAGTTTATATTGAGTAAATGCATAATTTAACGACATGCCTTTTACTTAAGTAAGACCTCTATTTTCCGGAGGTCTTTTTCTTTTGATGAATGATACAAATACTCTTATATTTGAAATTTTCATCACCAGATTATTCATTGTCATACAACGGTATATATCGGTGTAGTTTTATGTGGAAAATTATTCAAATTTTAGTGCGTCTTATGACAGTTGAAAAAATATTGATTCCTTGTGCTACAATTATTGAGCTAGCGTTTTATGGGGGTACTCCGTTATTTAAAAGTAAAGGAGTATAGATATGGGTGTAATTAAATAAATAGCAGTGTATTGCAGAGTGTCAAGTGAAGACCAAGCAGAGTATGGGTATAATCTAGGGAACAAGAAAGGAGAATTGAACAATATCTTCAGGTTTATGAAGAAGAGTTTCAAGAGCCGATCATCAAGTACATTGATGATGGTTATTCTGCAAGGACTTTGAATCGCAAAGAAATGAAAGTTTTGATATCTGATATTCAACAAGGTAAAATCTGTAAAGTTGTAGTACACAATTTAGACAGGCTCACTAGGAGTGTGACAGACTTGATGTTTATGCTGGAGTTGTTCAACGAATATGATGTGCAATTATTTAGTCTAAAAGAAAAAATTGATACTAAGACTGCAATTGGTAGGTTTTTTGTGTCAATGATTATTCTTGTTGCACAATGGGAAACAGAGGCCATAAGTGAAAGAACTATTAGAGGTATGGATCAGTCTGCCTATGAAGGTAACTGGGTGCATGGAAGGGCTCCATTTGGATATGATTTGGTCGATAAGAGACTAGAAATTAATCCAAGAGAATCTGCAATAGTCAAAGAAGCTTACTATCTATACTTTTATGAATTCAAAAGCAGGGGAGAAATTAGACATATTTTCAATAATGCACATAGGATGGAAAAGTTCATGTGGACTTATGACAGAATTAAGCACTTATTGAATAACAAAATTTACAAGGGAACATATGAGAATGCTCGTATCTCAATTGATAACCATTCGCCTGCGATACTCGAGGCGAGTTACTTTGACGACGTACAACATGCTCTTGCACTTAGGAATAAAAGAAGCCAGTATCCGTACATATTCAAAGGGAAGTGTAAAGATAGCAGAACAGGGGAATTATTAGCTGTTAAGCCAACAAAAAAGAGTGCGGGTTACTATCTGTACTATAAAAATAGCAACGGACAGTATATCAATGAATCAAACTTAATTAACGATCTCACGGTTCAGATGAACAATCACATAAAGGATATTGTGATGAATTCTATAGAATCTAAAGTGAACACATTGAAAAGAGTTGATTCAAACAAAAATTTATTAGACTATCTATTGGATAAAGGGCTGGTCAGCATCGACTACTATAGTAGTCAGTGTAAGCTGCTCTATGACAATCAATCTAAGCATGAGATCGAAATTACTAAACTTTCAAACAGTGTGTGGAAATGGGAAAATATGTCAACGACACAACGTCAAATATTTGTTCGTAAAAATGTTGTTGATATTGTGATTAATATGCACACTCTTCGAGTAAAGGATATCGAGTTTAAAACAAATAAATAAATTTGCAAAATCACTTGATTGTTTTTCCAATCATGATATAATATTTTTTAGAATAAACATGTGTCCTAATGACACATATGATAACTCAAAGTTCGCTTAGGCGGGGGTTGGGGCACCAATATATCAGCAAAACCCGCTATACAGTGGGTTTTTTAGTGTTTAAGAATATGAGAGTACATGAATAGTACATAAATAATACAAAATAATTACAGACTCTCCCATTTATCGAACATTTCTTCCAGGACCAATGTTAATAAACAGGTTATTAATTAGGAAATTAATTGTTTATTTTCAAGTTCTTTTTTATCAGAAGACAGCCAAGATTGTACGAAAGAGATCTGAATGGATCATAGAAGCCATTAATATAAGTGAATAGACATTTTGGCAGTCTTCGCTTTCTAAGATAAATCGACCGCTTGTTTCTTCATCCTTTAAATATTTGAAAAATGATTCTTAAACCGCATTATCTCAAGGATATGACTTTTTTGAGAAGGATTGTACTACGTTATGGTCATTCATTACTTTCCTTACTTTGCAGGAGCGATTCTGTGAACCACAATATGAAGGGAAAAGAAGACTTCCTTGAGGTTTTCTTAAATGGCAAGCATCATAAAACCATCGAGTAGTAAGGTCGAATTCATTTGAATCAAAAGCTACCATGCAATGATTTTACGAGAAAATAATCCATAATAACGCAAAGATATCAGAATCCTTTAGACGTTTTAATATAAGTAAAATCACTAACTGATACTATATTTGGTTCTAAAGACTGAATTCTTGATTAAGAAAATTAGTACACTCTCCATTATTAGTATGTTGAGAAGTTTTGAATGAAGGTTTGACAGTTGACATACGTGGTAAAGACATAGACTTTAAGAGTCTACAAACTTGTCCAAGACTTATGGATATGCCATATTCAACATAGAGACGACGATTGTGCTTTATAGCACCTAATTGCTAATTGTATTTTATGTAAAGCTCCAAAAGAAGAGACCTTTTCTTCTGATTTTCAATATCGGGGTTGAAGGTTCACGATTATAGAGTTGTAGTAAGTAAAACGGTCGACATTTAGAGATTTACAAAGACGTGATATCTTGTGATTTGATTTAAGTAACTCGATAGCTTTTAGTCGTTGTTTGAGTGAGTCGTGAATATGGCAATTTTTTTTAGATGAGGATCTCTTCTTTGAATAATGCAGCTTGTTTTGGAGTTCTCAAACGTGTTTAGTGATAAGAATCTCTCCATTATCTGTTTCGACTTCCGAATAGAGTTTAATCCATTTTTGAAATGTGAAGCGAGCAACACCATAATCTTCGGAGAGTCGAAACAAAGTTTGACCATAATGACAGAGAACAACAATTGATTTCTTAAAATATTCAGAAAATCGCGTTATTTTGTTTGGCATAAATAGGTTTTTAATTCATTTCTTATAATGTATGTTTTACCTTTTTACTGTCCATATTTATAGTATAGTAC
>NZ_WTSY02000058.1 GCF_009828775.2 Erysipelothrix aquatica | reverse complement strand
CAATATCTTGATGACATTGCCTTTAAAATCAACTCAATGCCTCGCAAAATGTTTGACTTTAAAACTGCTTATGAGATAGAATTTTTAAAAATGAATAGTGGTGCGGTTGAGATTTGATAAAAGAAAATAACCCCACCAGCAGGGTTATTTGTAATCTATTACACCAATCCAACGACTTTGGTTTCCATCACTACCATCCTTATGATAACTTATTACAAGTTTTTCAACAGGACTCAGTATAAACGTATATTCATCAAATACTTCATTCGACTTTAACTCATAGACACCAAACCTTGCTTCTACATCGCTTAATGGCGTTTCAAATGTCAGAAAATCATTCACTACAATATCTACAGATACATCACCACCAAAAGTTCTATTTTCAGCATATATCTCTGCAATTTTTGCTTCTGACATTTTCACTTCTTGGTCACTGTCATTACTAAACGTTACTTTTATGATGTTGTCATTATTTCTTAAATACATATTACTCATTTTTGTTTTTGGAGGCATTACTTGATCAATATCCTGCTCAGGAACCCACCCATTCGCAACAAAATCTTGATACGGCGCCGGTAGCACGTACTTTATGCCTTTAAGAGACACATTAAGTGACGTTTCCAAAACGATTTCCGGCTCTACAGGCTTTACTATTTCAGGGTCTTTGGAACCACATCCTAGCAATAACACTAAAAACACACCAACGATAGAAATTCTTTTTATCATTAGAAATCCTCCATGTCGTCGTCATATGGATCTAGATAGACATCTGTCCCCACACCGCAACACACACCTATTCTGCCAGTATTTGCAGCAGTAAATAACTCGCTTTTTTCCACAATTCCATCAAAAATTGATTCATCTATCTTCAGAATGGCAGACAATTCCTTAGCTTTAGGATATGCCCCCGAATGAACAATCTCGCCATCCACGACAAGAACAGGCAATAATAAGTTAAATTGGTTTGACGCCTGAGGATCATTAATACGTTGAATATTAATTTCGCTATCTTGTAACATATCAATTAATTTATCAAAATTTTCACGTCTAACATCTGTACTAATACCTAATAACGAGGTCGCTAAATCTACTGACGATTCATAAATTTTTAATTCCATCAATACTCCCCCTTTAACACTCGCTCATAAACATCCTTCAATTGAATTCCAATTTCTTTTATACTTCGTTCCTCAGCAACTTTATACGCAGCCTCAGTTGTCGAGGGTAATTCATCCCTTAAATATGCCCGAATCAAGTAGACAAAATCACGGATTGAATTTCCTTTATAACAACTTTCCTCATGAACCAACCAAGGATCATAGACACCAATATCACGAACAATGGTTTGACAACGAGAAGCTAGAGCCTCCAGAACTACGATTCCTTCAGTTTCTTCATACGATGGGAAAAAGAATACATCTGCAGATGCATATGCGCCTTCGATAATGTCACCCTTTATGTATCCTGGCAAAATTACATTATTCGGCTTCTCACGAATTGCATCCCTAACCTTAGATGTAACACTCGCAAGTGGTGTATGTCCAAACCAAATAAATGTGTACTCCGGTAATGCACGTGCGACCTCCATAAAATCGGGTAATCCTTTACGCTCAAAATACAATCCGACTGAAATAATCACTTTCCGATCTTCCGGTAAGTTGAAATATTCTCTAAATGCCTTCACCTTTGAGTCATCATGTGTAAAACGAGCCAAGTCAATACCGTTAGAAACAGCTTGAATGGGTTTCTCTATACCATACGATTCAAGAATTTGTTTAGCATATGGAGTCGGTGTTAATATATAATCACCTAACTCATAACTTGAAATAATATGCATTTTAAAAAGTGGCGATAATTGGTTGGAAAATATGAAAGAATTTCTAAAATCTTCCTCTGTTGAGTGAGCATGGTATACGACTTTCTTTCCCTCTTTACGTGCTTTATTAGCCATAGCACGTGCCGCTAAATCGACTGTGTTAATGTGTACGATATCATAAGAATCATTTTCATCAGTAGTAAATGGAACACCCGCTTCTGTCAGTGCTCTGACTTGATGCTTCATCGCTCTCCCAATTCCTGATTTACTTAAGGCTTTTTCACCTCGTTGATATAATAAGACTTTCATAAATACCACCTTTGCTGTATCATTATTACTAATACAGTACCACTATGTACTTTCACTGTCAATTCGCAAACTGCGATAAAAATTCTACTGTATTTAGAAGATAAATTCATTAACTATATAGAAAGATTGAGGGTGTATGATGACCGGAGAAAAACGAAGAATTTCGATTGTTGAATTACTTATGCAAGAACATAAACGCCCGCTTAGTGCACAGTATATTGCCAATATCTTTAAGGTTTCTCGACAAATTATCGTAGGTGATATTGCGCTTTTGCGAGCACAAGGTGTTAGTATCCAAGCGACACCACGAGGCTATATTATCAATCAAACCGATAAACGCCCTCACTATATTATTCCAGTCGCACATCATAATGAAGACACACGAAGAGAATTATCTTTACTGGTCGACAATGATGTCTCTGTGATTGATGTGACCGTGGAACACCCAATTTATGGTGAAATTACTGGTCAACTCAATATCAATACGCATGAAGATATTGAGGCATTCATTAGTAAAAACGGAACGCCACTATCTTCACTTACAGATGGCATTCATATCCACACGATTGCATGCAATGATGATGCACACTATCAGTTTATTCTTAAACTTCTGAGAAAACATAATCTTCTTTATGAATCAAACTAAGCTAGGTGTCTTGACACCTAGCTTTTATTTATTTACTATAGTCCTAGGTGTCAAGACACCTAGGAGAAACTATGAAAACAACAAAGAATATTACCTTGAGTGCCATTTTAATTGCAATGGGAATTGCGATTCCCACTTTTATGCCTAAGTTCATTCTGCCCCCTGCATCCTACACTTTAGCGTCACACGTGCCAATCTTCATTGCGATGTTTATATCCCCTGTAACGGCGGTTTCTGTGGCTCTAGGGACAGCCTTTGGCTTCCTTATGACAACTACTCCAGAAATTGCTGCACGGGCTCTATCACACGTTATCTTCGCTACGATCGGAGCGCTATATTTGCAAAAGCATCCTTCGCTAATCAAAAATAAAAAACAATTACTTATTTTCAACATTATCATTGCCATTATCCACGCAAGTTCAGAAGTTCTGGTTGTTACACCATTTTACTTCACTAAAACTCTTTCCCAGAATAGTAGCTATATAGTTAATATCATACTTCTTGTCGGCATCGGCGGGTTTATCCACAGTATAGTTGATTTCTTCATTGCTCAAACAGTCTTCGGCAAAGTAAAAACTGTGATAAGATAGTGTTACTGGCTTGGAGGCAGTGATATGAAAACACAATTTATTTGCTATAAGAAATGCTCAACCTGTAAGAAAGCAGAAAAATTACTCAGAGAACTAGAAATTGACTTTGATTCGCGTGAAATAATGGACGACAACCCAACATCTGAAGAATTGCATTCATGGATTGAAGTAAGTGGACTTCCACTAAAATCCTTTTTCAATACTTCAGGTATTATGTATCGAGAGTTAAACTTGAAAGATAAACTTCCGACTTTAACCGATGATGAAGCCATAGATTTACTCGCAACATCTGGTCGACTCGTGAAGCGTCCAATTCTAATTCACGCTAACACAATCTTGGTGGGATTTAGAGAAAGTGATTATTTGGAGTTGTTCGCAAAATGATTACATTAATTTCCCCAACAAAAACGATGGTTGAGTCACCATTGAACTATTATCAAGTACCTGTATTTAACACAGAATCTCTTATGATATTTAATGAACTCAATCAACTTGATTTCAATCAAGCAAAAAAAGTTTATAAGGCTTCCGATAAGATTGTCCATAAGTCTCTCGAAATGATTAATAACTACCAGCCTTGTGGTGCTGCAATATTTTCATTTAAAGGTGCTTCATTTAAATCTATGAATGTAGATTCATGGTCAAAAACTGATCTTGAATACGCAAATTCACACTTAATTATACTTTCTTCACTCTTTGGCCTACATAAGCCTTTTGATACTATTGCACCTTATCGTTTGGATTATTTAAGCGATATATCTATAGATTTATATGACTATTGGACAGAGTATGTGACAGCATATATAAATTCACTCCAAATGCCTATAATTAATCTAGCTTCAAAAGAGTATTCAAACTCTGTAGACTTTTCAAAAATTGATGGCCCCGTTATTAATATAGAGTTTAAAGAATTTGACGGAGTTAAATATACTGCAAAATCAACTTATGTTAAATCGGCAAGAGGTGCATTTGTGCAAGAAATCATCAAGAACAAAGTAAGAACAGTTAATGCTCTTAAATCAATCTCTGTCCACGGATATGAATTTCAACACGATCTTTCAAATGATTCATCGTTGGTATATATTCACTCAACAAACCAACTAGAAATGCAGAAAGTATAATTATTTGTACTATGTAGTAAAACCGTACCTTACTGGTACGGTTTTCTTTTATCAAATCTCAACCGCACCACTATTCATTTTTAAAAATTCTATCTCATAAGCAGTTTTAAAGTCAAACATTTTGCGAGGCATTGAGTTGATTTTAAAGGCAATGTCATCAAGATATTG
>NZ_WTSY02000057.1 GCF_009828775.2 Erysipelothrix aquatica | reverse complement strand
ATATTAAGTTACTTTGAAATTTTGTTGCAAGAATGTGAATAAAGTGGTAGGTTAAATATGTAAGCGAATACAGGAGAAGATATATGAAGAAATTTTTACTTGCAGTTTTGACCTTAGCTTTATGCGTAAGTCCATTTACAATGCCAGTTTACGCAGATGACGCCATCGAACCTACAATTCAATTTGATGAAACGTCACAAAAAATGATGCGCGATGTTTTTACCTTACTTAAAGACAATAAGGATAAAACAGATGCCGAAAAAATTGAAATTGTATCTGGGTACTTTTTAGATACACCTTATGTTGCAAACCGTCTTGTCGGATCAAATACGCAACCCGAGGAACTCGTTATTGCTTTAAACGAATTAGATTGCTTCACCTTCTTAGACTATATCGAAACATTCAAACGTTCGAAAAATGAAGAAGATTTTGTGAATCAACTTAAGACCGTACGTTACATTAATGGAAACGTTGAATATTTGAGCCGTAAGCACTTCTACTCGGATTGGTATTCAGAAAATCAAATCCTCGCAACCGACCTATTAACACAACCTGAATTCAGTGAATTTGTTCAAACTGATACTGTTGAACTAAATCAAGGTGCTAAAGGTGTTTATATACCAGGACTTAATGTTCGTGAACGCGACATAAACTACGTTCCAAGAGACAAAGTATCTAATGTACTTCCACTTCTAAAAACAGGTGATTACATTGGAATCCGTAAAAATATAGCTGGTTTAGATGTTACCCATACAGGTATCGTCATTGAGAAACAAGATGGCGTCTATATGCGACATGCTTCCTCATCAAAATCTGCCCTAAAAGTGGTTGATCAAAAAATTACAGACTACCTCGATATCAATACATCCGTAGCAGGACTTTTATTCTTCCGTTCAAATGCCCAGTTCGAGCAAATTCACGGAACCGTTAACATTGAATTTAAAGACGAAGCTGGTAATACAATCAAAGAAACACTAACTGAAAGCCTACCCTATGGTGAGCCATTCAATATTGCGGCACCAAACTTACCAGGATACGAATTTGTCCGTGCAACAGACAATACCGGTATCGTTCAAGATACCAATACCGTAACATTTACCTATCGTTATACTTCCGAAGCATTTGATATTCAATTTGATGACACTTCAAAACGGATGATGGACGATGTCTTTACCCTTTTAAGACAAAACAACCTAAAGACTGATGCGGAAAAACTTGAAATAATTTCTGCATACTTCTTAGAAACACCTTATGTTGCCAATCGTTTAGTTGGTTCTACAACTGATCCTGAACAACTTGTAATTGCACTTAATGAGCTAGATTGTTTTACATTCCTTGACTATATCGAAAGTTTCAAACAGTCCCATTCGGTAGAAGATTTCATTAATAATTTAAAAAATGTTCGTTACCGCGATGCTAAAGTAGATTATTTACACCGTAAACACTTTTACTCCGACTGGTATACTGAGTCACCAATTGTCGCAACAGACCTTTTAACATCACCACAATATGCTTCAATCGTTAAAACAGACTCCGTAGACTTAAATCAAGGAGCTAATGGTGTATATATTCCGGGACTTGCTGTGCGTAATCGAGATATTAATTACATACCACGCGATAATGTTACTGAAGATGTTCTCAAAACATTCAAAACCGGTGATTATATCGGCATTCGCAAAAACATCGCAGGACTTGACGTTACACATACAGGTATTGTTATTCAAAAAGAAGACGGCACCTATATGCGCCATGCCTCATCTTCAAAATCATCTCGAAAAGTTGTCGACCAAAAACTTACGGACTATCTTGAAATTAATACATCTGTATCTGGATTATTATTCTTCCGTTCAAACTCAGAATTTAAACCATTCATGAGCACGGTTACGATTGAATATAAGGATGAACTAGGAAATGTCCTATTGGATGCTCAAGACGTTAATTTGAAACTCATGGAATCTTACAAACTCGAAGCACCTACAATTGAGGGCTATGCTTTAGTTAACGATTCAACCGCTGAAGGTATCGCCAATACAGACGTGTTAAGCATTAACTTCATCTATAAAAAAATTGATGACATTGATCCCATTGAGAAGGATAAGAACACTGGAACACTCCCAGCAACCGGAGTAAACGGAACTCATGTATATTTTGGAGGTGCACTTCTCATTTCATTTGGAATAGCCACTTTATTGGTTTCGAAAATGAAAAAAAATAGTAAAAAAGAGTATTAGATTAAAATAAAATCTTTCGAATAACAAAAGGTGGTTGAGTCATTGGAACTCATCCACCTTTTATTTGAGATAAGTTATTTAGAAAGGTTTAAACTTATGAAAAAGGTACCTCAAAGATGCATATATAAGTCTTGTTACCATATTAAGATTATGCGCAATGACTTCGCTGATTGATCCATTTTCAACCTCTTTGGTCAATAAGAACACTTCTCTTCGATTTATTTTTCTATATAGAAATCATCAATACAAGTTAATCGATCTTCAGCAAATGTACGGACAAATAGATTGATTCTCTTCCATTGCTCTTTTAAACTATGACCATTCTCACCCAGATTGTAGTTTGATTACTTGCTGTAGATTGCGATATAACGTTTGTACGCTTAATCATTATACATTTGTATGAATGGTACGTTTGTGTTCTAGTAAACTGAAATTGCTACACCTTGGTTGAGAAATGATAAAATCAAATCAAGGAGCAACTTATGAAAAATTATAGTATAGAAACAAAAGATGAAATCATACGATTACATCTTAAAGAAGGAAGAACGATTAAAAGTCTTACTCAAGAGTATCATCTTGGAAGTGAAACACTACAATACTGGCTTAGAGAACTTCGCAAAGAATGCCAAAACAACCCTTATATCCAAGAAGTCACATTATCACTCGAAGAATCAAAAAGACTTATTCTAGAAATTAGAGAACTTAGAAAGGAAAATGAATTCTTAAAAAAAGCAGCAGCATTCTTTGCAAAGGAAATCGATTAAGTGAGTATCAGTTCATTCAAGAGCATGGTAAAAACCTTGGGATTCGTTGGTTATGCCGTAAAATTAAAGTAAGTACGAATGCATGCTACAACTATTTGAAACAGAGAAGAGCGCCATACTACGAGCAAAAAGCTAAAGTACAACACTTTATTAGTGAATCCTTTCATAAAAGTAACGGAACAATGGGAGCTAAAATGATGTCATATTATTGTGCGAATTATGGATACTCCTACTCCCTTCTAACTATACGAAAATATATGAAGGAACTTAATATTTCATCAATTATTCGGCGTAAAAAGCAACCATTCTAGACAGGGAAGCAACACAAGGTGTTTCCAAATCTTATCCAACAAAAATTTCATGCAACGAAACAAAATTGTGTTTGGTGTGTTGATTTTACTTATCTGTATCTAAGTAATGGAACACCTCGATATAATTGTATGATAATTGATGTTTGTGATTGCAGAGTGGTTGCCTCTGAAAATAGCACTTCGATTAATTCACGTTTAGCTATTAATACGTTGCATAAAGCATTATTACGCTATTATCCAGATAAGGGATTAATTTTACATAGCGATCAAGGGAGTCAATTCACAAGTAAATCATTTAGTGATTTCTGTAAACAACGTGTTATCCAGCAAAGCATAAGTCGTGCAGGATGTCCATATGATAATGCTCTGATGGAGCGATACTTCAACACACTCAAACACGAATGTACGAACCATTATACATTTACTATAAAAGAAAGGATGGATTCGATTATAAATGATCTTGAACAAAAATGGTATAACTCAAAACGTCCACATACTTATAATAATGGATTATCCCCAAGTCAAGTCTATATCAATTCAACCTTAGTGTAGCAACTTTGCTCGACTAGAACAAGTCACACAAGTGCGGGTGAAGTATGAACGCAGTGAATGGAACTATTCGAAATGAGCGCGCGAGTAAAATTTTTAGAAAACATGCACTTTTGTTTTCTAAAAATTTTCACGAATTTTGCATCGAGAATGGAAAGTGGTAAGTTACTGGTGGTAAAGTTAAGCATATAATTTTAGAACACAAAGTGTTCATTAATGAGATAGTGCGTTTTTCGCACATCCTTAATATTTATAAATGATAGAAAGACTGAAATGTAAGGGTTTACACATGACTGTGCTCGATATATAATATGAATAGAAAAGCTCAAACCAGAGCATAGGGGGGACTTATGAAAAAGTTGTTGACTGGTTTTGTAACTTTCGCTTTATTGTTTACTGTGACTATGGTTTCTGGCTCAGTTCATGCGGACTCTGAAGTAACCGCTAATGAACTAACTGTCGAGGTTAATGATCATTTCAGTGCACCGATATTTGATGAGGATGGGAATTACATTGTCCCTGAACCTAGTGCAGTACCAATTTGGATTGTTCCTGCAGTCGCTTGGTGCGTTCAAATAAATTGTCTCGATAAACTAGCACAATTTATGCATGTATCATGGACTCAAGGTGGTCATAATATTGCACAGAACCTACAGAAGGTAAAATGCATGTACGATAATAGACATTTACCAATTTCTCAGCTAGGTTTTTGCTGGAGTAAATAATTTCACCTACTTTAGTTTAAGGATATTATTTAGGTCTAAAAAAGAAAGAGTCGTTAATTACGACTGATTCTTTTATAGAATATTTAAACTAGAATAGTTGTTAACAATGAAGTAGTACAAAGAGAAAAACAAGACGACAAGTGCTGCGAACACTTCATACATATTTATTGGACTCGCAGTCACTGACCAGTACAATCC
>NZ_WTSY02000056.1 GCF_009828775.2 Erysipelothrix aquatica | reverse complement strand
GTGCGAAATGGTCTTTGAAAACTAAACAGGAAACGTCAATTTCAAAAGAAATACAAGAAATAAACAAAACTCGTCAGAGTATAAAAATGAGAAAGAATCAAATGGAGAGTTTGATCCTGGCTCAGGATGAACGCTGGCGGCGTGCCTAATACATGCAAGTCGAACGAAGAGCGTAAGAAGCTTGCTTCTTACAATCTTAGTGGCGAACGGGTGAGTAATACATAAGCAACCTGCCTCAATGCCTGGGATAACTGATGGAAACGTCAGCTAATACCGGATAGGTTAAGTCAAGACATCTTGATTTAATTAAAGATGGGATACATCACAATGAGATGGGCTTATGGCGCATTAGTTAGTTGGTGAGGTAACGGCTCACCAAGACGATGATGCGTAGCCGACCTGAGAGGGTGACCGGCCACACTGGGACTGAGACACGGCCCAGACTCCTACGGGAGGCAGCAGTAGGGAATTTTCGGCAATGGGGGAAACCCTGACCGAGCAACGCCGCGTGAGTGAAGAAGGCCTTCGGGTTGTAAAGCTCTGTTGTAAGGGAAGAACGATAGTTAGAGGGAATGCTAGCTATATGACGGTACCTTACCAGAAAGCCACGGCTAACTACGTGCCAGCAGCCGCGGTAATACGTAGGTGGCAAGCGTTATCCGGAATTATTGGGCGTAAAGGGAGCGCAGGCGGTTTATTAAGTTTATGGTGAAAGTTCGGGGCTCAACCCCGTGATGCCATAGAAACTGGTAGACTTGAGTACAGGAGAGGTTAGTGGAATTCCATGTGTAGCGGTAAAATGCGTAGATATATGGAGGAACACCAGTGGCGAAGGCGGCTAACTGGCCTGTAACTGACGCTGAGGCTCGAAAGCGTGGGGAGCAAATAGGATTAGATACCCTAGTAGTCCACGCCGTAAACGATGGATACTAAGTGTTGGAGAAATTCAGTGCTGTAGTTAACGCAATAAGTATCCCGCCTGGGGAGTATGCGCGCAAGCGTAAAACTCAAAGGAATTGACGGGGGCCCGCACAAGCGGTGGAGTATGTGGTTTAATTCGAAGCAACGCGAAGAACCTTACCAGGTCTTGACATACCGCGCAAAAGCATAGAGATATGTAATAGTTATGGCGGATACAGGTGGTGCATGGTTGTCGTCAGCTCGTGTCGTGAGATGTTGGGTTAAGTCCCGCAACGAGCGCAACCCTTGTCTTCAGTTACCAGCATTAAGTTGGGGACTCTGGAGAGACTGCCGGTGATAAACCGGAGGAAGGTGGGGATGACGTCAAATCATCATGCCCCTTATGATCTGGGCTACACACGTACTACAATGGCGTATACAGAGGGCAGCGAAGCAGTGATGTGAAGCGAATCTCAGAAAGTACGTCTCAGTTCGGATTGGAGTCTGCAACTCGACTCCATGAAGTCGGAATCGCTAGTAATCGCGAATCAGCATGTCGCGGTGAATACGTTCTCGGGCCTTGTACACACCGCCCGTCAAACCATGAGAGTTGGTAATACCCGAAGCCGGTGGTCTAACCCGAAAGGGAGGAAGCCGTCGAAGGTAGGACCGATGATTGGGGTTAAGTCGTAACAAGGTATCCCTACCGGAAGGTGGGGATGGATCACCTCCTTTCTAAGGAGTAATAACTTAGTAAGAAGCAGAAGTTGACACAAGAGTTTCCTGTTTAGTTTTGAGAGGCTATTAAGCTTTTCAAAAGAATGATCTTTGAAAACTGAATAACAGAAGAGATAGATAGACATAAAGTTATCAACAGAATATCTTTTCGAATAGTTGTATAAACTAGATTTACATCAAGTTAAACAAACAGTAACTAAAAGCAATTAAAAGCAAAGCGAACACACGTTTATCGAAGCGATAAACACAAAAACTGATTTTAAACAATCAGGCGCGAAATTACATGTGATTAAATATGTAAGGGCGTACGGTGGATGCCTAGGCACTAAGAGCCGATGAAGGACGCGACTAACAGCGAAATGCTCCGGGGAGAGGTACGTACTCAACGATCCGGAGGTATCCGAATGGGGGAACCCAGTACTGGTAATGCAGTATTACATATAGATGAATACATAGTCTATAGTGAGGCAACCTTGCGAATTGAAACATCTTAGTAGCAAGAGGAAAAGAAAACAACAGTGATTCCCTGAGTAGTGGCGAGCGAAACGGGAAGAGCCCAAACCATCTTCGAGATGGGGTAGTAGGACCACAACGTGGGATTAATTAAAGCTAGTCGAATGGCATTGAAAGGCCAGTCGTAGAAGGTGCAAACCCTGTAGACGAAAGCTGCGATTACCCTAGTGGAATCCTGAGTACGGCGAGGCACGTGAAACCTTGTCGGAATCAACCGGGACCACCCGGTAAGGCTAAATACTCCTTAGTGACCGATAGTGAACCAGTACCGTGAGGGAAAGGTGAAAAGAACCGCGGAAGCGGAGTGAAATAGATCCTGAAACCGTATGCTTACAAGAAGTCAGAGCCCGTTAAAGGGTGATGGCGTGCCTTTTGTAGAATGAACCGGCGAGTTACTCATAATGTGCAAGGTTAAGTTGGAAAAGACGGAGCCGAAGCGAAAGCGAGTCTTAATAGGGCGCGAAGTACATTGTGGTAGACCCGAAACAGAGTGATCTAGCCATGACCAGGTTGAAGTTTGGGTGAAACCAAATGGAGGACCGAACCGACCATCGTTGAAAAGCTGGCGGATGAGTTGTGGCTAGGGGTGAAATACCAATCGAACTCTGATATAGCTGGTTCTCCCCGAAATAGCTTTAGGGCTAGCGTCATCGTAAGGCCACTGGAGGTAGAGCACTGAATGTATGATGGCCCCATCTCGGGGTACTGAATATAATCAAACTCCGAATGCCAGTGGAGAAGTAGATGGCAGTCAGACTATGGGTGATAAGGTCCGTAGTCAAAAGGGAAACAGCCCAGATCGCCAGTTAAGGTCCCAAAATTCATGCTAAGTGGAAAAGGATGTGGGGATGCACAGACAACTAGGAGGTTGGCTTAGAAGCAGCCACCCTTGAAAGAGTGCGTAACAGCTCACTAGTCGAGTGACCCTGCGCCGAAAATTTACCGGGGCTAAGTATGATACCGAAACTGCGAATTTGTAGTAATACAAGTGGTAGGGGAGCGTTCTATACAGCGTTGAAGATGTACCGTGAGGAGCGTTGGAGCGTATAGAAGTGAGAATGCCGGTGTGAGTAGCGAAATGTCAGTGAGAATCTGACACACCGATTGCCTAAGGTTTCCAGGGGAAGGCTCGTCCGCCCTGGGTAAGTCGGGACCTAAGATGAGGCTGAAAAGCGTAGTCGATGGACAACAGGTTGATATTCCTGTACCCGAGCCATAAGTGAAGGAATGACAGAGAAGGCTAGGTTAAGCCGGCGAATGGAAGAGCCGGTTTAAGCGAAGGAGCCGTATGGTAGGCAAATCCGCCATATAAAGCAAAGGCGTTATGAGGAGTGAACCCGTGAGGAAGTAGCGAAGTAACCGATGCCAGCTCTCAAGAAAAGTTTCTAGCGTTAATTATGGTTTGGCCCGTACCAAAACCGACACAGGTAGGCAAGGAGAGAATCCTGAGGTGAGCGAGAGAACTGTTGCCAAGGAACTCGGCAAAATGACCCCGTAACTTCGGGAGAAGGGGTGCTCTTTTTAGAGAAGAGCCGCAGTGAAGAGGCCCAAGCGACTGTTTAACTAAAACACAGCTCTCTGCAAAGTCGCAAGACGAAGTATAGGGGGTGACGCCTGCCCGGTGCTGGAAGGTTAAGGGGATGTGTTAGACCATGAGTCGAAGCATTGAACTGAAGCCCCAGTGAACGGCGGCCGTAACTATAACGGTCCTAAGGTAGCGAAATTCCTTGTCGGGTAAGTTCCGACCCGCACGAAAGGCGTAACGATTTGGGCGCTGTCTCGGCAGCAGACTCGGTGAAATCTTAGTACCGGTAAAGATGCCGGTTACCCGCAACTAGACGGAAAGACCCCATGGAGCTTTACTGTAGCTTGATATTGATCTTTGAATTTACATGTACAGGATAGGTGGGAGACTATGAAGCATGAACGCTAGTTTATGTGGAGTCGCCATTGGGATACCACTCTTGTAAGTTTGAAGATCTAACCGCGACCCGTAATCCGGGTCCGGGAGAGTGTCAGGTGGGCAGTTTGACTGGGGCGGTCGCCTCCTAAAGAGTAACGGAGGCGCCCAAAGGTACCCTCAGATTGGTTGGAAATCAATCGACGAGCGTAAAGGCAGAAGGGTGCTTGACTGCGAGACCTACAAGTCGAGCAGGGACGAAAGTCGGGCTTAGTGATCCGGCGGTACCACGTGGAAGGGCCGTCGCTTAACGGATAAAAGCTACCCTGGGGATAACAGGCTGATCTCGCCCAAGAGTTCACATCGACGGCGAGGTTTGGCACCTCGATGTCGGCTCATCGCATCCTGGAGCTGAATTCGGTTCCAAGGGTTGGGCTGTCCGCCCATTAAAGCGGTACGCGAGCTGGGTTCAGAACGTCGTGAGACAGTTCGGTCCCTATCTGTTGTGGGCGTAGGAAATTTGAGGAGCGCTGTCCCTAGTACGAGAGGACCGGGATGGACATACCGCTGGTGTACCAGTTGTCCTGCCAAGGGCATGGCTGGGTAGCTAAGTATGGACTGGATAAGCGCTGAAAGCATCTAAGCACGAAGCCAACTCCAAGATGAGATTTCCCATACGTAAGTAGTAAGACCCCTGAGAGACGATCAGGTTGATAGGTCAGAGGTGGAAGCATAGTGATATGTGTAGCTGACTGATACTAATAGGTCGAGGTTTTAATCACAATAACGACTATTTGAAAAGATACAAAGTCTTCTGTTATTCAGTTTTGAGAGATTACTCTCATGATCTGGTGATTCTAGCAAAGTGGTCACACCTGTTCCCATCTCGAACACAGAAGTTAAGCACTTTAGCGGCGACAATAT
>NZ_WTSY02000055.1 GCF_009828775.2 Erysipelothrix aquatica | reverse complement strand
TAGCACCTTTCTTGGAGTGTAGTAACCTAAGTATATCGTGTTTGTCATCTATGTCTTTTATTATGTTCGAAATTAAGCATTAAAAAGTGTTGATGATTTCTCACCAACACTAGAATATGTAGAACCAAAAAAAACTCCCGAAATCATTGGGAGTTTTTCTTATGTTCGGTGATGCATTCGAGAAGACGAGTATACTTCAGTGCTGCGATGTCATTATATACTTCATCGTGGTGCTGAGCATACATCATTTGCGCCCATTCACACCAAATCAGGTGATGTGAAACCTCAAAATGCCATAATTTGCTCATCATTATGTCGTTGGGTTGGTAACCAAAGTAAGCTTCATAAAAAATACGACGTGATTGCGTATCTTGAATGTCATTTTCAGTTAGAAAGGACATGATATCAAAGTATGGGTCATTATCCATCGCATACTCGTAGTCAATTAAATAATGGCGTTGTTTTGAAAATAGTAAGTTACCTTCTACAAGGTCATTATGGCAAAGTCTGACGTTTGAAACCATTGCTTGGGTTTCTTCGAGTAAGTATCGATATGTAATTGTATTATACTTTTGATAGGTATTCCGAGTTTGGAAGAGATCGTATTTATTAATTAAATCAAAACGAATGCCGGATTTAAGATTTGCATCATGCAAGGTCTTGATGAGGACTGCGGCATCAGCCAAATGATCGGATTTATATGTATGGATGTTCGGAACATATTCACTTATTTTAATGCCTGTATTCGGGTTATAAGCATACAGTGGTGTATCGAGGTTGAGAGGTTCGATAAGTGCGAGTACATGTGCCTCATGATGATAGTCAAACAACCCAGCATTTTCGGGTTTTGGCATTCGTACAACAAATTCTCCTTTATTCGTAAGGACATGATAATTCGCATTCGTCAGTCCAGAAGGAATGTAATCCTCGGACAATACCTCTAAATCGTATTGAGTTTTTAAAGTTTGGTACGTTTTCATAGTGAAATTATATCATAAATGGTATAATTTCATATGTTTAGGAGTGAAAGTATGAAAATTATCGTAGCAAGTAATAATCAAGGAAAATTAAAGGAATTTAAGTCTATACTTGAACCATTGGGATATACTGTTGTAACTGCAAAAGAGCAGGGTGTATCAATGGACTCAGTCGAAGAAACAGGTGCAACATTTGTTGAAAATAGTATCATCAAAGCTGCTTTTGTCCATGAGCAAACTGGACTTCCAACAATCGCAGACGATTCGGGTCTCACTATTTCGGCACTACCTGATATTCTTGGTGTTTATTCCGCACGTTTTATGGGCGAGGACACACCCTATGTCGATAAAAACAATGAAATTTTGAAGCGTCTTGAGGGTGAATCGCAACGCGATGCGTACTTTACAAGTGCAATCGTTATGATTGATGATCAGGGAATTCATGCCTTTGAAGGACGTATTGATGGATCAATAGCAGAGGCAATCATGGGCGAAGGTGGATTTGGATATGATCCAATCTTTGTTCCAAGCGGCATGACCGTATCTTTTGGAATGCTTGATGCTGAAGTCAAAAACAAGATTTCACACCGTGCACTCGCACTCCAAAAATTTATTGACTTCATGGAGGCGTGAACATGAAAAAAATGCTTTATATACTTGCAGCATCGTTATTTCTTATTTCAATGATGCTTACTGCAATTTTTGCACTATCCTTCCAAAAAAGTTACTATGCGAAAATGTATCATAAACTCAATACGGCGCAAACGATTCGCATTACCGAAGCGGAGTTGAATGAGGCTACAGATGTGCTTATTGATTACATAAAAGATGACCGTCAAACGCTTGATTTGAGTGTGAGTGTTGATGGGCGTGATGTTCAAATGTTCAACCAAAAAGAAAAAGACCATATGGTTGATGTTAAAGCATTATACTTAGGTGCGGTTCACTTCCGTAATATTGCAATGATTTTTGTTGCATTTATGGTTCTGGTGAGTCTGGGGTCGGGTGATTACCTTAACTTTGTCTTATCTCGCGACATATGGAAAGCCTCTTTATTAATCCTTGGAAGTGTTGTTGGTATCGTGGGACTGTATGCGCTCATTGATTTCCAAGCGTTCTGGATTTCATTCCATCAGCTTGTTTTTACAAACGATCTATGGTTGCTGAACCCAAACGTTGATCGTTTAATTATGATGGTTCCGGAGCCTTTCTTTATGGGGTTTGTATATCGTATTATTTTGGCAATCGGTGCTATTGTTGCAGGAGCGATTGCAGTATTATTTGGTTTAGAAAGAACGGTGAAGCGTTTATGATTCATGTTGTATTGTATGAACCCGAAATTCCGCAAAATACCGGAAATATTATGAGAACGTGTGCTGCCGCTGGAGCAACACTCCATTTAATTGAACCTTTAGGATTTATTTTGGATGAAAAGCGTGTTAAACGAAGTGTAATGGACTATTCTGAAGACCTTGAGGTGATTCGTCATGTCGATTGGCAGGCGTTTGTAGATCAAACAAAAGGTCCTATGTTCTTCTTGACACGTTATGGTGAATATACACATTCAGATTTTGATTACGCAAGTATCGATCAAGACATTTATCTAGTTTTCGGAAAAGAGAGTACCGGGATTCCCAAAGATATTCTCAAGGCAAACTATGACCACTGCTTCAGGATACCAATGGCACCTTCAGCGCGCAGTATGAATCTATCAAATACTGTCGCGATTTGTGTATTCGAAGTATTGCGTCAAAAAGAATATGACGGATTATCGCGTGTTGAGGTTCAAAAAGGCAAAGATTTCCTTAAGGATTATCAATGATCCGCGACTATAAAAAGTTATACATTGCAATTCTCATGACATTTTTTGCGGCAATGGTGGCAATGTTTCTTGAAGTGCTCTTATTGAGTGTAGCTGTCATCAATACACATACTGTCGATGGCGCCATGGAACTACTAAATGTGAGTGGTAGTTGGATTATTGCTGTTGTGAGGAATGTTATGCAGTATTCGCATAGCCCGACAATTCTTCTTGAACGTTTGAATGCAACAATCCCTGTTACTGTCTACATTTTTATCATACTGTGGTTTGTTACATTCTTTAGAACTAAATTTTGGCTAAAGCACACTCTGATTATGTTTGCGGGAGGAATTGCGTATTCTGTGATTCTAATTGGACTTACTATTGCAATGAATACCAACAGTATTGAGCAAGGATTCCAAATTATGCATACAATTGCTTGGTTTGATGCTGTCCTAGCGTTTGTAATGATTTGTACATGTTTAGTCATGCCAGTGTTGATACTAGGCGACTATGTTGAAGTTCTCTAGGATTTTACCTATAATGAAAACAATAGAGGTGATGAGTTATGATTGAAGATTTTAATGGATTTGTAAGTGTTGTACTTTTGCTCGTGATAGTTGTTGGAAGTATTACGGGATTTGTACGTATGAATGCAAGTTTAGACCGTCAAGAAAAATCCGATGAATACTATCGTGATCTCCTATAGAGGTAAATCAAATGAAGCGTAGACAAATTATAGTTAAAAATGGTCCGAAAGCAGTCGGACCGTATTCAGCAGCGATTCAAGTCGATCATACTGTTTATGTCTCGGGACAGCTCGGTATTGACCTTGAAGCAAACCTTGTGGGCGATGATATTGTCACACAAACACGTAAAGCCATCGAAAACTTAGAGAATACTTTGAGGAGTGCGGGACTCGAACTCAAAGACATTGTCAAAACTACGGTATACCTCAGTGATATGGATAACTTTGAACTTATGAATCAAACGTATGCAATCTACTTTGCACATCCCTATCCTGCGCGCACTGCTTTCGAAGTAGGGCGTTTGCCCAAAAATGCGCTCGTTGAAATCGAGGCAATCGCAGTGGCATCAGAGTTACCTGATTTTGAAGATGAAAAGAAAACTCAAAAATGTAAAGGAAAATATTGTATCGACTAGCAACGAGACAATCGACACGATTAACAGAGATAGATTATGGAATACTTTAGAAAAATAGAACCAAAGCAATATATCGGAGTAATACTAGGAGCAATGTTATCGGCTACTGCCATAACATCCTTTGTAAGGCCTGCTGACTTAGTGCCTGCAGGAGTTGGTGGTGTTACCATCCTTCTGATTAAAGAAATGAACCGTTTGTTTGGGTTAACGCTCTCGTACGGATTCTTGTTCCTAATTATTAATATTATCTTGCTTTCGTTTGTGATTAAAAAACTCGGGAAACGTTTTTTAATTTTATCGTTCATGCATGTCTTTTTGACAAGTATTTTTGTAGAAATTTTGCCAGCGTTCAAGTTAACGTATGATCCCATACTACTGGCAGTATTTGGTGGTGTTGTGAATGGGGTGGGTTCCTCAATTGCACTGAGAATGAATGGTTCTGCTGGTGGAACAGATTTTATAGCTATTTACTTCTCGATGGTTAAGAATAAGCCAATGTGGGACAAAATAATGTTCTTCAATGTCTGCGTGTTACTTTATTCTGGGTGGATGTACGATTGGAGCCTGGCGTTATATTCAATTATTTACCAAGTCGCATCAACGAAGATTATTGAAACATACCACAACAGATATAAGCTAAGCAGTATGCGTATAATTACAGTTGAACCGGATGCGGTCTGCACTGCTGTTTTGAGTGTCACGCGTCATGGAATTACCCAATTAAATGGTATGGGTGTTTATAAACATCAATATCGTGCCATGTTATACATGGTTGTGAATGAATTCGAGATTAAATCAATTGTTGATCAAGTTGTTGCGGCAGACCCTAAAGCTTTCATCGAGGTGTCTTCGGTTGAACGGATTGAAGGAAACTATCGACAGAAACCACTGGATTAAAAAAAGTAGCCGAGGCTACTTTTCCTAAATTCAAATCTCAACCGCACCACCAAGGTGCGGTTGTTTTTGTATAATAAAAGGAGCCCACCCGACTAAAAGGAGCTCCCATATGAAGTATAAGCAATTAAATAAAAAAATAAAAGAC
>NZ_WTSY02000054.1 GCF_009828775.2 Erysipelothrix aquatica | reverse complement strand
GTATTATTCTCACGAATAGTATAAAATTAAAGAGAAAAAACTAGGAGGAAAAAATAATGAAAGAAATCACAGTAACAGTTATCGATCCAGTTGGATTACACGCACGTCCAGCAACAGTAGCAGTTAACGCAGCAAGTAAATTTAAAAGCGAAATTAAAATTAGCTACAAAGGTAAAGCTGTAAACATGAAGTCAATCATGGGTGTTATGTCATTGGGAATCCCAACTCAGTCAGAAATCGTAATTTCAGCTGAAGGTGAAGATCAAGACGAAGCAATCGCAACTATTGAAGAAGTACTAAAAGCTCAAAAAGTCATTGCTTAATATAATAATTGCATTAAAATAGAAGGTGTAAATCTTCTATTTTTTTTATTTCATCGTGGAGGGACAAAATGACAATTAAAAAATGGTCAGCATTACAAGAAAAATACGACTGGGTAAAATCTGGCTTTGATAATTTATCCGATAGTGATCAACAAGATGCATTTTACAAATCGCTCGAGTTTGGGACTGCAGGAATGCGCGGACTTATTGGAGTAGGCCCCAATCGAATGAATGAGCTCACAGTTGCGAAAGCAAATGAGGGTTTTGGTAAATATTTAGTTGAAACATTTCCTAATCAACCTCTTAAGGTTGCAATTGCTTATGATAATCGCCACAAATCTAGAGAGTTTTCTGAAGTCAGTGCACGGATTCTTTCGAGATATGGTATTGAGAGCTATATTTTTGAGGCGTTAAGACCAACACCGGAGCTTTCATTTGCGGTACGTGAATTGGGTTGTATTGGTGGAATTGTTGTGACCGCGAGTCATAATCCTAAAGAATATAATGGCTATAAGGTTTATGACGAGACAGGATGCCAGCTTGTTGACGATAAAATCGCACGAGTTATTGCACTGATTAATGAAGTTGAAGATGAAACTGAAATTGATCTGGAAACCTTTGACTCAACAAAGATACATGCAATCGATGATACCTTTGATAATATCTATCTCGATGCAATTAAAACGATACAACTTCGACCCGAAGAACCGAAGAATATTAAAATTGTGTTTACTTCGCAACATGGAACGTCTTATCCAATGGTCCCCACCTTGTTATCATCGCTTGGATATGATGTAACGGTTGTTGAGGAGCAAAGCACCTTTGATCCTGATTTTAGTAATACAAAAACGCCAAATCCAGAAGATCGTGAAAGCTACGAACTTGCGATTGAATATGGAAAACGACTGGATGCAGATTTAATCCTCAGCTGTGATCCAGATGCCGACCGCATGGGAATTGTAGTTAAGCATAATGGCATGTACCAATACCTTACGGGAAATCAAGGGGGTTCAATTCTACAGGAGTACATCTACTCAAGCAAAATTGAACGAGACACAATGCCAACCAATCCAATTATGTTTAATACCGTAGTTACGTCAGATTTAGGGGAAAAGATAGCTGCTAAATATGGTGTAACCGTAGAGAAGACCTTAACTGGTTTTAAATATATTGGAAACAAAATTCAACAACATAATGAATCGGAAGATTACACGTTTGTCTTTGGATATGAAGAAAGTTACGGATATTTAATTGCGGATTTCGTACGAGATAAAGATGCGATTCAAGCATGTTTAATGGTTGCTGAAGCTGCAAACTACTACTTGAATCAGCATAAAACGCTCGTTAATGTTCTAGATGCGCTTTACGATGAACATGGTGCCCATACTGAATCTCAAGTAGCAATTACTAGAGCAGGTGCAACTGGTTTAGAAGAAATTCAAGAAATTTTGAATACGTTTAGAACTGGTGCGTTTAAATCCTTTGCGAGTATTGGGGTAAAGTACTTTGACGATTTCCAAACATCAATGCGCTCAAATGGCGAACAACTCGATTTTCCAAAATCGAATGTCTTAAAGTTTTATCTTGAAGATGGCTCTTGGATTGCGATAAGACCATCAGGGACTGAACCGAAATGTAAGTTCTATTACTGCATTGTTGATGAAACCATCGAGAAGGCGCAAGCCAAATTCGAACTATTAAAAGCAAACATTAATTCAATTGCAAAAATTTAGACGGGAAACCGTCTTTTTTTAGTTAATAATGACTTGGAATAGGTGTTATCAAACAGAACCTTTTGTGCTTCTTACGACCTGGATTTTTAGAGTAATACATTGAAACAAAAGGTAAAATGAGGTACTCTAATACCAAAGGAGCGAAATTATGAAACAGATTGATAACTTAGCAGTAAATGCGCTTCGTGTACTTTCGGTAGACGCGGTACAAAAAGCAAACTCAGGACACCCAGGGATGCCATTAGGGGCAGCCCCAATGGCGTATACAGTGTGGGCTAACCACATGAATTTTGATCCTAAAGATAGTAAGTGGATAAATAGAGATAGATTTGTCCTTTCAGCAGGACACGGTTCTGCGTTGTTATACTCAATTTTACATATGTTTGGATATGATGTGACACTTGAAGACCTTAAGTCATTCCGACAACTAAACTCAAAGACACCAGGACACCCAGAATATGGACATACAGATGGTGTTGAAGCAACGACTGGACCACTTGGAGCAGGACTTTCAACCGCTGTAGGGATGGCGATGGCACAAGAGCACCTTGCTGCAAAATACAATAAACCGGGTTATGATTTAATTGATAACTACACATTTGTCGTTGCTGGAGATGGATGTATGATGGAAGGAATTACCAGTGAAGCATCTTCCTTAGCTGGAACACTTGAACTAGGCCGCCTCATCGTTCTTTATGATTCAAATGAGATTACTATCGAAGGACGCACCGATTTAGCATTCAAAGAAAATGTCCGCGCGCGTTATGAAGCATATGGATTCGAAACTTTCCTTGTCGAAGACGGAAATGATCTCGAATCAATTGATGCAGCAATTGCAAAGGCAAAAGAGAATACAAAACAACCTTCGCTCATCGAAATTCGCACCAAAATTGGTTATGGTAGTGACAAGGAAGATTCTTCAGCATCACACGGATCTCCACTAGGAGATGCATCAATAGAAGCACTAAAAGCATTCTTGGAATATCCTAGCCTTGAACCGTTCTATGTTCCGGAAGAAGTTTATGCACACTACAAAGAAATCGCAGATGAAGGAACTAAAGTTCATGACATGTGGACAGCTCTATTTGAGGATTATGAAAAAGAATATCCTGAACTAGCCCAACAATGGAACAAAGACTTTTCGGAAATTTCATTAGAGTCTCTCATGGAAAATAAAGCATTGTTTGAGTTTGAAGACAAACCACAAGCAACTCGCAATGTTTCAGGTGAAATGATTAACCGCCTTAAAGATACATATTCAAATATGTTTGGTGGTGCAGCTGACCTTGCGTCATCAAACATGACCACAATGAAAGGTGAAACCTCATTTAGTTCGGAGAACTATCTCGGAAGAAACATACATTTCGGGGTCAGAGAACATGCTATGGCTGCAGCGGGTAATGGTATATCATTGTACGGTGGCTTGAAGCCATATGTAGCAACGTTCTTTGGTTTTACGGACTTCTTAAAACCAATGGCTCGTCTAAGTTCTCTTATGAATGTGCCGTTAACATACGTACTAACGCACGATAGTATCGGTTTGGGTGAGGACGGACCAACACATGAGCCAGTAGAACAATTGTCGATTTTACGATCACAACCTAACTTCATTACCTTTAGACCGGCGGATGCACGCGAAACAGCATATGGATGGGCTTTAGCGTTGTCATCGAAAACTACTCCAGTAGGACTTGTGCTGTCACGTCAAAACCTTCCGCAACTCGAAATGTCTGGAGAGAATGCGTTGAAAGGTGGATATATTGTATATGAGCCAAAGACAGTAGACGCAATTGCAATTGCAACAGGTTCGGAAGTAGCAATTACACTAGAAGCGGCGAAGAAACTTTCAGAAACAGGAGTCGGCGTTCGAGTTGTAAGTATGCCGTCAACAGAGCTTTTCGAAATGCAAGACGAAGCATACAGAGAGTCTATTATTCCTTCAACAATTCGTTCTCGAGTTGCTGTTGAAGCTGGAACTTCGTTACCATGGGGTAAATATGTTGGACTTGATGGTGCAACAGTATCCCTTGATACATTTGGCGCTTCAGCTCCAGGAAATGTTTTGTTTGAACACTTTGGATTTACAGTCGATAATATTGTCGAAGTTATCAAGTCAACGTTGAAATAATAATCGTTATTTAGAAACAACCACTTCACGTGGTTGTTTTTTCTATTTTTAATTTTTTATTTTTTTAAGCACTTGTGCAGTTCTATTTATCAATTTATTTTCAAATTATTCAGCGCGGGTTTCAATTCGACTAGTATTGTATCGTGAGCGTCTAACACAAAGTGATTGTGATACAATGATATAGAGAGGTGAATTATGATTAGATACATGAAAATCAGTGAAATAGACAAAGTTATTGATATATGGGAAACGGTCAATGTTGAAGCACACGACTATATATCGGAACAATACTGGCGTGAAAATAAAGAAATGGTTAAGGAAGCGATGGAGAATAGCAATATGTATGTCTATATTGACAACAATGAGATTCTTGGTTTTTCCGGTATAACTGGAGGAAGTTATCTTGCAGGGATTTTTGTATTGTCGTCACATCGTGGTAAAGGAATTGGTAAACAAATGATAGATTTCTTGAAAGATAAATATGATGATATTCAACTCAGTGTTTATGAAAAAAATAAAGGTGCGGTTTCATTTTATCTAAGGGAAGGTTTTAATATTGACGAAAGTTCCGTCGACGAGGAAACCGGCGAGATGGAATCCTTGATGAGTTGGTCAAAATAGAGTTAATAAGTGCACAAAACCACCCATATTCACATTGATAAAAATGTTTATTTAAAAAGACTAAATTAGTCTCTAAAATGCGTTGACACAAGTGATATAGGGTGGTATTATGTACAAGCGTTCAAGGGGACTTGGGTGCGAAATGGTCTTTGAAAACTAAACAGGAAACGTCAATTTCAAAAGAAATACAAGAAATAAACAAAACTCGTCAGAGTATAAAAATGAGAAAGAATCAAATGGAGAGTTTGATCCTGGC
>NZ_WTSY02000053.1 GCF_009828775.2 Erysipelothrix aquatica | reverse complement strand
CTAGCACCTTTCTTGGAGTGTAGTAACCTAAGTATATCGTGTTTGTCATCTATGTCTTTTATTATGTTCGAAATTAAGCATTAAAAAGTGTTGATGATTTCTCACCAACACTAGAATATGTAGAACCGCTTTTCATTATATCTGCAATAAATTACTGGCACTAGTATAAAGTTAAAACGCCCAATGTAGCTAAAACCAGCGTTTTTTAATTTTTTCTAGAATAAAACCATATGTTATAATTGTCATCTTAGTACTAAAATTTCTAAAAAGGTTTAGCGTGTGTTCGAATGAGGGCTACCATGATTTGATCGTAATGAAACGCTGTTATGATTACTTAAGCATCAAATGATCTGGGGGTGGGATTATGCATTATTCTAGAAGTATCAACACTGAGAACCTAATTAAGGTAATCGATTTAGTTGAATCGGGATATTTACCGAAGACTGGAAGTAAACGCTGCTTTGTAAAGTACCATAATAAAATCCTTAGAGGCGAAGGCTTCTTTAACATTGAAATTGAGTGGAATATCGTAACCCAAGACTCTTTTACTCTCAATCTTTTTTGGGACAATCAGAGTGCTGATAATGATTTTGAAGTTGCGAAAAAAAGACTAATTTTTAAATCATTTATCTCAGAAAAAACTGTTTTATCGTGGAGTCACGATGTCTTAACGATTAAGAATCGGGGCAGTAATGATTCTGTTTACCATGTATTATTCAATGATGACTCAGATCTTAATGTGAATTATTACGAGTAGTTGAAGGGAGGCAAATCTATGACAGAGTATGAACATACAATTGCTATTCTAATTCTTACCTTAAAGCAAATCAAAGGTATTGGAAGTAAAGCGGTGATCCGTATTTTACAGAGAAACAAAGTTAAAATAGTGGAAGTCAAAGCGGTAGATGTGAAGTTTTTAGAAACACTGGATATGTTGAATTACCTCAGTAAATCAGACATGAACGATAATGATTGGGATCAATTCTTGAAGGTATCTCATCAAGTCGTTAATACTGCAATTTCTAATGGAATTCAATTCATTCATTGCTACATGAAGGACTACCCAGCAAGGTTAATGGTAAATCGTAGTAAACCAGCATTATTATTTTGTAAAGGTAATGTATCGTTACTAAATTCAGAGAAAAATGTAGCGATTGTAGGATCACGTCACCCAGATTCATACAGTTTTAAGTATGGCGTTCGCCTCGCGGAAAGACTTGCTTCGAAGGGCTATGTCATTGTAAGTGGTCTAGCAATCGGATGTGATTCTGCTGCACATCAAGGTGCTCTCAATGTATCGGGAAAAACCATCGCTGTATTACCAACACCTTTGGACGGAGAAATCTATCCAAAAGCAAATCACGTTCTTGCCGAGGAAATACTCGTTAAAGGAGGACTCCTTGTATCTGAGTATCCACCCGGAATTCCTTTGAAGGAGTATGACTTAATTTCTAACTTGAAGGCGCGTAATGAGTGGCAGGTAGGCTTGAGTAATGGTGTCATTGTTGTGGAGGCCAAAAGCAAAAGTGGTACGCGGGGGGCGATGCGGTTTGCGACGGGGAGTGGCACACCTTTGGCGGTAATTGATTATGAGCCTCATTTTGGTGCGGGTTTTCTATCAGAAGATCGTTATAGTGCAAATGTTGAGTATATAAGGAATAACTTAGCGGATTCAATTTTTGAATGGAATGCAGTTGAGGCGTTTATGTCAAAGATGCAAGGTTACTATACCAATTTGGTTAAAGAATCTAGAAATAGTTTAGATGCCGAAACATTTGAAGATATGACCCAATTTCAACAAATAAAATTTGAAAATATGTAACTATTTAGAAGTAATGTTATTATTCAAACGTAATCTCATTGGGATTGACGTATTCAATTGGATATATCGTTACGGACTGATCTAAGGACGAAACAATTGCATGTAAAATGCTGCTATATATTTTATTTGAATTTATAACAGTACATGATAAGTGTGCTCCAAGTTTTGAGTAGTACTGGATGTGGCTTGAAGAGTAGAAGACAAATTGTTGATCAATGTAAATCATTTCTGATTCGAGTGAATATACTTCTCTATCTAAGGTAATTTTTTCGATAAATTGTCCGGAATGTGAATAAATGTGTATTTCGTCTTGATTTGTAGGTGATTGAACGTCAATCCAGCCTTCTTCCTTTTCACGGTATAAGAATGCAACATTTTTTTTGTCGATAAAGCATGCCGGTCTATTCAAATGTTCAAGCATTGTACCAATACGAGTTTCTGCTTCTATGGGAGCATTTGGATACATTTCGACATCAAAGACTTTTAATGAATCGATAGAGCCCCAATCCCAACCACGACTCAAAATGTACTGATTATCAGAAGAAATGCTCAATTGACCCCAAAAATAGTCATATTCATCATTGTTCACATCTAGGGGTAGTTGTTGCATTGCATCAGTTCCCATATTCGCATCGAATAGATTTTCGATTTCCTGCAAATCTATAATATGCATTGAGTTCCAGGCTGTAGTTGTCCCGATATAGCATTTCTGTTTACGGTTGAAAAGGACAATAGGATATTTACAATGCTGCAGCTGATAGTCACCCCTTTGAAAATCATAGATATACTTTTTACGGATGTTTACAACGCGTGCAACGTCACCAAAATCATTTGCAATGACAAATATCTCGTCGTGTACATGGATTGTTGCTGGCTGCGAGCTATCCAAATTTCCACACGTATACTTTCGAAAACCAGGATTGGTCATAACATTTATTCGTGTATGTGTTGTAGTATTATAGAGAAGAATCTGTCCGGATGTTGTAAATAGAATTGCAAGTTCGGGATTTATAAAGTTTAAACAATTGATGGAATCTTCGATTTGAAAGTCTAAGGTTTTTTTCATTTGCGAGCTCCTTAATGCTTTTGCTATAAATATTGTACACGAGTATAAAGAGGCCTGCAAAATATGTTAGAACGAAGGACTCATAGATTGAATATTGAACGGATTCATAAAATTTAATGAAGGCATAGTGCCTCGAAAGTTTATATAGAGCGTGATTAAGACGCAAATAGACATAGAAAGAGGTAGCGAAATGATTGTTATCGAAGTTAAAACAACCGCTAAAGAGAAAGAATTGATCGAAAAATATGCAAGTCGAAATGGCATGACCGTCAGTGCATATATCAAAGAAACTGTAATGGCAAGAATTGAAGATGCATATGACAATGAAATGAGTGATAGTGCGTTTCAAGACTATTTAGAAAAAGGAAAAGAAGCGACATCACTTGAAGATTTGATGGACGAGAATGGGGAGTAGAAGATTTTTTAAGAGAACGTATCTCTGATATCTTTCACACTAATAAATACATATATTGAATAAATTGAAATTTTAATCTGATAAACAAACAGTTACTATTTACCAATTATTATTTATCGATTTTATTTAGAAGAAAATCCAATCTACTGTGTTCAAAACAGACGTTGATTCAATTTTTGAGTGCTATTTATTTCATCTAAAATCTATCATATAAAAACCGCCCCGAAAAGGGCGGTTTTCTTTAAGTGAAGCGCGGTGTACTTAGGCTATTTACCCGTACGAACATCCCGATAATACCATTGAAGTGCACGATGTTCAATTGCTTTGACAAGATCGTCTTTTCCGTCGCCATATGAGTCAATATCATTTGGAAACTGTAATGCCAATTGTGTCTTTAATTCGCCATAAGCATCACGATCATTTTTATGCTTTCGAAGGTAGTCTCTAAAAATCAGATGACGTTCAATATCATAAAGATTAGAGACGTGGAATGCATGAATCTGATGTGTACGATTATCGCCGCCTTTGCGATAGTAGCGTCGTCCAGGCATACCAAATTCGCCCATTACCTCATACCCTAACTTTTCAAAATCTGTTTGCTTCGAGTCCAAAGCATCCAAGTCGGATACAACAAGCAAAATATCAATGATGGGTTTAGCAGCGAGTTGGGGTACGGAAGTACTTCCAATGTGGTAAATTTGAACCAAATTGTCTTCCACAAATTGTTTGATTTTGAAAGACTCCAGTTCATAGTCAACAGGCCATTGTTTATTATATGGTTCAATAATTATATTCATAAAGATCTCCTTATCGGTAGTGTCTCTGAATTAATGGGTAATCGCCTTTCTATCATTAATTCGATTACATCATTATATCTTGTTTTGATAGAATCATGCAATTGATAATAGTGTCATCTAAAACGATGTCATTAGAAAATTGTGTAGTCTCTAACGACATCGTTTGTTTGTGGTATTAGTGAGTGTTTGTTTTAGAAAGGTTTTGCTGCATGAATATCATCATCGTTTCAAACATCTCTTGCGATGGCTTTTTACTGAGGTCAAAGAAGTAATCATGATTCAGATTTTCGTGACTTCCTGTCCAATAGACACTTGTAACTGGGATGTTGTTGTCGCGTAATTTTAGATCGAATTCAAAGGATTGCGCTTCTAAGGGGTCAGCGTCTCCGGCAGTAATAAAGGTAGGCGGATAGTGGGCATCAATATTGTAGACGGTTGATAACTCACGAATACGGTCATATTCTGTATAGTGTTTCTTTCCAGTATAGCTCCACGCAAACATACCAAATCCTGGAAAACCTGCTTTGCCTACGGAATCAAAGTTATAGACTCCGTTTAAAAGTAAGAGTCCCTTGAGTTGTGACGGTTCGATATAGGATGTGACCGGAAAATTGCTTTGTAAATCAGGGCGTGTAGTGATCGCGGCAATCTGACTCGATAATTGTGCGCCTGCTGAGTTTCCACCTATAAAAATATTTGTTGTATCAATGTTGTAGGATTCTGCGTTTTGGTTTAGATAACTAAGTGCTTCAAGAGCTTGATGAACCGGTGTTGGATAAGTATACTCAGGGGCCAGTGAATAGTCTAAAGATGCGACAACATATCCACGTGATGCAATAAGCTTCCCTAATGATTCGAGTTGTGTTGAATCACCTAGAATCCAACCTCCACCATGAATAAAGAAGACAAGTGGCTTCGTTTGATTATTGGGGATATCATAGATTGTTATTTTGGCATCTGGGAAGCCTTCGACAGGAATAGATAGTGGTTCGTGGGATTCGACGTGAGCGATATCATTTTCGTAAGGACCAAGAGTTATGGCATTTTTATTTTGACTGTTAAATGCGCGAAACATCATGTCAAACGGCCAAGGTGTCAATTGATTCACGACGAAAATTGCAAGTATAATTGAGATTATGATTCCCCCAACGATGTATCGAACTTTTGGTTTCTTTTTTTGTTTGTTATCCATGAACTCCATGTTAAATCTCCTTTATGCCAATGACATGATATAAAACGTAAACAAATATCCTTCAGTGCCTTTTGATTACTTCAATAT
>NZ_WTSY02000052.1 GCF_009828775.2 Erysipelothrix aquatica | reverse complement strand
CATATGTTAGCAATTCTTTGTATTAAGTAATTGTGATAAACTGAGAAAGGTTATTAAATAGATACATGTAACTTATGATGGAATTTGGAGATGGTTTTTGGATCCTAGCGGTGAAGAGGCGATATTTAATGAAAATGTGGATTCTTTAGTATGTTCTAGAACGGTTAAACGCGCTTAGGCTCTGTTAGACAAGAAAAACTGATAACTTTAATGCAAAGAGTAGTAACTGAGTGTTCCTAGGGTGTAAGAAAGACTATGACCTTTATAATGATAATATTGACAATGATATACTGTACAAGTGGAATAAAAAGATACAGAAAAAAAAGAAGCATATATGAAAAGCAAGGGTGAGTTCTAATACTCTCCCGTTGTCCATAAATATACAATTTGTCACATGTGAATCAATTTGATATAACACCTTTTTTGTAATGAGTTAGGGAATACATTGAATTGAATAAAAGTAAGAAAACCGCTATGTACGCGAGAGTAAGCACTCGATAACAGGTGGGGTAGGGATTTAATTTAAAGGAACAAGTTAGAACTGTTAAAAGCTATATATTTGTCTTTAAATCTGATTACTCAGACGAGATTGAAATATATATTGATGACGGATATTCAGCTAAAAATCTAAATAGAAGAGAAATGAATAGACTTATTACAGATATCAAAGATGGAGATAGATTGTTCTATGTAAGAATAGCCCTATTTAGTTTGCTTTCGTGGTGATATGACAAATTTTACTAACCGAGTTCTATCAAATGTGATTTTGCATCTATTTTACACAATCAACTGTATGCAATAAAATGCATTGAAGCATTATCAGTGCTAGGTTCATATTAAATTGTCGTTAATGTTAGGGTTGTATTAAATTGTTTTAAATGATAGACTTAAATTATGTATATGTTAAGTGTGATATGTTTAAATAGTTAAGTTTATGAAGCGTTGAAGTATCGTTGTGGGGGTCGGTGTTATTCAATTTAGTTTCGTTAATTATTAGCATTCAATTCGTTCTATTGACGAAGTAAATTGTAATAAACCGGATGACCTAGCGTCGTTCGGTTTTTTTTAAGAAAGGTGAGGTGAAGTAGAGGTATAACTGCTACTCCCCCACAAGCATATACATTTTATCAGTTTGAATTGGTTAGAGATTAAATGATTAAGCAATAAAATTATTGTCATAGAATTACACAGCAACAAAAATACTTAAATGTCGATAGAGGAGGAAATAGTTTTGAAACGTAATATAAAAAACATAATTGTGTCAGTAATACTGACACTCGTACTTTTTATTTCAAACTTTTCAGGAGTAATTATATATGCAGATTCAGATCAAGAACTCAGCGTTACAAATATTAGTGATTTAAGTGGAATGATCTTTGGAACAAGAGCATCTGGAACATATAATGGTGCGACTTTAGGAACAGTAGACAGTGGTGGTTTTTTTGACATACGAAAAGCTAATAGCACAATTGGGTTCAAAATTAGACCTAACGGAGACTCGACGTATAGCCTGAAGAAAGTTTCGAATCAATCAACAGGAGGGTCTCCCAACACATATATAGGTGCGGTTTCAACTACAAATGATCTACTTATCGGAAATTACTATGAATATCAATGGACAATGGCAAATATTACAAGTGGAACATCATTTAGGGTAGGAATTGCAACCGCAGATAAATCTTTAGATTTTAAAGACAGAACGATATATTATCCTATGCGATTCAACAATGTGAACTATGGATCGTCTACTTCAAATGTGTCATTAATTAATGGAACCAACAAACAACAGTTTCATGGTAGAGGTGAGAAGGTCAGGTTTGAGATTGATATACATCATCAGAGCACTTTCAACAATCCGGTAGTTGTGGGGAATTTTAAGCTAACAAATATAACCCCGGCAGCAGTACCCACTATCAGTGTACCTACAGAGTTATCGAACACTCTTTCTGGCAATACAACTGCAGCAGTAAATGACCAAAGACCCAGTAGACAAGGAGATGTGGTTCAATTGATTCGTGTTTCATCGAATGGAACGACCACTTCACTCGGAACAACGACTGTTCTTGAAAATAACACATGGATGTATACTTTGAATGAACCAGCACAAGTAGGTGAACGCTATCGTGCAATAATCACAAATCCAGAATCAGAATTTGTAAGTACAACTGCAACTTCCGATGTAGTTGTAGCTAACCCTGCAAATCGAGCACCTGCTATTCAAGCGGTGAATGAAAAAGCAGCCGAGCTCACAGCTCGAATTAATCAATTGGTAAATGTGCCCCAATCAGAAAAGGACGCTGCGATAGCTGCGATTGAAACAACACGTGCTAATACAGTTGCATCAATCAATAGTGCAAACAGCACACCAGAATTTAATACACACAGAGATAATGGTATTGCAGCTATGCAAGATATCTACAATGAGCTAAGGCTGAGTGATACAAAATATCTTGATAATGCAAAAGAAGTAGGGAAAACAAATCTTAATGAAAAAGCACAAGCAGCAAAAGATGCCATTGATGCCTTGGAACATTTGACACCTCAAGAAAAGACAGAGGCGAAAGAATTGATTGATACCAAACTTCAAGAAGCAGTAAATGCAGTTGATACAGCGAAAACGATGTCTGAAGTGAATAATATAGTAACAACTAAGACAACGGAGATGGATAAGGTGGTTTCAGATGCAGAACTTCAAGATGCCATCAACGATGCGATCAAACGTGTACAAGATAAGGCTTTAGATGTAAAAAATCGTTTATCACAAATAGCAGATATTCCTGAAGCAGATCTTAATGTAGCCAATGCACAGGTTGATACCGAACTCGAAAAAATTATAGCCGATTTAAATACATCTACAAGTGTTGCCCAAGTGAATCAAGTCAGAACTGATGGAAAAGAAAAACTTGAATCAATTTATGGTCAATATGAATCAGATGGAAATCAACGTCTTGATGATAATAAGACGGTAACAAAGGTTACCTTACAATCTGACCGCGATGCTGCATTAGCATTTATAGACACTTTAGAGCATCTGAACGAAACAGAGAAAGATATATATAGAACAGATATTAATAGTAGATACAATGAAGCAGTGACTGCTGTTGATAATGCAGGATCATTAGAAGAAATGCAAACTGTCGTTGATCATACACGTTCTCACTATGAGACGACAAAAGCAGAGGCTAAACTTCATGATACACAAAATGATGCAGTCGCACGATTAAATGTAGAAGCCCAACGTTTAAATGATGCGATTGATGAATTATCGAATCTTTCACCAGAGCAAATCACTGATGCAAAACAAGAGATTGAAGCAGCACGTTTATCTGCAATAGATAAAGTAAATGCAGCGCTAAGTACTGGAGTGGTCGAAGCCGAGAGAGCACATGGATTTAATGAAATGCAAGGAATCTATGATGCACTTGAAGGTGATAACCAAGCTTTACTCGAAGAAGCCAAGACAAAACGAAGTAGTGATTTAGAAACGAAAGCACAAGCGGCGCGTGACGCGGTGAATGCTATGAATGGATTAAATCAAGGCCAAAAAGATGTATTCATCGCAACTATTAATCAAGAACTGCAAGCAGGATTGAGTGAAATTGATCAAGCGATAACTGTAGCGGATGCAAACACTGCAGAAAAAGAGGCTGGAATCGCTATTGATGATGTGGTAAAAGCGGCAACGCTTCAAAATGATAAAGAAAATGCAGATACATTATTGAAACAGAAAGCAGATGAGATTCGAACCCGAATTAACAACATACCCGGTGCAACTCAAGATGACAAAGATGCAGCATTGGTAGAAGTTAACCAAATCTTAGCTGATAAAACAGACACTATTAATGCATCTACAACACAAGTAGAGGTAAGTTCTGCACTAACACAAGGTAGAAAAGATTTAGAAGCAGTTGCAATCAAACTTGCACAAAAAGGACAAAATAATTTACAGAATGCACGAGATGTTGCTTCAAATAATCTTGATGCAAAAGCGCAAGGAGCCATTGATAAAGTAAATGAGAATCAAAATCTTACATCTGATGAGAAGGCTGTCTATATAAAAAATATAGAAACAGTGCGTGATAGTGCAAAAGACGCACTGATTGGAGCTACTGATTTTAATAGTATTACTGAAATCGGAAACGAAGCGGAAGCCAGATATCAGGATGAAGTCAAAGGTGCATGGAAACATGATGCGAAAAATGTAATCAACGAAGCAGCAAATGAGGTGAAAGGGAAACTTGACGTTCTCGCGGATTTACCTGAGAGTGAGAAACAAGCAGCCTTAGCAAAAGTTGAAAGCATCCGAAACTCAGGACTTCAATCTGTAGAGGAGTCGACAACTCAACCAAGTATCCGAATCGCACAAGAATATACAATCGATGAGTTGGATAAGCTCTTGGCTGATTCTGAAATAGCAAGCAAACGTCTTGAAGCAATTCGACACTTGGAAGAAACAGCCCAAGCAGTGAAAGACCGAATTAGTACACTGGTTGGTTTAAGTGATTCGGATAAAGAAGCCCTGAAAACAGAAGTGAATGAAGAACTTGAAAAAGCTATTGATATGGTTAATAAAGGTACTAATGCAACTGAAATTTTCAGAGCTCAAGACGCGGGTCAAAAAGCAATGGAAGCAATCACAGGAAAAGCAGAAGCGAAAAGTGAAGCAAACATCACAGATGCAAAAGTTTCAAGTTTGGAACGTATCCAAGAAGAAGCACAAAAGGCTAAAGATACAATTGATGGTATGGAATTCCTAACTGATGAAGAAAAAGCAATGTACAAAGAACGCATAGATGAAAGACTTCAAAAGGGAATAGAGGGCATTAATAATGCGACAACATTAGATGTAATCCAGAGCGTGGAAGATACTACTATTACAGCCTATGAAAGTATTGTTGCCGAAGCACAAATTAAAGATGCATTTACAAAAACACAAAATGATGCGAAAAAAGCACTTGATGATAAGGCAACAGAAGCTAAAGCAACTATTGATGCAATGGATAGTATAACACCAGAGCAAAAAGAAGTAGCAAAGGCAGAAATTAATCAAATTGTAGAAGATTCAAAAGAAGCGATTGATACTGCAACAACAGTGGATGCAATCCAAACAAGCGTAGAAGATGGAAAACATGCAATTGATAACGTTGTGACTGAAGCTAAAACCCAAGATGCATTCGCAAAAGCACAAAATGATGCGAAAAAAGCACTTGATGATAAGGCAACAGAAGCTAAAGCAGCTATTGATGCAATGGATAGTATAACACCAGAGCAAAAAGAAGCAGCAAAGGCAGAAATTAATCAAATTGTAGAAGATTCAAAAGAAGCGATTGATACTGCAACAACAGTAGATGCAATCCAAACAAGTGTAGAAGATGGAAAACATGCAATTGATAACGTTGTGACTGAAGCTAAAACCCAAGATGCATTCGCAAAAGCACAAAATGATGCTAAAAAAGCACTTGATGATAAGGCAACAGAAGCTAAAGCAGCTATTGATGCAATGGATAGTATAACACCAGAGCAAAAAGAAGCAGCAAAGGCAGAAATTAATCAAATTGTAGAAGATTCAAAAGAAG
>NZ_WTSY02000051.1 GCF_009828775.2 Erysipelothrix aquatica | reverse complement strand
GTCTTTTATTTTTTTATTTAATTGCTTATACTTCATATGGGAGCTCCTTTTAGTCGGGTGGGCTCCTTTTATTATACAAAAACAACCGCACCTTGGTGGTGCGGTTGAGATTTGAATTTAGGAAAAACAACGTCGAAAATTTGACGTTGTTTTTATTTGCATGAGAATCCGACGTTTCGGAGCGGATCTACGACTGACTCTTTTTTCTCTTGCGTTGCTTGCGTACCTTTAACAACGACAGAATCTTGTTGAACCTTGCCATTCAAAGTAGTGATGTTTGTAAAGTGGTAACTTGTGTATTTTTTAATAGGGCCAGACTCAGCATCTTGATCAAATTCGAATACAAACACTAATGACCCATTTGTATAATTCTTAAAATTTTCATTTGCAGTAATTGTGTCGGTATAGCAAGTATTCACAATTTTGAAGTTTCGAGCATCTTCTTGTCCTTGTTTATAATCTGACTCAATTCCCTGTTGGGCCTGTTGCTTCATCACATCAAGCGTATCGATATCGGCAACTGTTTGCGGCGTTTCAACTAATCCTTGAACCGTTATCGTTTTAGTCTCTGATAACAAGGTCATATCCTGCTGTTGGAGTGCTTTCCGAGTTTGACTTGGGATGTCCAATTCTAAAAGTAACGTATCCCCGTTTCGATATTTTTTTGTCTCAATTGGTTTAACCTTAATCTGTTTTAGAATTGTATTTTGCGTGTCATCAACATTATCAAATATCGGATCGACTGTTGTATTTACCGCAATTAAATCACCTTCTGTAATATAAGCAACACTGACATTTGCGAAGAAATCAATGGTATTATCGTCCGTCAAACCTGTGACAGTTAGCGTTTGTGTTCCCAACTTAAGGTTGTAGCGGTGCTCCTTTAAAATTTCAATTTGAGAATCATCAGGTGTCATTTTTATTGAAACGACATCACCATTTTTCAAGTTTTCATTTGGTGTAATTTCAACACTGACTGCCTTTAAAACTTCTTTTACCAGATCGGGTCCATCAAAAACCATTGCTTCACGATTATCGACATAGTGACCTGTACCATTTGAACCAGTCAATGAAATTGTTCGAAGTGATAAGAAATCTAATTGTTTTTCACTCATGAATTGATTCCAAAAAATATATCCACCACCAGCGATGACTGCCATTATAATTAAACTTAGGATAACCGGAATAATATTCCGTTTTTCTGTATGTTGCTCATACTTTCGATTCCTAGATTCTGTTTCAGCACTATCCTTAAATCTATCTTTCTCTTTAGATTGAGAATCTGCCTTCGACTTTCGTTTTGATTGGTGTTTTTGTTTGCGCTTTTTCGACTTACCATTTGAGTGACTAGACGATGTTCTTTCAGAATTATTTTCTTTTGAATTGCTTATAGATTCTTTAGATACATCTTCTACTTCTTGTTCAAAATGTTCCCCCTCCATCATTTCGGGGTTCATCTCATCCGCATTGCTTTGGGATTCTTTTCTCAGTACGCTATCATTTGTATTATCATCGATAATTTCACGACTGTCTTTTTTGTTGTCTTGCATCCATGCTACCTCCATGTTTACAGTTATATTGTTTATTGTAAAATTCATCCTAGCAACTTTCAATGGCGTTAGCGCTTTCTCACATGAGTTCACACGAAAAAAGCAATTGCTTGCTACAATTGTTTACATTTCTGAAGTTTCTTCGAGTTTCAACGCAGTTTTTTTGAACCGGGTCACACATACAAAACCGATAATTGCGACTCCAATAGCCACCAAGCCTTCTGGTAAAGATTGAATACCAAGTTCCTTAACAATCCCATAGACTGATCCTAAAACGAGGCCGTAAATAATCTTATAGATAAGGTTGGGATAATTTTGCAGTGCTGAATCAATCAGTGTTGTAAATAAGACAACCCCGATAAGAATACCGATAATGAGAGGTAACAGAAACATAAAATCAAAGGCCGAGATTGCTCGTAACGTTCGCTCATACAAACCAAACACCAACAACAAATATGACGTCGAAAGTCCTGGAAGGATTAGTGCAACAGAAATTGGAATACCGATTATGATAAGTTGGATCCAATTTTGAAGCGATAGATTAGCCTCTACCTGAATCGTAAGAGACGGTAAGAAGTAAACACCTGCCGTCAACAGAACGCCTATTAGATAAGGAATGATACTTTTGATTGATTTTACTTTGTTTGTAATCTGTTTATCAATCTCTATGAGACCACTTAAAATTACCCCTAAGAAAAACGACATTGTGAGTGTATTAAAATTGATCAGCAGGTAATCAATAACACCTGCGAACGCGAGAATACCCAGACCAATCCCACATGTCATTACAAGATAATATTGGAGGCGATATGCCCGAAAATGCAAGAGTTCGTTAAGAGCATGCACTGCATCATCGAAAACATTCAATATTAACATCATCGTTCCCCCGCTCAATCCGGGTATTAAAAACGAAACGCCTATGAGAACACCTTTTGCTATTGTAATCGCGAATGTCATAATCCACCTCACTTCTCATTCATTATAAGGTGGATTATGATAACGAATACTATCATTATCGTAAGAAAACTCTCTTTCGAGAGTTTACTGTTTTTTTAGCGCTTCAATAACAAGTGGTAAATAAATGTGTAAATCTGGGGGGCGACGTCCTGATATAACATGACCATCCGCAACTGCAGGTTCATCCACCCAAGTTGCCCCAGCGTACATTAAATCATGTTTAATTCCAGGAGTACTCGTTACAGTTTTTCCTTCAAGAATTCCGGCTGAAGATAAAACCCATCCTGCATGACAAATTTGACCAATAACGCGTTTTTCTTTATCCATGTAACGAATAAACTCAAGAACAGCGTCTAAACGTCTTAAGTAGTCAGGAGCCCAACCTCCAGGTACCAAAATACCATCATACTGAGTAATATTAACTTCATCGAATGCTAGGTTTGATACTACTGATAATCCATACTTCCCTTTATACGTTGTATCTGCATGCTCACCTGCTATATCTACATGAGCACCTGCTTCACGGAGCCGAATAATCGGATACCAAAGTTCCAAATCATCATAGTCTGGGCTTACGATTGTTAGAACACGTTTTCCATTTAATTCCATGCGACACCTCTTTCTGTATTCAGTTGTTATTATATCATAGTATTCTTGCATACTCTCGTGAGACGAATATGATAGAATAAATACATCATTAGGAGGTTCTTATGTTTTATATAGGAAGTCATTTATCATTTTCAAAAGGTTATGAAGGTTTAGGAAAAGAAGCCTTGAATATTGGAGCGAATACATTCCAGTTCTTTACGCGCAGTCCCCGCGGTGGTAAAGCAAAACCGCTCGACTTGGATGATGTTGCGAAACTCAACGCCATTATTGAAGCAAACGATTTCAAACATATTTTGGCACATGCACCCTATACATTGAATGCGTGCAGTGACAAACCACATACACGTGAATATGCTGAGGAAGTTATGCGTGATGATATTTATCGTATGAGTTTTATCAAAGGAAGTCTTTATAACTTCCACCCGGGAAGTCATGTTGGACAAGGGGTCGAACCCGCAGTTGTTATGATTTCTGACATGCTCAATCGAGTACTTGACCCAAACCAAGAAACAATTGTGCTTCTTGAAACAATGGCAGGTAAAGGTTCAGAAGTCGGCCGCACATTTGAGGAGCTCAAAGAAATTATTGACCGTGTCGAAGTGAAAGAAAAACTCGGCGTTTGCTGGGATACATGTCACCTTTATGATGCAGGTTATGATCTCGTCAATGATTTAGATGGTGTTATCTCAGAATTTGACCGCATCATAGGTTTGAATAAACTACATGCAATTCATATTAACGACAGTAAAAATCCATTTAAGTCCCATAAAGACCGTCACGAAAAAATTGGACAAGGCTCACTTGGTTTAGATGCTTTTGTAAATATTATTAATCATCCTAAGTTACGCCATTTGCCATTTTACTTAGAAACACCACAAGATGATAACGATGGCTATCGTCAAGAAATTGAATTACTGCGCCAAAACCGAAAATAATGCAACTTAACGCATGTATCTTTCATCTTACCGGATTTAACACATTATTAAACATTTTTTTGATACGATACACATAGAGGAGGCAGACATGAAAATTCGAATCATTGAAAATCCAGAATTAGCAGATGATGACGTGATTGTCGAATGTCATGCGCTGACTTCTGAGATTCAAAGTTGGATTCAAAAGTTTCATACAGAGGCAATCGTCGTATCTCGTGATGATCGTGATGTATCACTCAACACAGATGACATTCTATTCTTTGAAACTGAGGCAGAGAGTGTCTTTGCTCATACAAGTAAAGATTCTTACCGAACACGATATCGTTTGTATGAATTGGAGGATAAATTACCCAATTCATTTGTAAGAATTTCGAAATCAGCAATTGTGAACATTAACCATGTAGCAGCAATTGAGCGAAACATTACCTCAGCACGATCCATCCAGTTTTTTGACTCTCACAAAGTGGTGTACGTATCACGTATGTACTTCCCAAATGTGAAAAAACATTTGGACGAAAGGAGCTTATAATGAAAAGAAAAAGCGGCAGTCTTTATTGGGGTTTCTTCTTCATAGTTATTTCGGTTGTAATCTTCGGATCCGCATTTAACCTTTTTGAAGTAGGAAACAGTATTTTTAGAATTATTGTAACAGCAATGTTGGTTGCATTTGCAATTAGCAATTTGAAGGATTTAAATTATGGTGGAATTATTATGCCACTCATCATTGCCTTTGCATTGAATGATGATCTCTTCTACTTTAGAGGAAACATCTGGTGGCTTATTTGGGGTGGTATCTTCCTAAGTATCGGATTGCATTCCCTATTCCCGCGAAAAAAGCACAATTTTGAATTCTTTAGCGAAACGTATGACTCACCAAAATCCGACTTTAATCGACATGACTTCAACGATGATGACATCATTGATGTTGAGGTGAACGTTGAGAACGGAGATGGTAGCAAACAAAATTTCACCTTTAGTTCTGACGGAACCAAAGAAGGCACTAACTTTAATAAAGACAGTAATCGTGAACAGCAATATGACGCGCGTCAGGACTTTATAAGAATGGAAGCAACATTTACCGACCGCACACGTTATGTTCGTTCAGAGAACTTTACAGACGGATCAGTCGAGTGTAACTTTGCATCATTACGCGTATACTTTGATCAAGCAAAATTTAATCCTAATGGATCACACCTAAATATCGATTGTAATTTCGGACAAATTGTCCTCTACATTCCTCATACTGTGAATGTAATTAACAACGTCACCACAACCCTTGGTGGTATATCAGATTCAACACATCATATGCCACAATCGGGTCCAACATTAACACTCAATGGAGACGTTTCATTCGGTAATTTGAAGATCTATTATATCTAATTAAAGGCGGAAAAAATCCGCCTTTAATTATTTTAACTTTTATGTAAAAAGCTATTGCGCTTTTGTAAAATGAATGTTATTATCTATAGGCACTAAGGAATTAAACACAGCAAATATGCGGATGTGGTGAAATTGGCAGACACACTAGACTTAGGATCTAGC
>NZ_WTSY02000050.1 GCF_009828775.2 Erysipelothrix aquatica | reverse complement strand
CTGTAAATATGGACAGTAAATAGGAATAATCATAAACTTATTCATTTTTGTTCTCCTTGTAGTAGGTTCGTTTTAACTCAAGTAATTACTATTCCTCATTAAATACTACATGAATAATTTCACCTTTTTGCATATCTATTATAATTTTCAAAATATGTTTTTTAGAAAATCTGTGTCTTTCATCATCAGTCATAACACTCCACTTTTTAAATCTACCAAATAGTTCTCTTGCTTTTGCTTCTCCAAGTCTAATATTTTTACTTGGCCTATCTATTTCTTGACTGTAGTAGTCATTATCGATTAATCCAGATTCGTACAGTTCTGTTAATACACTTACCTTCGAGTCATACCATTTAAGAGTATTTATCATTTTCTTTAGTTCCCTCTTGTATTTACCGAAAATAAATTGGTCAACATATTGATTTAACTGATGCGTAATTTTTGATTGATTTACACGAAGTTTTTGAATAGGACAAACGTAATACAAGTATATACTATCTCCATTATTTTTTGTGGTTGATTTATGCTCAAGTTCCTCGTGTTCGCTTGAAAAACACTTACTGTGGTAAAGATATCTATATTGGTTTAAATGTGATCGAGAATCAAGAATCTTCTGTGTTTCTCTAAACATTTTTTCATTAATCAATGAAGGACTATGTTCTGTCACTATTTCATCTCGCACCTTGAACTCTCCAACATATATATGGTTCCTAAGCATCTTGAAAATCGTCTCTTCTGACCATTTTCTGTTTCCGGCTCTACGTGAAGACAATATCATTGTAATTGCTCGAATAGAATACTCTTTCGCCAAAACCATCGAGAATATTTCTCGAACAATTTTCGCTTCGGACTCATTAATCACTAATTTTCCGTCTATCTTATCGTATCCGTAAGGAGACCCTCTGAATACATAATTCCCCTTGCGAGCTGATCCGATTAATCCTTCAGTTGTTCTCTCAAATATATTTTCAAGCTCTAACTGAGCAATCGAAATAATTTGATTTGCAACAAATCGTCCAACTGAAGTTCTAGTGTCAATTTGCTCTGTTACACTAATTAGCCTGATTTTGTAATTCTCCACATACTCTAGAATAACTTGCAAATCTTTAACACTTCTTGTTAGTCGGTCTAATCTATATACTGCCAATGTTCCTACATTACCAGCAATGATTTCCTCGATAACTTCATTCATCATCGGTCTTTCAAGAGACTTACCCGAGCCTCCTCTTTCTTCAAATGTTAGAATAGGTACTGACTGAACAGGCATATCTGATAATTCCGAAGAATATAATCGTAAGTATTGCATGACTCTATCTATTTGCATTTCTAGACTGAATCCTTTATTTGCTTGTTCTTTTGTACTTACTCTCGCGTAAATCAAAATCTTTTTATTCATGATGTTCCTTTCATTCGTTTAACAATTATGTGTGTGTGCTTCATGGTCGTTTAAACTTACTACGACACTAACGAAATCAAGAAATATTTCCCCATATGAGTAATTACTATCTGTTTTATTTTTAATACTGATCAATCTAACTTTATGTTTCTTTATCGTTTTTACAACTTCATTCAGGTCTTTAATATTATTTGCAATATGTCGAATATCATCAACGATTAATATCTTGTAGTGGCCTTTTTCAATTTCATGAAGTAACTCCATCATTACTACTTTATTTAAAGTATTATCAACTGATTTCTCTTCGTATAAATATTCAAACTCGCAAATTCGTTCTAGTTCGTCAATTTCAAGGAAGCTCTTAATTCGTTCGTGGACATCTTCCCAACAATAGGTACCACTATCCTGAACTAGCCTCTTGTCAATGTAAATTACACCTTTCTTTTGGTTTTTCATAAGTCCCCCATATATTACACACTCTAGCAATTAGTCTAATTGCTTATCCATTGTAACATACCCCAATAGTTCTATATAATAACATATCAAAATATGTGCAAACTATATACAAAGTGACCAGGTATTTCTACAAAGTAACAAATAAATAGAAAAAGAGTTTCAATTCGATGTCCCTACAGGTACACCAAACCTAATACTCTCCCTTGTTTTTGAGAAATTCTTCTCGGAGTTTCTGTGAGCGTTTATCTTTTTTGTAAAGTATATCATTCTCTATAATATCATTATCAAGGTCATAATCCTTTTTGCGGCCTGGAAACACAGAATTACTATTTTTCGCATCCAAGTTTTCAGTCTCTTTATCCAATAATGCTGAAGCACGTTTAACAACATGAAAACCAAATCTCTATCGTAAGTCATCAATAGTTTTGTCAATTGTTAACTCTCTAGTCTTTTCTTGTTCGATTGAATTAAATAGATTAATCTGCTTTGGAATATTCACATCATCCACCAGCTTGCCTACATGAACCCCAATCGATCTAAGTGGCAGTACTGAAAAACATAATTATCCTCTAACAGTTCCATAGCCACTTTAAGAATTTCGGTTGAAATGTTAGTTGACTCTTGCAGTCTTCTTTGTCTGCTAAAGCTCTTCAAGTTTGTATCTCGTGGATAAATCGAAACCACACGACCTTTTTTCTGCTCATCTCTAAGCCTTGATGCTACACTCTCACAAAAGTGTTGTAAGATTACTCCAGCTTCTCTCAAAGAATTAATGTCGTTTGGTGGTGTTGTACTGTTTCCTATACTTTTGGGTGGAGCAACGTACCCATTTGCATCAACTACAGCACTTGTTCTAGTAAACTGAAATTGCTACACCTTGGTTGAGAAATGATAAAATCAAATCAAGGAGCAACTTATGAAAAATTATAGTAAAGAAACAAAAGATAAAATCATACGATTATAACTTAAAGAAGGACGAACGATTAAAAGCCTTACTCAAGAGTATCACCTTGGAGGTGGAACTCTATAATACTGGCTTAGAGAACTTCGCAAAGAATGCCAAAACAATCCTTATATAGAAGAAGTCACATTATCACTTGAAGAATCAAAACGGCTTATTTTGGAAATTAGAAAACTTAAAAAGGAAAATGAATTCTTAAAAAGTAGCGGCATTCTTTGCAAAGGAAATCGATTAAGTGAATATCAGTTTATTCAAGAACACGGTAAAAACCTAGGAGTTCGTTGGTTATGTCGTAAATTTAAAGCGAGTACGAATGCATATTACAATCATCTGAAACAGAGAAAAGCGCCATACTATGAGCAAAAAGCTAAAGTACAACGCTTTATTAGTTGATCATTCCATAGAAGTAACGGAACAATGGGAACTAAAATGATGACATTTTATTGTGCTAATCATGGATACTCCTACTCCCTTCCAACTATACGAAAATATGTGAAGGAACTTAATATATCATCAACTATTCGCCGTAAAAAGCAACCATTCAAGACAGGGAATCAACACAAGGTATTTCCGAATCTTGTGCAACAAAATTTTCATGCAACGAAACCAAATTGTGTTTGGTGTGTTGATTTTACTTATCTGTATTTAAGTAATGGAACACCTCGATATAATTGTACGATAATTGATGTTTATGATCGCAGAGTGGTTGCCTCTAAAATAGCACTTCGATTAATTCGCGTTTAGCTATTAATACGTTGCATAAAGCATTATTACGCTATTATCCAGATAAGGGATTAATTGTACATAGTGATCAAGGGAGTCAATTCACAAGTAAATTATTTAGTTCTGTAAGCAACGTTATATCCAACAAAGCATGAGTCGTTCGGGATGTCCATATGACAATGCAGTCATGGAGCGATACTTCAACACACTCAAACACGAATGTACGAACCATTATACATTTACTACAAAAGAAAGGATGGATGAGATTATGAATAAATTTGAGGAAGATTGGTATGATAGCCAACGCCCTCATACATATAATAATGTGTTAGCGCCAAATCAGTTCTATTCCAACTCAACCTTACTGTAGCAATTTACATTGACTAGAACATTATCAAAAAAAAGAAATCTAATGTCTATTTTTACTAAAGTAGCAGGGTGCTTCAATAACATTTCAAGGCCACAATATCTTTAGAGTATTATAATATTTGCCTTATAATTAGAGCTTTCTATCAATCAATTATTTGACCATCAAGCATGTTTACAATTCTATTACACTGGCTAGCAAGCTCCAAATTGTGAGTTACCATTAGAACTGATATCCCTTCAGAAACAAGTCCTTTTAGAAGATCAAATATTTCTTTAGAAGTTACTGAGTCTAGTGAACCAGTCGGCTCATCAGCGATTATCACTCTTGGCTCATTTACAATAGCTCTTATCAATGCAACTCTTTGCCTCTGGCCTCCAGATAAGTTTTTTACTTTTTTATCAACAATGCTCTCCAATCCTAGTTGATTTAAATACTTCAAAATTAGTTCTCTTTGCTCTCTTTTTGTTTTCCTTTGTGAAGAATATATTAAGGGTATTCTTATGTTATCAAAAACCGAATCATTTTCAACCAAAGAAAAATCCTGTGTTAAATATCCGAAAAATTCGTTACGAGCCTTTGCCTTATCTTTCTCACGGTACTCGACTATATTCTTCCCATCTATCACTATTTCACCTCTTGTTGGCTCCAGTATTAGGCCTAGTATATTAACAAGAGTTGTTTTCCCACACCCCGAAGGTCCAATAATTGCGACTATTTCCCCTTCTTCAATGTGGAAATCAATATTATTTACTGCAGTTAATGTATACTCACCGTCTGTATACTCTTTTCTAACGTTGTTCATTTCAACGATTTTCATTAGTAGTCACTCCTTAATTGACACGATACATCTTTCTTTGTAAACTTTTTTATAACAGGTATTGTAACCGCAATTTGTCCAATTACTAGGGCAATATACAAATACATTAGAGTCAATCTATTTGGAATTAGTCCTATGAATAACCTAGAAAGTATAAAGGATGGAATCAAGTATATGCACGAAACAAGTATTTCAATCCTCAAAATAATTTGAAAGTTCGTTGCACCATATAATTTACTGATAGCATATTCTCTGTTATTCGATCTCACAATATCATATATAATAATATATAGATTTAATAGGACAAATAGAAAAACAACTGAAAAATATGAAAATAAAACGATATCATTTACAAACAATTGAACAAATTTGTTTGTCTCGTTGATGTATTTTGGATAAACTACTCGTTTTTCACTATTTAAATACGAAATAACACTTTTTACATCCTCCTCACTTGAATCGTAGAGATGTAAATTATGTAATAGCTGTTGTTGTTGCTCATGGTCAAGATCCTTTATTGACTCACTATCACTGTTAACAATCACTATAGCATTCTGAAGATCAACACTCCCATTTCGACTATCAAAAAATTTTGAACCGTTAATAGCTGCTTCCCTGGGAATTTTCAATTTAGATAAATACTTATTTGCTGTTTCTTCACTTACATTTTCACCAAAGATTAATAAATCGGTATTTAGCACTTGATTATTGGCACCTAGATAGTCCCCAAAAAATTGTATTTCTGTAATTAAATTTTCATAATTTGTATACCATGAATAAGACTTATGCTGACCCAACACGTATGCAAGTCCATTTTTTGTAACATCTCCATCTTCCTCATCAATTATATTTGTTTTTTCTTGAGTCCGAATACCAATTATATTA
>NZ_WTSY02000049.1 GCF_009828775.2 Erysipelothrix aquatica | reverse complement strand
ATTTTTCACTTCTATACCTATACTTTTTTCATTGTTTTGAACTAACACAACGAAATTGAATTTCTTTAATTTTGAAGTATCTTTATACTTAATGTTCTTTTTTGTTAGAAGTTCTTTAAAGATAACCTCAGCACGATCTCCCGCTCTCCTCTTATTTTCACTAGATTCGTCCGAACCAGGATTCTTTTTGCCAGAATTCTTTCTAAACCTTCTTCTCCCTTTAATTTTCGGTGAATTAGCAACAGTATTATTGTTAGAAACCACCTTTAAATCTTTTTCTAGTATAATCGAATCTAAATCATTCAGGTTCTTTAATATATATCGGCCTTTATATTTTTGTTGGTTTGAACCTATGGTTTCAAATAGATAGATTGGTACTTTATCTTTCAATATATAATCATTATATTTATGATTACCCTTGATCAGGTAATACTTTACCTCCTCATTATCCAAATAAATATTATTGTAAATTTGATTCCCTTTAAATCTCCCTCTTGCTACAACAGCAACAACTTTCCCATCTTGATTTTTTACAGGTAGAATTCCAGGTGTTTGCGTTGAATAGAATCCAGCTAAAAAAATAAAATCCCAAGTTGTATACACCTCATTTTGAATTAAATCAGTGACTGTAAACCTCTGTTCAAGTTCATTTGTAAATTCTTTTCTAAATTTTTCTATATTTTCCTCATATGGAGAAAAGTTATGTTTTAAAAATAAATTCTTAACTTCAGCTGAAGTAGTGTTCTTATTCAAGTAATCTAATATATTTCCGGTGCATTTCATATTTTCTAGAATTGTTCTTTCCGAAATTGCTATTGCGTTTAACCTTTTCAAATCATCGGCATAGGCATCTGTATATTTCATATTCGTCTTGCCGCTTCTATACTCTTTGTGTGCATTAACAATTGGAGTTATTGTTCTTTCTATTAAAAAAAGTGCCGACTCTATCATAATTGTCACCTTCCCTTATCAATCTACATTATAACAAAGTATCATCAAATTTCATGGAATAGTTTTCACGGTAGAATCTTTATCTAACTTTATGATGAAGCAAATCCAACATCGATAAAAACTATCTCGAATGATTTAAGAGAATCACTGGTACGAATCTGAATCATCTCTAAGGAGTGGATTCTTCAAAGACTTGGGCTATAAGAACAAATAGAAGATTACTTACTTTCCTAAAATGCATTATCACCTAGAAAATGGATTGATCCATATTAAAGTGGAAGTGGTCATGGAGAAATACTAAGATCAACTTCTACACCTTGAGAAGAGTGGAAGCTGAATCAGCCCCTTTTTCAAAGAATATCACATTTTTAGAAGAACAGTAATTTTTTCTTTTTGGCTTGGAAGAGATGAGGTCTTTAAAGAAGCCATCAGATTGAACTTGTTCCGACTCATACCATTTATTTTCTTAAATCATACGAGCCATTTTTTCCTTAGTTGGAGCTGCTTCATCGTATCAATGCGTTGGCGGTATATCAATAGTCCTAATAGTAGGCAAACAGAAAAGGCAGTGAGAGCACTACCTAAGAAGCTTGGTGTATAAAATTGTGAAAAGACTTCTTCTAGTGTTATAGTCCTCCAATCTGTCCTCATAAGGGAGCGAAGAAGGAAGATAGCCATCACAAGAAGACAGATGACACCACAGACTACTAGACCAGTATGGTAGAGCAAGTTGCTGTCACATGGTTTAATTCGATTTCCTTTTATTTTGCAAATAGTATTTCCTTCTTTCTTAATATGAAAAGAGTAGTTATTACTTAAAGAGTAAACTGCTCTTTTCATACTTATTCTGATTTTAAGTGATTATTTTACTATTAAGTTGTTCTTCAAGGAATGGTTTAATTGAGATTACAATAATAGCTCTAATTTTTGCTTTTTGTTTATCACTAGGTTCTTTTCTCATATTAAACATTTTCAACATAAAATCAAAATCATTTTCGCCGTCATGATTATTATGCTTATTCGGTATAAAAGCACCTTCATCGAAAAGATGTTTTAGTAATTTACGTGAGAAAAAATCACCATCCAATGAAATAAATTCGTTTTCCTTTACCGCATGAAATAATCTGAATAGTTTTTCTTTAACAGAAGTAACTTCATTCAAATCTTCTCGATTAAATTTCTGAATACATGAACTTCCGATAGGAAACAAAGTATTTCCATTTTCTGCGTTGACAATAGTAAATAAATAGCGAATATTTTCTTTACCACAAACACAAGAAGATTGAGCTGTTTCATCTTCTACTACATCTTCAACTTCCCACTCTAATACAGCACTAGTCCACGACTCACTATTAGAGTTAGAAATAACTGCTTCTATTAGATTTTGCACATAACTTGAACTCATTAAATTCCTCCTTCTATAGTTATTACAGCACCTTATAAGATAATTCTAACATTTCGAAGGAATTACAACAATATCATGTGTTTTATCAAGATTTACTTACGGGAATTCTTTATAGCGCAAGTTTGATTATTTGAAATAAGTTTAATGTCACCAGCTTTTATATACCAGTCCACGACAGCTCCTCGGAGGGTAGCTGTTGAGACGCAAGCTGTTACTGGATTGACCAGTTCAATTTTCATATTGTTATCAAACTTTTCTCATTTTTGGTAAGAATGCTGACTTGAATCATGCGACCTTGACCTTTCGATTTAAGGTCATAGGTACGTTCTTTCACTTCCTCGGTCACGACACCTTCCTCATTGACAACTTTAACCTCACGTCGTAATGCTGAAAACTTTAATACTCTAAATATTTTTCTTTCTCCAGCACGATTTCTTCTTCTAATCTCATTTTTTCTATGCTTTAATCATGTCATTTGCGTGCATGATGTAGTTTGTGAATCTTCGATTTCCAATTTTGTAGACTTCTGCTGTAATACGTGGATTGATAAGTTTGATTTTTTTCTCCACTTCACAATTTTTTCGCCAGCTTCTGCCGGTAGGATAACGACAATATCATCAGCTCGTTGAATATTCAAGTACAAATTGTAACTACGAGAAAGAATGGTCGTCTTTCCTTGATACGTCGCAGTTCGATATTTCCTTCACCAGTAAATTCTAACTGTCCAAATGTTTGTTCCATACTTGGAATAGCATGTTCTAGTTCCATATAGTTTTTCCTCTTTTCTCTCATTTTTTAGTACGATTCAATTGTAAGTTCTAAATAATACGATTCTATGCGGTTGAGATTTGATAAAAAAACGTTTCGTTTTTAGAAACACCTTTTGATGGTTCTACATCTTCTAGTGTTGGTGAGATATCATCAACACTTTTTAATGTTTAATTTCAAGCATAATAAAAGACATAGATGGTAAGCACGATATACTTAGGTTACTACAATCCAAGAAAGGTGCTAGAATCTATGTCTATCTCTAATTCTATACGACTTACACTTAATATAAAAGACCCAAATATAACTTTTGATGCCAATTATGTTCATGAACTTAAAATAAAAGGTGTTCTATCCCTTGTTATAACGCAAAACTTTCACCACCTGCTCCAAGTTCTTGTCCGCATTGTGGTGTTGTCAATCAATCCTTCTCAATCATCAAAAACGGATCAAAAATTGTCACCATTAAAATGCCGAGAGTATCCAATCGAAGAACATTTCTTCGTCTCAAAAAGCAACGCTACCTTTGCAAACACTGTAATCATTCTTTTTCCGATCAAACATCACTTACTGAATATCGCCATTCTATATCAAAGAATACCTATATGGCCTGCATTCTTGATGCCAAGAATAAAATATCGATAAAGATATATAGATACGCCATGATATTTCACATGGGATTTTAAATCATTGGATTCATCAATTAAATCAACATTTCATGGTAAACCATAATACTTTACCCAAACATCTTTCTTTTGATGAATTTTCATCCGTTAAGTCCGTCCATCATAAGATGTCCTTCATTTATATGGATGCGTCCAATGGGAACGTTCTTGATATCCTTCCAAACAGACGCTTAAGCTTCCTCAAGAGTTACTTCTTGAGATTCCCACTTTATGTCAGAGAGCAGGTAGAAACAGTTTGCATCGATATGTACGAGCCATACATCCACCTGATTCACTCGTCTTTCCCCAACGCAAAAATCATTACAGATCGTTTCCATATCGTACAGCATATTAATAGATCTTTAAATGCTGTGCGAATACACGTTATGAAACACAATCCAAAATACTATGCCCGCCTTAAACGATACTGGAAGCTCATTCTCAAAGATGCTTCGAGTTTAGATAATCATCACTATCGAAAATTTACGAGTTACAAGTACCTTATGACAGAAGCACAGGTTATTGACGATTTATTACGACTTTCCCAAGAATTTGAAACTACATACTGGCTTTGCCAACATTTAAAACAAGCTATTAAACATAAGAACATATCTCTATTGTCCGATTTAATCAATCAGTCAAATCCTTATGTCGCTGATTCAATGCAACGTGTTTTAAAAACCTTCAAGAAGCAAGAATCCTACATCATTAATGCGCTAACATATCCTTACTCGAATGGGAGATTAGAAGGAACCAACAATCTGATTAAAGTTATAAAACGAATCGCTTTTGGTTATCGAGATTTTTATAACTTTAGGTCTAGAATTTTACTAATATCGAACACAATGGTACACTTAGAAATAAAAAACCATCATCATATTTCTATGACGATGGTACTGACTCTAAATATGTCGGACTATCTCACCAACACTAGATTATAAAGAGCCGTAAAAATGATCCTATGTTTATTTTATTGAATGTATCCCCATTTTTTTTGAACTTCTCTTGAGTAGTAATTTAAACTGCTTGTAAGCCTATTATTTCCTGTGCTATGTATACTAAATTGACTTATTGCAGACATAATTGCTCTTTCTTTAAAAGGTATGTGAATACACTTTGCACTACCATTTTTTATACGTTGAGCTAGACTTTTAGGCCAACGATTGCTTAATTGAGAAGGATCTAAAATTGAAGTAAAACCAGTGTAAGCGACAATAATAGGAAGTTGATATTTATCGACAGCTTTTTCAATTTCAAAATTTAGCATTCCTCTATCATAATTTGTATCATCGGAGATAATCAATAGGAAATTTTTTGAATTATTAAGTCGCTCCAGTAATCTATTCTGAAGAGTAATCTTTGAACTTGTATCTTTGACTTGATATGTCTTTTTATGACTGTCACTAAAATTTAACTCTGAGTTGTTACTCTTGTTCCACTTTTGAAGCAAACCGTAATACTTCATGTCACTTTGTGTAGGGTTAGTAGTAGCTTGTCCATCAAATGCTACATACGTTCCATTTCTATATGCCATAATTAACATCCTCCTGTAATCCAAATAAATTTATTTTATTAAATAGGTCTCCGTAAATAATAATAGTTAGTTTAGCCGGGTATTTAAAACGAGTTTCACTGATTCTAAATGTCCAGAGCATTATGTTTAACAATTCATTGATTTCAATGTTATTAAATCCACCTTTAAATCTTGTGATACCAGATCCAAATATTGGAACAGTTACACTTTTTTGAGCATAAACTCTATTAATTTCATCCCAAAAATTTAAAAGAAAATTGATATATTGAGTCATTGTTAGCTCTGCTTCGTTGTTATCATTAAACTTTGAAAAAGCAGTTAATACATAATCGTCTATTACTACAGAACTACCTAGTTTGTACTTAATTTTTTTTCCAATATTACCTTTTCTC
>NZ_WTSY02000048.1 GCF_009828775.2 Erysipelothrix aquatica | reverse complement strand
CTCTAGATATATGTATCTAGAGACGTCATTAACGCGGTGCCACTCTAATTGCTTATCATGTATGATAAACCACTTTCCTATAACGCTAGGTTGGCGATTAGACCTACTAAGTTCAATCTAATATCTCCCAAGTGCGGTTCAACTTATTATTTCCTACCAGGCTTCCACCATCCCTGACTCGCTTAAGGCATTTTTAAGTTTACTCTCTTGTTCAACGATTTAAGAGTAATATACTAGGTTTCACTTGGATTGTCAAACTTTATTATTATTTATTTTGATGTGATTTTTGAGATGACGGATCGAACCATCTCTAAACGAACCTCTTGGTTGGCGATATCTTCGTTTGAATAATGTGTTAGATCAATGCCAATCACACGGTAGTGATGTTGCAAGTAAAAGTTAATTGCGGGGACATTACACGTCTGTGTTTCTAATACCACTTCTCGACAACCGCAGGCTTGCGCAAATTCATACGCGTTGTTCATAAGCAGTGTACCGACACCTTGTCCACGAGCATGTTCGACTACCAAAATTTCGGATAATCGTAATCGCTGATGCCAAGGTTCTACACCAACTTCGAGATACCCAACTATCTGCTCATTGTCATCTACTGCCGCAAATACATGGGCATCTTCAAGATGATCTGGAAACAGCGCACCTGTAAATGATTTATTTATTGGGTTCGGAAACTGTTTTTTTACCAAGCGCACACTGAATAGTTCTTGTGGTTCCACGAGAACATCATAATAGGCATCTGTAGTGTAGTTAAAGTGTAAGACCACGCCTTGATACGCTTGACGGTCTAAGGAAATTATTTTCATAGGGACGCACCACTTTCTATCTGTACACTCATCATACCAAAAGTGACGATTTATTCACACGTATTTAAGTGTCCTCAGTTATAATGAGGGTATGAAAATATTTCTATTAGAGGATGACGCAGGCATCGTATATGGATTGCGCAAGTATTTTAAAAATAACAACTGGGATCTTACAGTTGCTTTTAGTATTCAAGAGGGAGAACGGTTATTAAACAATGCTTTTGATATCATCATTTTAGATGTAGGCTTACCGGATGGAAATGGGCTTGATTTTGCACGATATGTTCGAAGCCAGTTTGAAACGCCAATCGTCTTCCTAACAGCTATGGATGACGAAATTACCATCTTAGAAGGATTCAGTATTGGGGCTGATGATTACATTACAAAACCCTTTCGCTTAGCGGAATTAGATAGTCGCATTCGCGCTATTGCGAAGCGCTCTTTGGCACTACGGATTCATGATGGCGATATAACCATTAACTTGAGTAACGCAACAGTGTATCATAACGAAACACTTATCATGCTTAGCGTTCAAGAATATCGATTACTTGTAATGTTTGTGGAGCATAAAGGAGAAATTGTAAGCCGAGAAATGCTAAATCAGATGTTATGGCAAGGGTCTCAATTTATAACGGATAATGCGCTAACAGTTACGATTAAAAGGCTTCGTGAGAAACTTGCGAATATACGGGTTGTCGAATCCGTTCATGGAAAGGGATACCGCTACTTATGAAACAACTTCGGAATCGTGATGTAAAATTTTTTTTGACCCAAGTGAGCATTGGATTTCTTGTTGCAGTTGTTATTGAATATCGATTTCCGTTTGTGGGGCTCGTTTTTTTCGCAATACTCTTGATAATCTGTTTCTACCAGTTTGTACGCCAACGAAACCAAGCAATCGAAGACGTGGTCGCATACTTGCGAACATTAAATAACGGTGATTATCATCACGATATTCAGGCTTATGAAGAAGGGGAGTTGTCAACATTGCATGCCGAGTTGAATAAAACAATGATTGCGATGAAAGGGACAGCATATCAACTACAACTTCAAAAACAAGGATTGAAAAAAGCGATGGAAGATATTTCACATCAGCTAAAAACGCCGCTAACTGCCTTATCTATCATGGTGGAGGTCGAAACATTAGAACAAGAACTTTCTGAGACTATGACTCTACAACTTCGTCGTATGGAGAACCTCGTTTTGTCTTTAAATAAAATCGTTCAATTAGAGACACATATGATTGCATTCAAGATGGAACCCATTTCGCTAAATAAGTTAATGGCACAATTACTAACGGCAATAGAACCGCAACTTTATGAAGCTAAACTGACTGTCAATAATTTAATCAAAGATACGTTGATTGAGTGTGATTACAATCAAACGTATGAGGCAATATCGAATGTTCTTGTAAACAAAATAAGATATGCGCAAACGATGATTACGATCCAAACCCGCAAGAGTGGAAGGACAATTGAGGTTGTCATTAAAGATGATGGAGTTGAAATTTCGCCGCGAGATCGCGAACGGATTTTTGAAAGATTTTATAGTGGAATGAACAAAGCGCCAGATAGTGTTGGTATCGGACTATCTATGGCTCGAGAAATTATGCACCAGCAACATGGAGCTCTTTATGTAGAAGCAGATAATGCATTTGTTTTTCGTTTTTAAGTGTGACGGAAGCGTCATAACTAGAGGCGTTTGTTTGATCTAAAATTGGGGTATCAGGAGGACTTATAATGGAAATACTAAAAATTGAAAATTTGGAAAAAGTATACAAGACCCCAGTGTATCAAGTGGATGCGTTACGTTCGCTATCATTTTGCGTACAAAAAAAAGAGTTTATCGCAATAACTGGTCCGAGTGGTTGTGGAAAATCAACACTACTTCATATTTTAGGCGGCGTTGATCAACAAACGGGGGGAACCGTAATCATTGATGACTTACAAATGGAAACTCTAGATGATACCAAGTTGACACTTTTTCGTAGACGTCATATCGGTTTGATCTATCAGTTTTACAATCTTATTCCGATGTTGTCTGTAGAAGAAAATATTCAACTACCTATTTTGCTGGATGAAGGAATTGTAGATAGCGACTATTACAACGAACTCATTACCCTGTTACAACTTGAAGATCGGCTTAATCACTTGCCCAATCAATTATCAGGAGGACAACAACAGCGGGTTGCGATAGCACGTGCGCTAATGAATAAGCCATCTTTATTGCTGGCAGACGAACCGACTGGAAATCTTGATCAGGAAAACTCGCGAAGAATTATGACCATGTTACGGTATGCGAATGAAACCTACAATCAAACAATTATTTTAGTCACCCATGATATCGATATTGCGCGAATGGCTGATCGTACAATTCATATCGAAGATGGGAAGATTGTTTATGATGGTACCAATCAATGACCATTCTTAACAAACTTATGAAACGTCAGTTGGGTCACAATTCGTTTACAGCCGCTATGACCATTTTGAGTGTCGTACTGTCAGTCGCATTACTGACAATGGTTGGGATGATCACACAGACAATTTATGATGCTCAAATGCATAATCAACTGAGTTACACCGAAAAATGGAATGCCCAATTAAACGGAACGAATTTACCTACTACCATAAGTCAAATGGAGCCATCAATTGATACAGTTGCTTATAGTAGGCCGCTCTTAATCAAGCATGGTAAAAATATTATTCGAGGCGTAATGATTGATGCTAATTTTGATTCAATCCGATCTGATAATGACGTAAAATACAATGGTAATCGGAACTTTGTATCGGGACGTGCTCCGCTTAATGAAACCGAAGTCGCTTTTGGTTCTTACTTTGCTGACTCGATGACTCTTGGTGATACGGTTGTTGCAGTGTTGGATAATGGGGACCCAATTGGCTTGAGTCCGCTGACAGTTGTTGGTTTCTTTGAGAATGATGCGGGTAAGGGTTATAGTTACTACAGTCAATTAACCAACCCAAAGATTGCAACGAAAGCAGATATTATCTTTAAGTCGGATGTTCGAAACATTGATAAATTGGTTGCGTCTGCAATCGAAAATAGCGGTGAAAATACACATGCCACGTATAACCAGAGCTACAATCAAGAACTCAAAATGATGGATGGCGTCGCTCAAGAAAAAATGTTAGCGATTGGTATTGCTGCAGCTGTGATGAGTTTCTTCAGCCTTGCCACTTTCACGATGGTTCAGAATGCATTCTATGCCAATATGAGTCGTCGGCAAAAGGACTTTGGTTTACTTCGAAGTATCGGTGCGAGTAAGAAGCAGATTCATTCAATGATGCGAAAAGAAAGTTATGTGCTTGCCGCTCTAGGAATCATCTTGGGAATTGGTGTAGGAATCTTAATGACGCGAAGTATTCAGCTTATTCATAACAATGCATCTACACTCACAACAACTCTGAATATGGAAAGTTATGCTCCCTTTCATATCAGGTTATCATGGCAATTAATTGGGATCTTGATGCTTATTGGTTTCATTTCAGTCATGATACCGATTGAATTCATGGTTGCTAAAATATATCGGATGACAGCTTTAGAATCAATAAGAGAATCGACACGTTATAAACGCAATGGGCAATTACCCCTCTGGGCGAGATTGAGCCGTAAAGAATCCATTCGTCTTGCTGGAAAATCAATGCAGCGTGACGGTTATAAGTATCGAGGAATTCGAGTCGCAATTGTGATTGTAGTGATGCTTACAGTTTTTGTTGTCTCGTTATTCCAAACGGTATTGAGACATGCAGTTCCGCAACCGGTTGTTTATAATATGTTCGCCCAATGGGATAATATTGGTGAGGTCCCAGATCTAGATACGCTTGCGCAACAAGAGTCTTATGTTCAAGAAATTGTCAAAGTCTTGCATGAGAGCGATCATACCAATCAAGTAGTGATTACACGAACACTTCCAATCAGTATATCGGAACTGATGACGGGAGACATAGACTTCTCTGAATCCATTTATAATGCGGGCTTAAGTGAATCTTATACTGTTGAAAAACAAGTGAATCCGACGCAGATGACAGTTCTAGATGATTCGTTATTTGCGTCGTTATTCCAAAAGACTTCATCAAACGAACCGATGATTGTGATTGATAACTATTATGAAGGCTATCTGGAAAAAGGGTCTGAACTCGTTCAATATGCGGGTCCAATATTAAATTTTGAAGGCATTGAAACGATGACATTGACAAACAGTAATCGTCAAAATGTTAATGTTAAAGTTCATCAAGTTATAAATGAGGACAATACAAATTTAGGTATGCTTAGAAAAGGCCATGGTCAAATGGCTAGCCCTATCATTTTGACAAACATGACAACATTCAATGAGATTAATAAAGTGCTTGCAAGCCCCTCAACGTATGAAGAGAACTACAAAGCGACATCCGAAACGATATTTAATATATCCAGTAGTGATGCGATGGCGACCGAGGAATTATTAACGAAACATTTTGCGGAGCTTCATATTGATAATAATCAAGCGCGTTATGAGTCTCGTGAAATCGTACTTTCAACTGTGGATAATATCACAAAATTAATTACAGGAATGATTGGATTTATCGTTTTTACAAATTTAATAAGTATGTCAACAATTCTCTATCGGGAACGTCGCAGTGAATTTGCAATGATGCGATCGATGGGCATGACGCATGCACAGCTAAGTAAAACAGTAATGGTAGAAAGCGCAATCGTAACAGTGCGCCCCATGATGATTGGATTAGTGTTCGGTGCGATTGGGTATTCTACAATGATTTACATTATAAATAAGGATCTACCTGTGATGAATCAGATGACATTTTATCTCGATATGCGAAGTGTTGTGTTACTCGCAATTGCAATTCTAGTGATATGCATAATTAATGCTAAAATAGCCCTGCGCATTCTTAAACGACATAGTATCATTGAAAATTGGCTCTTTATAATCTAGTGTTGGTGAGATAGTCCGACATATTTAGAGTCAGTACCATCGTCATAGAAATATGATGATGGTTTTTTTATTTCTAAGTGTATCATTGTGTTTGATATTAGTAAAATTC
>NZ_WTSY02000047.1 GCF_009828775.2 Erysipelothrix aquatica | reverse complement strand
ATATGACTAAACACATTAAATAATACCTAACACCTGTTATTATATGAGACATATTTTAGAGGGAGGTATTTTTTTATGGAATCAGGAAAAGTAAAATTCTTTAACGCTGAAAAAGGCTTCGGCTTTATTATCGTTGACGGATCAAACCAAGAAATCTTTGTTCACTTCTCAGCTATTGCTGAAGAAGGTTACAAATCATTAAACGATGGACAAGCTGTTTCATTTGACATGGTCGAAGGACAACGTGGAATGCAAGCAGAAAACGTACGTAGTTTATAATTTCGGTACACAGCTAAGAAGGAGCAACTGCTCCTTCTTTTTTTTATTAGTCTACATCTATTTACCATCATATATTTAGAAGATATCAGTTTTTATGTTAGATCTCTATATTTAATTTTTCGTTAAACTCTAATTCAATTAATCCATGATGAGGTTTTCTTTGACTACTTGGTGGGAAAGAAAGATAATCTCCATATGTGTTGAGCAGAATGAATTGATAATTATTAGGGATGGGTAGAAGGATCTTTTCAAAATCATAATAAGAAGGTCTAAGATGATCATGTATTCGCCTTCTATATTCTCTGTATGTTTTAAATCCCTGAGTCATATGCGTTACAAAATCTGAATCACTATGTGTATCATTGTACTTCGTCATGACTTTGGTTTGCATTCTGTTTAACTCTTGCATTGAATTCAGAGATAGAGGGCAATCTATCTTCGCTCTCTCCCATAACACTTTATCATTATTCCTGAGTAATTTAACGCGCTTTAATTTCGCTTCTTGTAGAATGCTAATTTCTTCTTCATGCAATCTTATAGAACCACTTGAGGATGGCATAACATCATAGGGGAATATATCAATGAAAATTCCATGATGTACATCGAGATGTGACCATTCTTCTTGTATTGCCTTCGAATTATTCAAACGAAGGCGAGTAAATGAATGGACATATTGCGGGTCAGTGTCATAATTTTGAACAAAAATCTGATCATTATTCCATTGTTTAGTCATCTCCAAAAAGACATCATAATCCCATCTAAGCATCGCTATATCAATATCATCATCCCAAGGAATGAACCCACTGTGTCTTATTGCACCAATAATTGACCCAAAATCCAACGTAAAGGGAATCCTGTGTTTTAAACAAAATTTGTTTAACTCTTTTAACAAGTACAGTTCGTTTAATTGTAATTTTCTAATCAACTCTTTTGATAGCGTTTGATCGGAAACAATCATATTTTCAGACCTCCTTTTAAAATCAGAAATCCATAAATATTTGACTAATTAACCTTAGTATATCACGTTAAATGCAACTAACTCTAATTATAGATTATTCAGTGAATACAATAAATCAAAAAAAAGCAACTCCCTTCATTGAAAGTGGCTTTGCATAATTGTCAATATCATTTCTATTTAACTATTTCTACAAAAACAATCCTTCCGAATCCAATAAAGTATGAGTTAGCGATTTTACTTATATTAAAACGTCTAAAGGATTTCGATATCATTGCGTTATTATGGATTTATTTTCTCGTAAAAACATTGCATGGATGCTTTTTACGAGAATGAATTTAACCTTAATACTTAATGTCTTCTATGATGTATGCCGGTTATGAAAACCTCAAGCAAATTCACTCATCCATTCGGTTCGCAGTTCACAGTATCGCTCCTTCAAAGTAAGAAAAGTAATAGATGACTATAACGCAGTGCAATCTTTCTCAAAAAAGTCATATCCTTGAGATAATGCAGTTATAGTATTATTTTTTATGTATTTAAAACATGAAGAAACAAACAGTCAATCTTTCTTAGAAACCGAAGACTGGAAGAAAGTCTATTCACTTATATCAATGGTTTCTATAACCATTCAGACCTAATGCGTACAACATTAAATGTCACATGATGAAAAAAACTTGAATTTAACCAATTAACTCCCTAATCACTGTCCAGTGTATTGACATTGTTCCAGAGACTTGGGCACTCCAATATTCAGACAACATTAACTACCTATACTCACCTTTAGATAAAAATGAGAGTGAATTAATAAGAATTGTAGGGGTATCGTTGACCAAACAAATAAAAAACCCACTATTAAGTGGGTATAATTTCATATGGCGGAGAACATGAGATTCGAACTCACGGAAGCTTGCGCTTCGCCACCTTTCCAAGATGGTGCCTTAAGCCACTCGGCCAATTCTCCAACTGCTTTCTCATTATACATAAATATTCTCGCAAAAACAATGTATAATATAATAAATTGGAGGATATTATGTTATTAATAAACCGAATCCGTGACTTTGACAAATTATCGGAAACTGAAATTAAGATTTCGGAGTATATACTTGCCCACCCCAACGAAGTTATTTCCTTGAGCATTCAACAATTAGCACAGCGAACCTTCACATCTACCGCCACAATTACTCGTTATTGTAAGAAGATGCAAACGGATGGGTTCACTGATTTTAAAGTGCGCTTAACCAGGGAATTAAGCACATCACCGCGTGGGCAACGTGTTCGTGATGATTTGCCATTTAATAAAAATGAGTCTACAAACCAAATCCTAGAAAGTATCTTAAACCTGAATTACCAATCGATGCAGGACACATATAACTCAATCGACCAACAACAACTAAATCGTGTTGCAAGGGCAATTCACCAATCGCCGCATATCTACCTATATGGAACAGGTCAATCTTTAATTCTTTGTCAGGATTTCCAATACAAATTATTTCGCATCGAAAAAGACTGTAACCTCGAGTCAGCTGTCGGCTTTCAGTTTATGAAAACCCATACCCAACCCAAAGACAGTCTTGCAATTGTTATTTCATACTACGGTACCAGTATCAATAACCTTCGTATCATGACGTCACTCAAAGACCGTAACGTTCCAATTGTTTTAATAACCGGGCCAAATGACAACCCCTTAGTTCCACTCGCTGACGAAGTCATTCATGTTGCACCACAAGAAGAACTTATGACAAAGATGGCATCTTTTTCTTCACGTACAGCAATCCAATTAGTCTTAGACATGATTTATGCGCTTGTCTTTTCGTTTGACTATGAAATGAACCAAACACGCATCGAAGACAGCTCAATAATTCGATAGACTATTGTTCCAAAAACTGTGTAATAAATTTGTAAACACCGTTTTCTATATTAGAATCACAATGCATACGCGCAACAGCCTTAACGGAATCTGTTGCGTTTTTTACGGCTACGCCAATTTGAGCCGCTTCAATCATTTCAACATCATTATCGTTATCGCCGAAAGCGACGATATTTTCCATTGTCAAACCATGATTCTCTAAATACCACTGGATTCCTAAAGTCTTATTCACACGCGGATCCATGAATTCGAGAAGATCTGTTCCTGTTTTGACAGCTTTGTAAGCAGGATTCCCTACTGCTTTCGTATAATCAATCAACGGTTGCAGTGCTTCTGGTGTCCCATTAACAAGAATTTTCGCCTGAGCATCTTGGACTGCCAAGGTTACGTCACCGACTACAAGAATATTTCGAATTTTCGAATCGTATCCTTCAAATCGTGAACCATCATCGGTATACATTTTGTCATTGACCGTTAATGTCGGGTTTAAGTTAAACTTTCGCGCATTAGCAATGACCTCGAGGGCTGCAGCTCTATCCAACGGGTATTGAAATATCTGCGTTCCATTTGTGAAATCATACGCCTCAGCACCATTTTCAAACACGGCAAAATCAACAAGACTTTCTAGATCCTCAATTACAGTTTCCGCTGACATTCTTGGTCTACCTGTCGCAATTCCAAATCGATAACCATTCTGCCTCAACATTGTTATAAGACTTCTCGTTTTACTTGGTAGTTGATGGTCTTCATCAAAAAGTGTTCCATCGAGATCTGATACAAATACTTTAATCATAATATCCCTTTCTAATAAAAAAAGAACAGTAGGAAGATTCCTACTGTTCGAGTAATAATTTTCCTTATTGAGGAATATATGTAACGCCTTCTGCTTCTAATTTTGCAATAACATCTGCAAATTGTGGAAGGTAATCTTTATGCGCTACTAACATTTCGTTCAATAAATCTTTTGTATAAATTCCGCTTTGTACAAGTGGATTAATATTGAATGCTTGGAGTGCTTTATTGTAATCGCCTGAAACAGCTGCTTCAATAACAACTTCTTCCATAGCTTTCATTAATTGAAGTTGACCACGAGCTGCTGGTGGGAATGAACCCCAGTTAAATGGCTCTGCACCGTGTGATGTAATCACTGATGTAACTTCAACAACGCAGTCATATGGTAAATCAGTTACTGTACCATTATTTTGTGTACTTACGGTCATAACGGTACGGGAATCATTATGAATTGACGAAATGATTTCACATGCAGCGTCTGAATAGTGGGCACCACCACGTTTTGTAAGTTGTTCTGGTTTATAATCCAAGTTCGGATCTTTGTAAAGTTCAAAGAGTTCTTCTTCAGTTGCTTTTACAGTTTCCGCACGTGTTTTATGATCTTTATAATTTTGTTGGTTTTCTGCAAGCATTTCGCGTTCTACATAGTAGTAGCGGTGGTAAGGACATGGCAATAACCCTAAGTCTGCGAGTTGTTCGTAGCTATAGTTAATGTTTGCAATGTTAGCAACTTCTGCTTGTTTGCTCTTTGCATAATCACTTTCTGGGTTATAGAATGCGTTGATAAGTTCGGATGTAACTTCACTGCCGTCCTTATCCCAAACACGATGCCAGTGGAAATGGTTTAATCCTGCAAATTTTTCAAAGAGAATACTTGCATCTTTATCATATCCCATTGCTTCGTGGTTCATTTTTGTTGCACCGACTGGAATGTTGCACAATCCAATGGTACGTTCCCATCCACCAACTTTAATTGCCGCTTCAGTAACAATACCTGCTGGGTTCGTAAAATCAATTAACCATGCTTTAGGAGCTAATTCTCGCATATCTTTGATAATATCAAGAATAACAGGAATCGTACGGAATGCCTTAAAGATTCCACCTGCACCATTTGTTTCTTGGCCAAGGAGTCCATATTTACCTGGGATTCGTTCATCTTTAACACGAGCTTCTAATTGACCAACACGGAATTGTGTTGTAACAAAATCAGCATCTTTTAATGCTTCACGACGGTCTGTTGTTAAGAAAACTTTCCAATCAAGACCTGCAGCTTTAACCATTCGTTGTGCCATTGCACCGACGATTTCCAATTTTTCACGTCCTGCTTCAACGTCTACTAACCACAATTCACTGATATCTAATTTATCTTTACGGTTGATAAACCCTTCCATAAGTTCTGGGGTATAACTTGAGCCACCACCGATTGTAACAATTTTAAGTTTCTTACTCATACAATTGTCCTCCTGTATTTACTGTTATTGTACCTACAAATTTGTTGCTTTTCAATTTATTGTGATAAGTGGTCACAGGTTTTCATATATCATTGTTTTTTTTCATCGAATATGAAAATAATTACCATGATTCGCTTTTGAGGATTCTATGGTATCATGATAAAAAGGAGATTGATTATAATCATGCAAAAAATACTAATCGGTACATATACACGACGCATTAGCGAGGGTATCTACAGCATTGACCTCAATGAAGATACAAAGAATTTAGAAAATTTAAACCTGGTTGCTCCCGCACAAAATCCTACATATCTTGATTTTGATGCTAATACTGGAAAACTCTACAGTGTACATCAAGAAGATTCATTGGGTGGCATTGCTGTTTGGGATTTTGACGGTACACATGCCACGCTAGACTACACACGAATGACTGAAGGCGTTCAACCGTGCTATGTTCGCTACCATGACACTGAAAAATCAATTTATGAAGCCAATTATCACGCAGGTTCGGTAACCGTTACTCATAACAAGATTGAAGATAAGGTCATTCGCTATCAGGATGGAGCTCATGCTCATTACATTGACTACGATCCCAAGACTGATGATGTCTTTGTTTGTGATCTTGGTAATGATACAGTTCACAAGTACCGTCTGATGAATGAAATTGCGACATATAAAACGGCTTCTGGCATGGGTCCACGTCATATTGCATTCCATCCAACACAACCTGTACTTTATATCTTTGGGGAATTGAACAGTACGATTGATGTTGTACAAGATGATGATTTCGACCTTATCCATTTACAAACAGTCTCTACCCTTCCAGAAACAACTGTAGAAAGTTTCGGTGCTGCAATTCGAATTTCAAAAGATGGAAGCTATGTTTATGCATCAAATCGTGGTCATGATTCAATCGCTATTTTCAAGGTTAATGATGATTTCACATTGACTTTCTTGAGTACTGTTTCGACAGAAGGGAAACATCCACGTGATTTCAACTTAAGTTTGGACGACCATTTCTTAGTTGTTGCAAACTTACACACAGATAATCTCACACTCTTTGAACGCAACCCAGAAACAGGACTGCTTTCATTAGTTCAAAAAGACATCCACGCACCTGAACCAGTTAGTGTTTTATTTATCAATACCAAGTAATGATACTTAGTATTGACATTGGTGGAACATTTATAAAATTTGCGCGTCTTAGTGAAAACTACGCAATTCAAGCGTCCTGGAGTATAGATACATTCGCGGTTACAGATTCCGAAGTCTTTTATGATTCCCTTGTTGCTAAAATGGGGAATCTACAAGATGTCAAACGCATCGCGATATGTCTACCAGGCATCATTTCTGATGACTATGATGTCCTTTCCAAGGCATCCCCTCGGGTGAAATCAATGTATGGCACAAATATCGCGCATGAAATCAGAAAGCGAACCGGCCTCGAGGTCTTTGCTTGCAATGATGCCCATGCAGCTGCAGTTGGCGAATATCAGTTTGGTTCGCTCAAAAATACCATTAGTTCGTTTACCTACGTCATTGGAACAGCAGTTGGTGGTTGTTATATGATTGGCGACTCGGTTCAAAAAGGTAGTGATAATTATGCTGCAAGCATTTCTATGATGCCCTTATATTTTGAAGCGAACAAACCAATTTGGACCTATACGCGCTGTTCTGCAAATGCACTTTTTTATCAGTATCATGCATATTCAAAACAGCCACTGCCTTCCGCTAAAGCAATCATTGAGGCTGCAGAAAGGAACAACGATGCAGCTACCGTTGTTGACCAATGGGTTAGAGACATTGCACGCTCCTTATTTCAAGTGAGCGTCGCCTTTAATCCGCACCGTATCGCAATTGGTGGCGGTGTATCGAATAATCCTCATATTGTCCAACGCATTGAACACGCATATCTTGAAGTAGTGCAACAGTATTTGCATACTCCACCACTCACCTCAAAAGTTGTATGCTTTCAAAACCCTGCACACGCACACCTTCTTGGTGTTGCTTATTTGGCAAATCAGTAAAAAACAACGTCGAAAATTTGACGTTGTTTTTCTTTTATCAAATCTCAACCGCACCACTATTCATTTTTAAAAATTCTATCTCATAAGCAGTTTTAAAGTCAAACATTTTGCGAGGCATTGAGTTGATTTTAAAGGCAATGTCATCAAGATATT
>NZ_WTSY02000046.1 GCF_009828775.2 Erysipelothrix aquatica | reverse complement strand
AGTAAATGCTACTGGTTAAGTGGTTTAATTCAAAGACATACACTACATGTTCCACACGCACCAAGTGTTGGCTAGTACGCAATTCATCGGATCTAAGGTCAATAACATCTTTTAGTTACCTCCTCTTTTATTTCCCCCAACTCAAATGAGAACCGATATCTACTCAAATTCGAGAAAAAAACTACCAACCGGTAGTTTTTATCCAAAATCAACATGTTGACCCTTGGCGATATAGATTATTTGCTCACAGATATTCTTAGCATGGTCACCAGCACGTTCAATATTTCTTAGAATCCCTGTTGTCTCAATTGGGAAACGACCTTCTTTTTCCGCAATATCAACGAATTTCATCATAACTTTCGCGAATGCTTCGTCAAGGTTATCATCTAATTCTGCAGCTGCGTAAGCTTGTTTTACATTAAGTGCTTTCAATGCTTCAATTACATTATCGAAATTTTCAAGGAAAATATTACCTAATTCTGTAATTTCTTCATTAAGAAATTCCTTATCGACATTACTTTTAATCAAAAATCGACCTATATTTTTCGCATAATCACCAATGCGCTCAAGATCAGTCGCAATTTTAATACCGCCTACGAGCAAACGTAGATCGCGTGCGACCGGTTGCATTAACGATAATGTTTGGATTGCTGAGTCGTTAATGCTTTCGTCGTAATAATTGACTTGATCATCACGTTCAATAACATGTAACGCAAGTTCTTTATCGTGTGTATTTAATGCTTCAATTGCCTGTGACATTGATTTACGGACACGTGATGCCATTTCTAGCAATTCGCTTTCGAAATCAACCATTTTGTCTTCAATTCTCATTGTGGACCTCCCTATCCGAATCGACCCGTAATATAGTCTTCCGTACGTTTATCTTTTGGCGTATGGAATAATTTCTTCGTTTCATCATACTCTACAATTTCCCCTAACAAGAAGAATGCTGTCATATCACTAATACGCGCTGCTTGTTGCATTGAGTGCGTAACAATAACAATTGTAAAGTCTTTCTTTAATTCTACTATAAGTTCTTCAATTTTTGCAGTAGCAATTGGATCTAATGCCGATGTTGGCTCGTCCATCAAGATAACTTCAGGTTTGAGTGCAATCGCACGTGCGATACAAAGGCGCTGTTGTTGACCACCAGAGAGACGAAGTGCTGACTGATTTAAGCGATCTTTAACTTCATCGTAAAGGGCCGCTTTTTGCAATGATTCCTTAACAACTTCATCAAGAATTTTACGGTCTTTAATCCCTTGAACCCGTAAACCATATGCGACATTATCATAGATACTCATTGGGAACGGGTTGGGATGTTGGAAAACCATCCCAACCTTTGTTCGCAATTCAACAACATCTGTTTTTGGTGCATAAATGTTTGCTCCATCAAATTCGATGGTCCCTTCAATGCGGGCATTGGGAATAAGATCGTTCATACGGTTAAATGTACGTAAGAATGTTGATTTCCCACAACCTGAAGGCCCAATAAATGCAGTTACCTTTTGTTTTTTAATATCAATACTTAGACTCTTGAGGGCATGATTATCGCCATAAAACAAATCAAGGTCTGTTACGTGAAAACTGTTCATCTTAAGCTCCTAACTTCTTATTGAGTCGACGACTCATAAGTTTTACTGATAAATTTAAAACGAGTACTAAAGCAAGAATAATAATAGAGATGGCACTTGCTAATTCAAAATTCGGTTGTTCATGACTCATTACGGACCAAATGTGGACTGCCAAGGTCGTAGCACCTTCACCCACACGAGGTGCATCATTAATAAATGTACCCATGGTGTAAATAAGTGCAGCGGATTCTCCAATAATACGACTTACAGCAAGTAAAATTGCTGAGAGAATACCAGGCAGTGCCGATGGCAGAATGACTCTAAAGATTGTTTGCGTTTGGCTTGCGCCTAGGGATAGTGAAGCAGAGCGATAATCTCGAGGTACAACTATGAGCGATTCCTGAACCGATCGGATAATGACCGGTAAGAGCATTACAGACATTGTCATACCACCAAGTAAGATACTTAAACCACTAATGTTGAAAAATGCAGTAATTGGATATAAAACAACAATTCCCATTAACCCGAAAATGATACTTGGAACACCAGCCAGCATTTCAATACAACGCTCAATAAAACTGTTGAATTTTGAAGGTTGGGCAAATTCCGTCAGATAGATTGCTGCAAAAATTCCAATTGGAAGTGCAAAAAGCAATGAAATACCGATGAGCATTAAGGTTGCGAGGAGTGATCCCCAAATTCCGCCACCAGGTGTTTTATAATACAGAGATGTAAGCGACTCAGTAGAATCAAGTTTCATAACCATCGATTCTGCTTTATCCGCAAAGGTTGTTCCCATTAGAATTGTGGTTCCTGTTGCGTTAACACCTTCAATTTTTTCAATTTGATCACCAATGGATACTGTCAGACTTTCTCCATAACTCGGACCTTTGGTTGCGTTGACCGATTGATTAAACACTGAATCATCATCGATGTATGATACGCGAATCAGGCGTTGTTTTTCATGATTAATCTCATTCGTAAAACCAATACCATATTTCGTACTATAAACGACTTCGTCGCCCAAATGATCAGGTTTTGTAAATGTTTGTTGTGTTTGGTCTGTCCATTCTACGAGGTAGTTTTGTGACCAATAGTCATTCCGTAACATTTCCATGCTTAGGGTATCTTTACCAGTTGCAATAACAAAAGCAAAGATTGCAATGAGAATTAAGAATGTTGCAGATGAAGCCAGATAGGTAAAGAAATTAGCAATCCCATCTTTAATTTTACGCGATTGTGTCATTGTCCTTCTGCCCCCACTTTCTTCTTAACGATATGAATGATGAGGTTTGACAGAAGAATCGTCACCATCAGCACAATTCCGACTGAGAAGCGAATATCATAATCAACACCCGTCGTTTCTTTTAAACCTGAGAGCATTGTTGATGTTAATGTGCGTGTAATATCAAATGGATTCCAAGTTGGTCCCATGGCTTTATTACCAGCAACCATGGATACCGCGGTCGCTTCACCAAATGCTCGTGCTAGTCCTAAGATGAGCCCTGCAAAAATACCGGATTTTGCGCTTGTAAGGACTACTTTAAAGTTTGTTTGTGTTTTAGAAGCGCCAAGTGCAAGCGACCCTAATTCAAGCTCTGGTTTAACAGCTTTAATTGCAACTATCGAAAGAGATGTCATTGTTGGGATAACCATAATCGCTAACAAAATAACAACAGCGAGCATCGAGCGACCACCAAACGTTGAATAACCAAATACTTGCGCGACATTGTCAACCCAAGAAACGATAACCCCAGACGCGAAAACCCCGTAAACTACTGACGGAATCGCAGCTAATAGCTCAATAACGGTTGTTAAAATCGAGCCTAATGCTTTGGGAGCAATTTTTACAATAAAGAGCGCTGTTAAGACTGATACTGGGAATGCTATAAGCATCGCAAAGAATGCTGTTATGAGCGTATTGATAACGATAAACAAGACACCATAGATTTGTTTATCATTACGCCATGTAAAGCCTGATATAAATGACCAAAAATTAACCTGTGAATCACCGTATGTTGGCAAAAACACAGAAATCCCTTTTTGGAAAATAAAGATGAAAATAAAAACAATCATCGATGCAGCTAAAATTCCTGCAATTTTAAATAATGAACGGAATATCAAATCGATTATCTTTTTTCGTTTTTGATATGATTCGGACCACTGAGTATTCATAATCTAACCCTTCTTTTCTTTTACATTTCAATTACTGACAAAAAGCTTAGCGATTGCTAAGCTTACTTAATGTCTGCCCATGTTTTAGCGTTTCCACTAAAAATTTCCACGAGCTGAGCTGCTGTAAGATCTTTGATTGCCTCGTTCTTAACCGGAACAACGACAACGACTGCATCTTTTGCATATTCTCCAGACATTAAGCCTGATGCTACTGTTTCTTCGGATTTAAATGCACGGGATGCGAAACCAATATCGATCGCGTTTGCACCATCTTTTTCACCACCGAGTGTACGTTTGAAGCCGTCTCCTGATCCTGTATGGTTTGGCTCAAATTTGAAATTACCTGCCATCGGAATGAATGATTGAACTGCAGCAGTGATTGTTTTATCTACTGATGTTGATCCCCCTGTTTTAAGCGTGATACCACTGTTATCTTGATCAACAATTGGATGGTTTGCTTTGAGTTCAGACCAAGGTTTACCAGCTCCGACATCAACGATTCCACCAGCCGCTAACACGACTTGTCGTCCTTCTGTTGAATTCACAAGATAATCAAGGAATGCAGCAACAAGTTGCTCTTTCTCTTGTGAACCGAAATCACCAGCAGCACGTGTTACAAAACTAAATGGACGTGCTAACTTATAAGTTCCGTTGTTAACCGTTTCAACGGTTGGATTAACGCCTTCATATGAAACTGGTGTTAATTCATTTGCTTCAAAGTCTGTCGTTAATGAAACATAACCGATTCCAGCTGGGCTAGAACTTACTTGTTTCGCCATATCTCCATTTGAAGTTGTTTCAGCACTATTGCTTGTGAGTGATTCAAGTCCAATAATGCTTTCAAAGGCTTCTCGAGTTCCTGATGATCCATCGCGAGTATAAACTTTAATTGATTCTGATGATTTTGAGCCTTGTGCTCCACATCCTACTAATACTAATAAAGCTAATGCACTAACTAATAGCTTTTTCATGGTGTCCTCCTGCAGTATCAACCTGCTACGTGTATATTACCCCCCCTTCATGAAAATAAAGTTGTCGTTTTGTTAATTGTGCGTTAATTAATGCGAAGAATTGTTAAATACATAAGAAAAGGAACTCAAATGAGTTCCTAGATATTAACTGTAAATGTTGTTCCGTTCCCTTTTTTACTTGTGACACTTAACTGACCACGATGGGCTTCTATGATTGATTTGGATATCGCAAGACCTAAGCCACTACCTCCTGTGTCTCGGGTACGAGAATCTTCACCACGGTAGAAGCGTTCAAAGATATGTGGTAGTAAATTTTCACTGATACCGTCACCATCATCTGAAAAATCTATCTTTACGCGACGACCTTCGGCAGTACAGACAATACGAATGCATCCACCATGAGCATAGTTAATGGCATTATTGAAGAGGTTCAAGAATACTTGACTCATTCGAAACTGATCAGCGAAAATCTCTAAATCAGATGGACAATTAAGCTGCACTTCTATATTGTGTTGATGCAACGCTTGACGACGATCATAAATTAGACCTTCAAAAAACTGTTTCAAATTGAAATGTGTTTTCTCAAGATATACTTGGTTGGCTCGAAGGCGAGATTGTAGCAACAAGTCCTCAACGATACGGTCAAGACGCTCAACTTCTTTTTTAGTTTGATCCAAAAACTCAGTTCGCGTTTGATCATCATCAAAGTCAGGTCGTGTCATAATCTCAACCATCCCCTTAATCGACGTAATGGGTGTGCGAAGTTCATGTGAAGCATCTGCAATAAATCGTTTTTGCATCTTCTCACCTTCAACGACACGGGTAACATCTTGGAATATTAGCATACACCCATGATAACGTCGTGTTTCAGTCAAGAGCGGAATTGACAAGACTTGATAATCGATGTCTTTATAACTGAATTGGCGCACAAATTGTTGTTCATTAAGAAAGGCATCAAGAAGCGTTTGACGGATTGGCGAATCAATATTCACATCATAGACATTTTGTGCTTGTGATACGAGCATTTGATCAAAGTATTGGTTGCTAACCTCAAAATCACCACGTTGGTTAATATAGACCAACGGTGATGGGATTGCATTAATCAACTTAACAAGTTTATCTGTAGCATCATCCGCACGATAATGTGCTTCTTTTTTTTCTTTCTCCGCGTGCTTGCGAATACTATGGACAGTATCACTCTGCTTAAGACTATTCACAGCAAGCATACATATTGCAGCAATAATGAGGACAACTATCGAAATCAAGTTCTGATAATAAAGGGTTATCCCTGCAATTAACAGGAAAATAATAACATTAATTCGATTCACGTTTCGCAACGTATCCAACCCCTCTCAAAGAATTTATCTTAACATCCGATGCTTCAAGCTTTGATCGCAACTTAAACACATGGACATCAACAATGCGAGTGTCACCATCATAATCATAATTCCATATTTCTGATAGTATTTGATCTCGTGATAGGACAATATTCTCATTTTGCAAGAGATATATTAGTAAATCAAACTCTTTCTTCGTAAGTTCAATAATATTCTCATCGACTTTTACAGTATGTTGATCTAACAGAACCGTTATATTTCCAACTTCAATGGTATGACTTTTCGATGATGTTGTGGCTCTACGCAAATGAGCTTTGATTCGTGCAGTCAGTTCACGTGGTGAAAATGGCTTTGTCAGATAATCATCCACACCAGCCTCAAATGCATCTAATATATCACTCTCTTCATCTTTCGCTGTTAACATAATGAGAATGGAATCCATCCCGAGTTTACGAAACTCAGTAACTAATTCAACACCAGAGTGATATGGAAGCATCCAATCCACAATAATAACGTCATAGTTGGTTTCCTTTGCCATTTGTAAGCCTTCACGACCATCTCGTGCAGATTCTACCTCAAAATCCATTTGACGTAAATCATACCGTAATAGTCGGCGAATGCCCTCCTCATCTTCGATTATTAGAATTTTCCGATTCATTGTGATCTCCTTCCGCAAACTTCTTAAGTATTTTTATGACAAGTGGATGTCGCACAACATCCGTATGCGATAAATTAACAAATGCTATTTCAGGGATATCACTCAAGTACGCTTTCGCAACTTTTAATCCCGACTGGGCGTTACGCGGTAAATCGATTTGATCAATATCACCTGTAATGATCATTTTCGAATTACGACCAAGTCGCGACAAGAACATCATCATCTGAGCTTTGGTAGTATTCTGGGCTTCATCAAGAATGACCACCGCATCATCCAATGTGCGACCACGCATATATGCAAGCGGCGCAATTTCGATGATACCTTTGTCAATATAACGTTGCGTTCGCTCAGCCGAGAACATATCGTCCAAAGCATCATACAACGGACGAAGGTACGGATCTACTTTTTCTTTTAAATCCCCTGGAAGGAATCCAAGATTCTCACCCGCTTCTACGGCCGGACGCGTCAGAATAATTTTTTGAATTTCATTTTTTTTAAGAAGCTCTGCTGCATACGCAACTGCCAAATATGTCTTACCCGTTCCTGCAGGACCAATTGCAAACGTCATATCCCTTTTCTTCATGCCGTCTATTAATTGTTTTTGTCCAAGTGTTTTCGCACGGATGGGTTTTCCAGCAAACGTACGAGTCAAGACATCGTCCATAACCTCTATAAAACGATCAGATTGACGATTATCAACAAGCACAAACAAGTAGTCCAAATCTTGAGCATCAATACGCTTATAGTGTTTAATGACCTCAGACGCAAGTTCAAAAAAACGAACCGCTTGCTCTACATCATCTTCAACCCCTGAAATTTCTAAGGCATTATTTCGTTCATTAATTCGTACTTTATAATGGTTTTCAACCGCTTGTACCGTTTTACTTTCCACGCCTACTAAATCCTGTAGGCTAATACTACTATCCGATAAATCAAAATTTCGAGTTGTCAAAAGAAATCCTCCTTGTTATTTACATCATATCATAAAAAAAACTTGTATCACTATTCGGATACAAGTTAATTAATTATTTACGTTTTTTACGACGCGCTTTACGAGCCGCTTCTGATTTTAGTTTACGACGGACGCCTGGTTTTACATAAAACTCTCTTTTACGAGCCTCAGCAAGGGTTCCATTACGAGATACTTGACGTTTAAATCTGCGCAATGCATCATCCAAACCTTCGTTCTCTTTAACTACTATTCTCGACATGACTAACCTCCCTTCTGATGCAAGCTGACACGGTTACAAATAAGTTTTTATCTGTAGGAATGAGATAGATTAATGAATATTCTAATATGCATTAATTTAGCACTTTCCTGTGACTGCTCAATCATTTTAACATAATAAATCATAGTATGAAACGCTTTTCTTAAGGTATTTCAC
>NZ_WTSY02000045.1 GCF_009828775.2 Erysipelothrix aquatica | reverse complement strand
ACTTATTGCCAACTATTCGGACTCAGACAAGAAGGATTATCGGGAGTATTTGGCTCTTAAATATGGTAGAAAGAAATCAGTTTTATCAGGTATTCATTTTAATCTATCATTTTCAGATAGTTATATAAACGATTTGAATAATAATGACTGTGAATCTAGAATTGAATTCCAAAATCGTTTATATCTGCAGGTTGCGAAGTACTTTATGAAGTATCGATGGTTTTTTATTCGTTTAACTGCTGCGGGTCCTGTATTCCACTCATCGTTCTCAGATCGATGTGTTCAGTTAGTCGGGCACGATTACAAAGAGAACTGTATCTCTGAAGGTATGCAATCACTAAGGAATAGTCTTTGTGGGTACCGAAATAATGAGTTTTTAACATATGATTATTCAAGTTTATCGAATTATAAGAAAAGCATATCTACTCACATTGATAATGGCGTGCTTATAAATGAGAGTGAAGTTTATGAGGCGGTCCGAATTAAGACTGACGATGATGGAAATGCCAAGTATTTAGAATTAAGATTTATTGACCTCAATCCAGAGTTAGAGCACGGTGTCAATTTGGAAGATCTAAAGTTCTTACACATGATGTTTGTCTATTTTTCTACATTAGAGGATTTCGAGTTTGACGAATCATCTCAAATAGAAGCGGAGTTTAAATCAATCATTGCAAATGATGGTACTTCGTGGAAGCAAGATGATGAATATAACGTTTATGACTTTGAAGCCGAGGCGAATGATCTTATTAAGAATCTTGAAAACGTGCTGGCAGAATCAGATATTGAATATTATGACTATTCAGCAATCATTAAGAATATCGAATATCGACTTACACCAGGCTTCGGCTACGCGGATAAAATTCTAAAAGGTGTATCAACAAACGATTACATTACTTATCATTTGGACAAAGCAAAGGAAGCGAAGAAGCGCGCACTAATGAATCCATATAATTTTTATGGCAATGAATCGCTAGAGCTCTCCACTAAAATTCTATTGAAATCTGCGATTAAAATGGGTGTTCAGTTTAAAATTATGGATGAGAGGGAAAACTTCGTTTTTCTGGAAAATCGAACAACAGGTCAATCTCACTTTGTTAAGCAAGCCACCAAAACGAATCTAGATAGATATGGCAGCGTATTAGCGATGGAAAATAAAAATGTCACGAAGTACATTCTTAGTAAAGACGGAATCAATGTTCCGAAAGGATATGCTTTTACATCAATAAAAGACGCATTATCTGCATTCGAAGACAGTAGAAATGATAGGTTAACAGTTATTAAACCAAATAATACGAATTTTGGAATCGGAATTACAATCCTAAAAGAACCTTATTCTCGAGATGAATACACGAAAGCGATTGAATTTGCTTTCGAGCATGACGATACAGTCTTGGTAGAGGAATTCCATAGTGGCAAAGAGTATCGTTTTCTTGTAATTGATGGTGAGGTTATTGGTGTATTAAATAGAGAAGCCGCTAATGTAATTGGAAATGGTAAGTCAACGATTGGTGAACTCATTGAAAGTAAAAACTTAGATCCATTGCGAGGACGAGGATACGTTACGCCTTTAGAAGTAATTGATATGGATGTTATATTGATTGACTATTTGAGTAAACAAGGACTCACCTTGGACTCTATTCCAGCAGAAAAAGAAAGAATTTATTTACGAGAAAATTCCAATATTAGCACTGGTGGGGACAGCATAGACTTTACGGATGATGTACATATTTCATATAAGAATAAAGCAATTAGAGCAGTTAGTGCGATAGGTGCTAATATTTGCGGAGTGGATATGATAATTCAAGATATAGAGGCTCCAGCTGATGATGAGAATCATACAATTATTGAATTGAACTTTAACCCAGCAATTCATATACATTGTTATCCATATATTGGAAAAAACAGATATGCTGGAGATAAAATACTGCAAGCTTTGTTTCGGGGAATTGTTTAAGAAGTAATTCACGAGAGAAAGTGTGAAGATTTGAAAAATGTATTCCAATTTCTAGCTTTGGTATTACCACGGCTGGAGTTATCATAATTCATGGTTTTAGTGAATGTAGACTAAAATGAAATTGGAGTCCATAAGTAAGGAAATGAAAAAGAATAATAGCAATAAATAATGACAATGAAATTCTTCAAAACGTTGACTTTATTGTAATACTTGAGATTTAAGTTAACTCTATGCATACATCTGTTCTACTAGTGTGTAGAGCCGAGTTTGCTATAGTAGTAATTAATATACCACCGCTGTAACGAATTCTCAGAATGCAGATAGATCATATGGTACTCGAGCAAAGCTTGACCCTCCTCTATTGCAAGCATAATAAAAAACTCCTTTCCAGAATTTTATCGAACAATGAGTTCGTAAATATCGCAGGGGAGTTTTTTAGATGATTAAATATAGAATGATTATACGATTTGAATTGACAATCTATTAATTATTATTGACATGAGCAGCGAATACGACGAATGGTGCAATTTCTGCCATTCGTTTTTCGCGTATCAGATAGTCTAAAATGGACTCAATCGTTTCAGCATCCACAAAAGGCGCGAGAGGAATTAAGCTGTCAATTTCGGCATTTGGTTGCGACAACGTATTTTTAACGTGTTTACGCAGTACGTTTAGATCTACAAACGGGTACAGTCCTTCAATGCCATTCAAATCACTTTCCGCGTGAATGTTGACGAATATTTTAGTAATCGTATCAGCATCCATAAAAGGTGCAAAAGGAATGAGATCCACAAGTTTAAAGTCTTTTCTTTGTTCTAAATTCTCAATAATCATTGCAAGATCTTCGCTATCTACAAATGCAATTAAGGGTACAATCTCTTGAATTCCATAACGATCAATATTTTCGAGAATCCAATTATTGATCTGATTCGATTCCATAAAGGGTGCAATTGCAATGAGCGACTCCACGGTGAAATCATCAGGCTCTATTTTACTGAGTACTTTTTCGAATAGCTCAGGTTTGGTAATCGGTGCAATATCAATTATTTCTATTTCATCTAAGGGCTCATCGTTTTCAATCTTGCGCACTGAATCTGCCATTTTTACATTTCCAAGGAGTTCGTCAATCGAAATTGAGAATATTTGGGAAAGTTCTGTCAGTTTTCCAATATCTGGACTTGTTAATCCGTTTTCCCAAGATGAGACTGCTTGATGGCTTACACCGAGTGTTTCTGCTAGTTCGCCTTGTGTAAGATTTCGTTGTTTCCGTTGTGTAGAAATTAGCTTTCCAAGTCGGTCCATATTGAAAGTACTTCCGTTGTGAGTGATTTTCATAATCATGCCTCGCTTTCTAACTAAATCTTACGATCTGAGCAGTAAATTTTAAAGCAAGCGTTCCTTGAATTTAGAATTCAAGGAACGCTTGAGTCGCTGTTTACTTACTGTATCCATAATAATACGGTAAGAATTGTATGTCAACAAACGAGATGGAAAGACAAATTAGGGTGTAAAACTATCTATTTGGGACTATGTTACCAAGGCCTTCACTCTAGTTCCAATAGAGTTTTTAGTTCTATTGAGCCTTGTAAATCACTATCCCTTGTGAAATATCCATTTATCATTTCTAACAATTTGAAAGCTCAGCCTGATCTCTGATTTATGTATACTAAATGAATCTATTTGCGAACGAGGAAAGCCCAACCTTAAAATCGGGATTAATACATTTATGAGATTCGATTATCGACCACATTAGTAATTGAATCAGTTTTATTCCAGAATGAATTTTAGGGTTGATTTTCTTCAACTTTACCAATCAAGTGTCAGTAACGTTTTTTTTTACAAACTTTCAAAATTAAACATGCTAAACCTATTTTTGAAAGAAGGTTCAAAGTAGATTTCTATGCTTATATTTCAATAGATTATACTTCAAATGAAAGGCCCACTGAAACTATGAGTTAATTCCATGAAGATACATGATATGGTTTGATATCTGCTAAATCCAACCTTTTCGAATCACAAGGGCTCATATCTAAGCTTATGTGAGCGAGTCGGTGGATTTATGACACTATTGTTGCAAAACCATTCAAGTACAAGCAACCGAGGTACATGTTACTACAAATATAACAATGCTCTGTCACTCATATTAATTATCTACAAATAATGGTTAAACAAATCGTTTAGGAATAGTAGTATATGTCCTTAAGTTGACTACTTGGTTGAAAGTTAATTGTGATAACATGTTGCGATTAAATGGGTTCAAATTGTGTAATGTATCAATAGACTTTGTTGGATTTTCGTGATTTTTAATTACAGACCGGCATCAATGGCGTTATTGTGAGTTAATTATTAATCATTTTATGGATTTCACACAACGAACACATATTGATAATTGTATAAAATAATGTATTTTCGTATGATTATTTTAACATTATAACTGTGGGGGAACATAATATGAAATTAAAAAGAATGATACCAATGGCTGTATTGGTTTTTTGTTTGTTTTTTACGAGCATTCATGTTTATGCAGAATCTGAGCGTGATATACAACCATTCATTAAAGAGACATCAGAGGAAATGTTTGAGAGTTTGGATGTCACTATACTAAATGAGAACAATGATTTAGTTAATAGTTACGAGCCATCTAGTAGATTAAAAGTATCACTGAAGTGGCAAGTTCCGTCGGAAATTTCAACGACACCTCAAAAGGGGGATTATTACGACCTAGGGTTACCAGATAATTTGGAAAACATTGTAATAAGTAATTCAAAAACTGCAAAAACCTTGGGTTCTAAGGTGCGAATTTTTGTTAATGAAGCGTCTTCAGGTGTACTTGAATTTGAAGCTCAGCTTAAGAAAAATACAAATTCGAAAGAGCGCTTAATTTTTGATAATACAAACTCACATTTTGAGCCAATCATCATCGAACGAGGCAAAAATGATGAACTCAAACCGTTTCACAAACTAGCGAATGATCTGTCATTAAGTGTCTCAAGATTTGAAATCTATCAAAGTGATGAAACAACATCAAATTTAACTGGGGATGATGTAGTTTTCTTTACAGGCCTATCATTAACTGAAGGAAGTGGTATTATAGAGAACACATATTTAGAGGTTAAGATTAACAAAGAACACATTATTCCTGGTTCTTTTGTTGCGTCTGATATTGCATCTCAAGTCTCTAAAAAAATGCAAGAAACTAGTGAATTTTACTTGGTCACTTATTTATTGATGCCATTGTCAGCGGGAACGAATATTGATGTTCCAGTGAAATTTCAGACAGAAAACGGAACAACTCCTGATGGCTTTAAAGTGTTTGCGGAGTCGACGTTTAAAGGTGATGCTGAATCTAAAATTAACATCAGAGATACGGCGGAAATTGTAATTGAAACTGTAAAACCAACTGTACTAAAACATATGAAAGATGATCTATGGAGGAGTTATGATAACGTCATTATTGAAGGTGGCTTAAAAAGTGCAAATAGTGATTCAAAATTGACTGATGTGATTTCAGGTTTGAAGAGTGTTCAATTTAGTTATTCACTTCGAACTGGAAGTAACGATACAGATCCTGGATCAAGAATTTATGATACTATTAAATTTGAAGACAGAATTCCGGATGAAGCAATATTTGATCCATCAGATAACCCTGGATGGACTTTCGATTCAAGCACGCGAATTGCAACATATACATATTTATCTGATTCTGGGATTAGACTCTATAATCATGAATTCTTTGATAAAGTTGTCTTAAATCTAAAATTTCCAAATGCTACAATAAATAAAGATATCACTAATACCGTAACGGTTACTGCTACACCTAAAAATAAGGCAGACTACGAATCAGATGTTGTAAGTACGGATGATATCAAGTTTCAATTAATTGCAAGTGAACCCTATTCGACTCCTGCTAGTTTTGAAAGTGATAAAAGTGTTTCAAGGGACTCTTTCTATGACTATAAAATAGATCGGGAAAGTAAATTCTTATGGCATTTGCGCATAAAGAACACTGCAAAAAAAGATCAGGTTGGAATGAATCTCGAAAATATAATTATCAAAGACTATAAGTTAGATGAAAGACTTAAATATTCACGTGTCCTCATCCCAAGTCAAAGTTCCTTCGTCGGGACACTTAAAATAACCGAGATTAGCGAAAATGGCGCAGAATCAGTGATAGCTGATAATGTATCATTAAGTGAAGATCGGGAGTTCAAAATTAGTGATAGGGCAACAGCGATTGTTGTTACGAGTAATGATAAGGGCTTCTTAAAAGAGAATTCCACTTTAATTTTAAAGGTTGAAACTGAGATGAGAGATCCTTCAGTTGCTGTCGTTCCGAAAGATAAACATGACACAGTATTATTTAATTCTGCGAGTTATAGTGCAAACTATACTTATGGTCCAACGCTGAGCTCAGAATCAAGAAGTGCAATCTATTTTTTTGAGGTCAATCCATCGATTACTTTAAGAAAAAAACTGAAAAATGCGAAGAAAAACTACTTTGTTGATGACAGGGTTGACTACACATTATCTGTAGATATCTCAAATTTCTATGACGCAAACAATATCGCACAAACAAATCAAATGGTCGATATTCTTCCAGTGGGTTTAGAATATATTTCAGGAAGTGCTAATGTGTCTTTATCTCCCAAACTAATAACCGAAATTCCTTCTGGTTCCTATGAACCGGAAGTCGTGGAGAACTATAAAGGGTTAGGTAGAACTGCACTGATTTGGAAACTTAACCAATTCCAATATGTGGAGCCGGGATTAATTGGGCAACACACAGGTGTCATTACAGTTGATTACAGTACTAAGATCACTAAATTTACATCTAAAGGGCTGAATAAAAACCAAGCCTATTTGTCATGGCAAAATGTTGATACCCTAAAACCAGGCGAGCGCGGCACTTTTGATATTTATGATCTCAATCATAATGGTCGAACCGATGACTCAATCAGCTATGCGTATACTGATTTTAATTATGTACCGCCTCGTGAACTTACAGTTCGTAAAGAAGCAAAGGGTTCACTAGATTCAACTTTCTTGATTCCTCCAAGCGTTGGGCTGAGTGAAGTTGGAAAAACAATCCAGTATCGTTTTACACTCGATAACAATTCTGTATCTGATGTAACCACATTGTCGATGATAGATCTTATACCGAACGTTAATGACTATACGGCAAGTTTAGACATTTCAAATGGCATGCATCGCCTTCCTCGAAATTCAACGTTTAAGCTTGAGTTGGAAAGTCAAATTGTTCCACCCGCAGGGTTTAAAGTATATTATACAAGTGATCCGATTATCGACAATACGACTTCTTTTTATAGTAATGCAGATTGGAAAGAATCTGTTCAGCATTTTGAAGAGGTTACTGCTTTTAAAGTCGAACTTGAGCCCGGGGCTAAAATTCCTAGTGAGAGTCGTGTCACGTTTGATGTTTCTTTTCGAATCCCGAATAATTTAAATCTTGACCAAACCGATAAGGTAGTGAACTCTTTTGGTGTCACAATGACTCCAAAATTAGACTTTTTTGAGTCCAATCTATCGACAGTATCAATCATGAAATATAATGTTATTGGTAATGTATTTGAAGACTTTAACAAGGATGGCATCTTTGATTCATCATCTGAACAATCATTTGAAGGGATTAAAGTACAGTTAGTTGATGAACTTGGAAACCCTGTCTTTGACCCACAAGGAAAGGCTTATGAAGTATTTACTGATAATTTAGGTAATTATAATATGAATGTCTTTACACATGGTAAATACCGGATTAAAGTTTCACCACCCGAAGGGTATTTGTTGACTCAGTTTAATGATGACTTAGAAGGTTCCCATATCGAAAGTGTGGACATGGAGCAAAGCGACGTGTTCCTGCTAAACAAAGAAACACCAACTGCGAAAAAAAATGCCGGATATTATAGTGAAAAAGGTTCTATCTTGATTCATAAACTTTTGAAAAATGGTGAAGGGCATATCATCAATTCAGAGGAAAGTTTCGAATTCATGGTGATGTACGCAGATACGGCAGATGAGAGTAATGTCTTGGTCCCGTACAATGGACCTGTTGAAGTGTATACAGCAAATATGGAATTCGTAAGAACTGATCAGATTATCGACGGTAAATTACTGATCCCAGCTAATGGAAAAGTTCGCTTGATAAATCTAACAAAGCTATCGCGTATCAATGTTAGAGAAAAAGAAAATAAAAAATATAGTGTAGATGGTGGTAACATTGATACAATAATTAATCAAACAGAACAAGAGTTTAAGGTCACTAATACACTTGAGAAGAAGACAACTGAGTTTACAGTTCGAAAAATTTGGGATGGTGGGCCATTGAGCAAGCCAACAATAGACATTCAATTGTATAGAAATGGTCTTCCTTATGGAAATCTAATTCAATTAGAGAATGGCATATTAACTCATACGTGGACAAATATTCCTGCTATTGACGATGAGGGAGTACCTTATACATACACTGTAGATGAATTATCTGTTCCACATGGTTATTCAAAAAGTATAGAGGGATCAACAATAACAAATACATTTGTTATGAAAACTATTGATTATTCTGTTGAAAAAATTTGGGTAAATGCTCCAAAAGTTCATCCAGACATTAATATACAACTTTATCAAAATGGTAAACCATATTTGGATGTAGTAACTTTATCAAATGGAGAAGTCAACTATACATGGGAAAATATCCCATTTACTGATTCAGAAGGAAATCTTTTTGAATATACTGTTGATGAGATGGACGTACCACAAGGATACAAGAAATTTGTAGATGGAAATACAATAACCAACACACTCACGGACGCTCCTAATCCACCGGAAAAAGAGACCGAAACACATCCTAAGCTACCACAAACGGGACTTAATGATAATCTATGGTTACTTGCAAGTGCACTAATTCTAATTGCAATGGGTTCATACGCTTTTGTATATAGTAAAAAAGAATATTAATTATTTGCTATATTAGGTGTTTTATTATAAATTTTAAACTCACGTTGAAATCATGCGATATCAATGTGAGTT
>NZ_WTSY02000044.1 GCF_009828775.2 Erysipelothrix aquatica | reverse complement strand
CATAGAATACTGTCTTATCGAAGATAACCTGTCCTTTTCCTTCAAAGGACGTCACTTGTTTACCATCCACAAACAATCCAATCACTTTTGCCTGTGTTTCAAGATCTTCATACAAGAATTCGCTGGATTCTTTGAAATTCATGATGTCTTCCTGTTGAGATCCCATTGACTCAGATTTTGTTCGACTTGAACGTGCGAGTTCACGTTGTGCTTCAAGACTCACTTTAAATCCATCCAAATCAACTTCAATGTGGTGCTCTTGCGCAATTTCTTGCGTTAACTCAATTGGGAATCCATATGTGTCGTAAAGTTTGAAAGCAACTGCTCCAGGTAATTTGTCATCTTCGAGATGTTCAATCGTATCTAGTAATAATTTTTCACCACCACTTAATGTTTTTGCAAAACGTTTTTCTTCGTTAAGAATCAATTCTTTAATCATATCTTGACGATCTGTAAGATATGGATATGCAGGTTTCATAGTGTCTACTACAACATCCACTAATTCACTTAAGAACAAACCCTCAATATTGAGAACTTTCCCGAAACGAACTGCACGACGTAAGAGACGTCGAAGAACATAACCACGACCTTCATTGGAAAATAGTGCGCCATCAGCTAGTGTAAAGACTAATGAACGAATATGATCCGCAACAACGCGATATGCCATTACATTCTCTTCGTATTTGATGTCTGTCAAATTCGAAATTGCTAATAATAGTGGTTGGAAAAGATCTGTTTCAAAGTTAGTATCTGTTTCTTGAACAATACTTACAAGGCGTTCAAAGCCCATTCCCGTATCAATATTTTTCTGCGGTAATTCTTTGAACGTCTCAATGGGTTGACCTTCTACAGCATCAAATTGCGAGAACACTACGTTCCATACCTCGACATAACGATCATTTTCCAAATCTTCGAAAAAGAGCTTTTCCCCAATGTTTTCAGGGTCGTATTTTTCACCACGATCATAGAAAATTTCACTGTTCGGACCACTAGGACCATTTCCAATCATCCAATAATTATCCTCAGTACGTAAGATTCGAGCAGGATCAACACCGTGATCATTTACCCAGTAGTTGAACGCATCATTGTCAAGCGTATGTACACTAAAGTATGCTTTATTCACATCAAGTCCTAACCATTGGTCAGAAAACAAGAATTCATATGCATATGCAATTGCTTCTTTTTTGAAATAATCTCCAATAGAAAAGTTTCCCATCATTTCAAAGAATGTATGATGACGTGCAGTACGACCGACATTGTCGATATCATTTGTACGTAGGGACTTTTGAATATTTGTAATACGCGGATTTTGTGGTTTTACAGAACCATCAAAGTAGCGTTTCAAAGCTGCAACACCTGAATTAATCCATAGCAATGTATCATCATTGATTGGAACAAGGGGTGCCCCTGGCTCAATCATGTGGTTCTTTGATTCAAAGAACTCCAAGAACATTGTCCGTATTTGTTGACTTGTTAGTTGTTTCATTTCTCTTCCTCCTGAATATAAAAAAAACATCCCCAACAGGAACGTTTTCACGCGGTACCATCCTGATTTATACTAGCCGTATACACCTCAATGTTTTTAACGCAAACACTACGGGGTACGCGACCCATCTGTCAAAGGAGCACTTTTACTAATTCCACAAGATGTTTCACCAACCCATCTCTCTCTTAAGAAGAATTTAATACAAGTATATCTTTGGTACGATTTTCCCTTTGATTTTATCACAAAAAAAAGGCTATGCCTAGCCTTGCACTAGCATTTCAACCTTAATCACATCTTGAATATGTCCAACAACCACAAGAACATCTTGTGCTTCAAAAACTGCATCTGGTCCAGGTGATAACATCATCGCGCCACGACGATTAATTGCTATGATTGTCATATTCGTAATTTGGTAAAATGACGAACTGCGTATACTCTTACCAACGAGCTTTGAGGAAGGATCAATGTTGTACTCAAACCGTCTTAGGGGGTCCGATGACGCAAAACGACTTGAAATATCCATGATTTCTTGAATCACGTTGTTGATCTCTGTATCGAGCTCATGACGTTTGTCCATGAGAGATGCCAGTTTATGTTTTAATGCTGTCGCGTCATTTACCGATGCATTACCATCCAAGTAGGCAAGCGCTTGTACTTTTGTACCAACGATGACACCGTAATTGGGTGCTACTTCAACGACATTCTCCTCTTCAAGCAAATTGATTGCTCTTCGAATTGTCTCTGGAGACACTGCATATTCGCTAGATAGTACCGAACGTCCAGATATTCGTTGGCCCTCTTCAAAATCATTACGTGCTATCCGGGCAGCAATATCCATTGCAATTTGTTGATAGCGTGGTTGTTTCTTCATATCTTTCATTCGGTCACCTCTTCTTCTACTAATATATCAAAAAAGAACTGTTAATAACAGTTCTTACTCTGCAAACATTGGCGTTGAAAGGTAACGTTCTCCCGTATCTGGTAAGACGACTACGATTGTCTTTCCTTTGTTTTCAGGGAGTACTGCAAGTTTCATTGCTGCACTTACGGCTGCTCCGGAAGACACCCCAACTAGTAGCCCTTCTTCGCGTGCTAAACGGCGTCCCATTGTAATTGCTTCATCATCAGTAACTTTGGATATTGAATCATAAATCTCTGTATCAAGAATTCCAGGTACAAATCCGGCGCCAATTCCTTGAATTTTATGAGGTGATGGACTTTCACCACTTAATACCGCTGAACTTGCCGGCTCAACAGCCACAATTTTGATGTCCGATTTCTTTTCTTTAAGGAACTTACCAGTTCCGGTAATCGTACCACCGGTTCCAATTCCAGCAACGAGAATGTCGACATTCCCATCGGTATCATTAAAGATTTCTGGGCCAGTTGTTTTGTAGTGCATTTCAGCATTGGAGTAGTTTTCAAATTGTGATGGGATAAATGCATTATCGTACGATCCTTTGAGCTCTTCTGCCTTCGCAATCGCACCTTTCATCCCAAGCGGACCTTCAGTTAATACTACTTCTGCACCGTACGCTTTTAGAAGATTACGGCGTTCAACACTCATCGTTTCAGGCATTGTAAGAATTACTTTCATACCTAATGATGCTCCAATTGAAGCAAGCCCAATTCCTGTGTTACCACTTGTTGGTTCGATGATGACAGTATCTTTATTGATAACACCCTCTTCAAATGCTTTGGTAAGCATTCCCAATGCTGCGCGATCTTTTACACTGCCACTTGGATTGAAGTATTCAACCTTAGCATAAACATCAGCAACTGCACCTTCTGCTTTAGAAATATTTTCAAGTGCAATCAGTGGTGTATTTCCAATTAATTCGCGAATGTTTTTATAGATTTTCATTTTAAACCCACCTTTTCGATATGTTAACTATGTTTTAAGTATATCACAACGATTATCCGTTCGTAAACTGAAATGGTTAGAATGATTGACATTAATTTTCAAAACGAATAACATAGTGAATAAGGATGTGATAAAAATGAAATTATCCGCACGTACACGTTATGGCATCGCTGCCTTAACTTATATGCATATCAACGACCAGGAACTGACCACTCTTGTAAATATTGCGAAACATCTCAATATTTCGAAGATTTATCTCGAACAAGTCTTTTCGAGCTTGAAACAAGCCAACCTAGTAGATGCTGTGAAAGGTCCTGCAGGTGGTTATTACTTGAAATCTAATAATTGTAATATGTTGAATATCTTACTCGCATTGGAGCCTTCACTTTTTGAGAAAACACCACCATCAACTGATGATGATGTCATCAATCGCGTGTTATGCACACACTTGTATACACCATTGGATCAATCAATTCGTGAACGCCTCGAAGCGATTCGATTAAAAGACATCGCCGAAATCATAAAATCTGAATCCGGCGATGCCATAATGTATTATATATAGATTAATTTTGCAAGTCGGCTTCGACTTGCTTTTCTTTTGTTACGCGTACTTTTGCGATAACTTTCTCATCGAGTTCAATAATAGAGAATCGATAACCACCAAAGACAGTATCAGACTCATCATTGATAACATCTTCCATTGTTGGAATACGTCCAAGTTCACTTACAAGGAAACCGCTGAGTGTATCATAGTCGTCAATTGGCAATCCAATTTCCAATACATCCTCAAGTTCTTCGAGGTCAACGAGGCCTTCAACAAGGTATTCCCCTTCGTGCACTTCAACAATTTCGTTACCTTCTTCATCATCATACTCATCCATGATGTTTCCCATAATTTCTTCAATAAGATCTTCCATAGTCACAATTCCTGCCGTCCCACCATATTCATCGATAACAATGGCCATATGCATTTTGACATTTTGGAGTTCTCTAAAGAGTTCATCAATTCGTTTTGAATCGGGAACATAATAAGGTTCACGAATAAGCTCTTTAATATCAAATGGTTTTCCGTTTGCTTCTTTAACGTATCGAAGCAAATCACGCAAATGAATAATACCAATGATTTTATCAATGCTATCGTCATAGATTGGATAACGCGTAAAACGCTCTTCATCTACGAGATTCATAATTTCTTCAAAAGTGCTTGTTGCATCGATTCCGACGATATCTGTACGGTGTGTCATAATGTCTGACACTTCTTGGTTATCAAATTCAAAGATATTATTGATCATTTCTTTTTCATTGAGATCAATTTCTCCTGCATCAACCATAATTCGAATTTCTTCTTCCGTTACTTCTTCTTCCGCAGCATGCGGATCAATACCAACTAAACGTAAAATTAGGTTAGTCGACATTGACAAGAACTTAACGATTGGTTTCGTAATTTTTGAAAGTATCGAAATTGGGTAAACTACAAAGAACGCAAACCCTTGCGGATTGGTCATCGCAATTCGTTTTGGAACAAGTTCTCCAAACACAAGCATCAGATATGAAGTCAATAATGTAACTGCAATCATAGCCCCTGGTTTAACAACGGCTGGTGTTAAGTTCGCATTCGCTGTTATCCAATCTGTTAAGACTTGCGCAAATGCTTCAGACGCAAATGCCCCAGATAAAATACTTGCAAGTGAAACACCAATTTGGATGGTTGATAAGAATTGGTTTGGGTTTTCCTTTAAAGCTAAAACCGTAGCCGCCTTCTTATTCCCCTCCTCTTTCATTTGTTTAAGTTTGTTATTGTTAATCGATACGAACGCAAGTTCGCTTCCTGCAAAGAACGCATTTAGCATTACCAATACAAGTAACATTACAATTTGTAAACCCATATTATGCCTCCTCCTTTATAAACAAAAAGGATCTGAACGCCTTCTCCACATCAATTTTATGATTTATTATATTTAAAATAAAACACGTAGGACTACAACTGTCCTGGTCACTGTTTTCCACAAACAATCCTCCATTTATATATTCTACTCATAATTTTACACAAATCGGGTCTTTATTGTCAACTAAGTTGGTCTGATTCAATTCTGTTTCAAAATAAGAAAACTCCCGAAGGAGTTTTAGTTATCAAAGGTTTTGAGTGCTTCGCTCATGTTAACATCATTGGCACGGCGTGACATCACAAGATTGGTCACAACCGATATAACAAATGTAATGAGTGTTGCGATTATGATACTTGACCATTGCAGTTCTCGGTTAAACATAATTGCATCCAGTTCTGCGGATAAGACAACATAACGGTGCAACACAAACCCAAAAACTATTCCACCCAAGACACTTATGAGCGTTAAGATAATGTTCTCTCGCATGATATAGGTCGATAATTCTTTTGGATAGAATCCTAAGACTTTTAAGGTAGCAAGTTCTTTTTTACGTTCGCTCATATTCATTGTAATAAGGTTGAGTAAAACTATCAGCTCAAGAGCGAATGCTGCGCCGACGATTACATACACGACGATATCAAAGTTACCCATGGACTCTCGGTATGTTTCTTGCATAACATCCATATATTGAACCGAATAGACATTATCATGTGCGAGGATTTTTTCTGAAAGCATGGCATGATCGGCGTCCGTATTAAAGAGCGTTAGATTCGGGTGAATGGCCTTACCTGTCACTGCTTCGTAGGTTTCGTCACTCATGTAGACATAATGAAGGACATAGTTTTCTGTAATCCCGCCTACCGTAAAGGTATAATCAACATCGTTCTGTTGAAGCGTGAATGGATCCCCAATACTTAACCCTTCGAGAATCGCTAATTTTTCAGTAATTACAACAGTATCATTTTGTAACGGAATGGGTTCTTGGTTACGGCGTGTTTGCATCGATACAAATTCTGGTAATTTTTCAAAGTCCTCAACTACAAATAATTGGCTATTGGTACCTGCGACATCGACAAATTCGGATGTGACATCTAATTTTGCGGTAAAGGATACATCATCGAAATCACTTGCACCATCATGCATAATCATACCGTCATATTTATTTATGGTATCAAACTGTTTATCGACAATGGAGTAAATTGAATGGCGAATCCCAATTCCAGTTATTAGCAATCCTGCACAACCTCCGATACCGATTAAGGTCATCATGAACCGTGTTTTGTTTCTGAACAGATTCCGTAAGCTAACTTTATAGAGGAAACTTAGGCGACTCCACACTGGCGTTACCCGTTCTAAGAGCATCCGGTTTCCTGCTTTAGGCATCGGCGGACGTAAGAGATTCGCTGTTCCCTCACGACTCACTTTCGCCGCTTTCACAAATGCAATCCCGACACTCGAAATAAAACTGACAAGCAGCGGTTGCCATGCATACGACCAGACAATTTCTGGCACAAGCGGTGGTGTTTGATACATAATTCGATATGCATCATAAATAAGTGTGGGAATAAGGTAGAAGCCAAAGATAATGCCGAGTACCGAACCAATGAACCAGCTAAAGAATGCAAATCCAACAAACTTCATAGAGGCATAAATCCAACTATAACCCAAGGCTTTATAAACACCAATTTGGGATCGTGATTCGTCAATCATTCGTGAAATGGTACTCAACGTAACAAGAATTGCGACACCAAAGAATATTAGTGGAAAGACTTGACCGATGGCTTCAATACGGTCACTATCTTGATAGAATTCGTTATAGCCAATTAGTACATCTTTACGCTCCAAGACAAATTGTTTTCCATTATTTTTACTTTCGAGTTCAGTGTAGCCATTATCGATTTTGCGTTGTGCATCATTGATAGCGGCTGCGGCTTCGGTCGTTTTTGTTTCTAAGGTTTGGACACCCTTTTCGTAAGTTGCCATTCCTGAGTTGTATTGCGTAATACCTGATTGAAGTGTTGCTTGAGAACTTCGAAGTGCATCAATCCCCGCATTTGCTTCCGCAAGTTTTGATTCTAAATCTTGCTTCATTGCGATTGCCCCCGCTTTTTGGGCAAGCAGTTGTTCTTTTTGAGCATTCAATTCCGCAAGGTTAGTGTCAAGCAGTACAATGCTTGCTTCAATGGCTGCTTTTTCCGCTTCGGTTAAATCAGGATCCGTTAACGATGCAATAGCTTCTGCTTTCTTTGCTTCAACTTGAGTAATTCCCATGTTGAGTTCAGCTTCTGTTGCTTCAATCAGGCTAAGATTTGCGTCAATTTGTGCAATGCCGTCAGTCAATTGTTTTATATCGACATTTACTTTTCCATCCGTAATGCGTACAAGTGCATCAAGCTTATCTTGTAGCGATCCCGTTACGGTTTGCGTGCCAAGTCCTTGCGCCATAGTATTTAATCCCGCGTTCAAATCAATATAGGCTGCATCAAGTGTTTCTTTCGCTGTTGCTAAGTCTTGTTTTGCTTTATTAATTTCTGTAACAGCTGTTTCGTTCTCTGCATTTAGGGTCTTCTGAGCTGCTTCAAGTTCTTCAATAATCGGAGCACTTAAGCGATCAAAGCGATTTTTAATTAATGCCTGTTCCTGGTCAATGACAGCTTGGCGTTGGACACTCACATCAGCGTCAGGGCTAAGATTGAACCGTGCACTTGTGTAAACATCTACTTTTTTATCCAAGTCCTGGGCATAAATAAAACCTGAAACATTTCCCGAACCGATGGTTGTGGACCCGCGTTCAAGGTTCATATAGAGATTGGACTGGACATAACCTACAATCGTCAGATCTGATGCCTCAAAGATATCATTACTCTTAAGTTGGACTTTACTACCTATTTGAAAGTTGCTACGTTCCTTAAACATACTATCGACGACAACTTCATTTTTTTGTGTAGGCATACGTCCTTCAATAAGTGTTAGATCACGGGACGTACTATCATTTAATTCCACAACATGAACTACAGCGTCTCCCTGAGAAATACCGATAAATGCATCCGTATCGTACACTCCCACCGCATTTCCATCAACGATGGCTGTCAGCTCATCTAACATTTGTTGGTCAATTCCTAGAGTATTGCGATATTCAAAGTCGAGTGCCTCACTCGTTTCCATATAACGGTCGGCTGTCGTTCGCATGTCGTATCCTGTAACACGAATTCCAGCAAAGAAACCAACACCCAATGCAGTAATCGTAACGATTGCGATAAATTGAAACCATTTGGCTTTAATTTCACGCAGTATATCTTTTACCATTTGATATCATCCACATCTTTCACAAACATATTTTCGCGATCGGATACAACGCGACCATTTTTAATTTCAATGACACGATCGGCGACTTCAGTAATTGTTTGATTATGTGTAATGATGACCACGGTCATACCGTAAATATCCGAACACTCGCGAAGGACCCGCAAAATTTGTTGGCCGGTTTCAGTATCTAGGGCTCCTGTTGGCTCATCACACAGCAAGAGTTTAGGGTTTTTGGCAATTGCCCGTGCTATCGCAACACGTTGTTGTTCTCCACCACTTAATTGTGCAGGAAAATTATCCAAACGTGCTTCTAACCCTACTTGTTTTAAAACATCTTTGGGATTTTTCGCTTCTTTTCGAATTTGAGTTGCAAGCTCTACGTTCTCAAGAGCCGTAAGATTAGAAATTAAGTTGTACGATTGAAAGACAAAGCCGACATCATCGCGACGGTACTGAGTCATTTCTCGATCGTTGAGGTCTGTGATCGTTTTTCCATCGACGATAACCGTTCCGGATGTCGGTTGATCCATGCCCCCAAGAATATTCATGACCGTCGTTTTTCCAGCACCTGAAGGTCCCACGACAACAATAAATTTTCCTTGATCTAAATTAAACGTTACACCATCGGATGCTCTGATTTCCACATCACCAACTTTGTATACTTTTGTAATATCTTTAATTTCTATATAGC
>NZ_WTSY02000043.1 GCF_009828775.2 Erysipelothrix aquatica | reverse complement strand
GGTGATATTTAATTCCTATGTAAAATCTACCTATGTTCATTAGACTCTATTTCTACAATTATTTTACTTTCCATATCGACGTAAATTTTGAAATGTATTTTCTCATCAACGAAAGCTGTTTCGAACTCTTGAGTGAGAACCAATCAATTTCAGCTAAGGTATTCTTGGAAATTTCATGAAGACAGTTTTTCTTTTTAAATTAAGCTCTTTAACCTCAATGTTGAATGATTTTTTACTTATGTCCTCTTTAATGTAAAGGTTCTCCAGAGAAAGATATTGACCATCGAATCGCTTCATCTCCCTAACGAGACGATTATACAGCATTTCATTCGATGCAGCAGCAATCTTTGCAACCATGTATTGGTTTATTTGTGGTTCCATGTCAGTTTCATTAATTCTACGGTCACATTTTTTACAATGTTGATACTACAGTACTTGTCGTCATAATTGATACTTGCTAGTAAAGCTCCGTATTTGATGAACTCATCTACAGGTAGTGCTTGGCTAACCAGCTTATCAGAGTCATTTAAATAACCAAAAATATGACCATGTGCGACTGAATCATGACGCGCGTGAAGGTCACTTAAGAAATCTTGCGGTGTTACCATTACATCAAACCCTTCCAAACTGTAAAATAATCGCTATTTAAGCGATTTCGATTTCTTTTTATAGAAATATTTGATGAATTATATGTTAAAAGTACGTGCACTTAGAACATCAATCAAACGTATATAATTAATTTGAATTGAATACTATTCATTTTGATATGACTCGTATTACACTTTGATGCTTGCAGGCATCTTGTTATAATTAAGGATAGAGATTGTTAGGTGGAGCCATGCGGCTTTTTTTATCCAGTTTTGTAGTCGATATTTTAATTGTTCTTGTTTCCTTTAAAGGCCCTTTCGCGATTCTTTATCAATCTTTCAAAGTCTGTCTCGCAATCATAAAGCAAGATGTCGATTATACTTGCGTTCAAAGGCGTATCGATCTGTTCAAAGGTCCATATTGAAATCTTCAATGTTTCAGCAAGATTTGAAATCGTGTTCTTGTGTAAACCAGATACGAAAGTTAACGTATTAAACGAAGAATCATAATAAGAGATGATATCGTTAATGTAATTTGAGTCATTCACTATGTATTTATCGTAAAGGGTCAAACTTTTCATAATGAGCTCCTCCTTTCACTCATAAACTTCCACTTTATCCAGTCGAACTTTCTAAAATGTTCGACTGGTTTCAACTTGAAAACGTAAAAAACGCCTGAAGTAGTGGATATTTCTACCTTCAGGCGTTGTATATGATGTGCATGGAGCGGGTGAGGAGAATCGAACTCCCGTAGCCAGCTTGGAAGGCTGGAGTTTTACCATTAAACTACACCCGCATTCTTATAATATGAAATGGTGTCCCGTGTAGGATTCGAACCTACGACCCACTGATTAAAAGTCAGTTGCTCTACCGACTGAGCTAACGGGACAACATGGTGCCGACTAGAGGACTTGAACCCCCAACCTACTGATTACAAATCAGTTGCTCTACCAATTGAGCTAAGTCGGCATGGTGGAGGATAACGGGCTCGAACCGCTGACCCTCTGCTTGTAAGGCAGATGCTCTCCCAACTGAGCTAATCCTCCATGACGTCTTGTTTCCTTAACGCCTTAATAATATACCATGACCCCCTAAGGATAGTCAACAGTAAATATGAATTATTTTGATTTAATTTATAAAATGCAAAATTACGGCTATTTAAGTGCGTTTAAGCAAATAAAAAACTATCTGAATACAGATAGTTTTATGTAATATTTGGTTGAATTATGAAAGCAAGGTTTGTGCTGCAGTGATGATTGCCAATTTGTAAACATCTTCTTCAACACATCCGCGTGAAAGGTCAGAAACTGGTTTGTTTAAACCTTGTAAGATTGGTCCAATAGCTTCGAATCCACCAAGACGTTGTGCAATTTTGTATCCGATGTTTCCTGATTGAATTTCTGGGAAAACAAATACTTTTGCTTGTCCAGCTACATCTGATTCCGGTGCTTTTAGTTCAGCAACTGTTGGAACGAATGCAGCATCAAATTGCAACTCACCATCAATCTTGAATTCAGGTCCAAGTTCTTTAGCGATACGTGTTGCTTCGATAACTTTTTCAACATCTGGACTTGATGCTGATCCTTTTGTTGAGAAACTCATCATTGCAACAATAGGGTCAATTCCGAACAATTCGGCTGTACGTGCTGATTCAACAGCAATTTCAGCTAATTCTTGAGCTGATGGGTTGATGTTAATTGCACAATCAGAGAATAGGTATGTTTCATTACGTTTTGACATAATGAATGCTCCACTTGTACGTGAGACACCGGGTTTTGTTTTGATAATTTGTAATGCAGGACGGACAGTGTCACCTGTTGAGTGAACTGCACCACTGACCATAGCATCAGCTAGGCCCATGTATGTTAACATTGTACCAAAATAGTTAACATCTTTGATCCAGTTAAATGCATCTTCGCGTGCAAGTTTGCCATTACGACGCTCTACTAATGCATCTACCATTGCATCTTTTTCTGAATAAGTTTCAGGGTTGATGATCTCCAAACGCTCTACCATAAATCCTTTTTCTTCAGCAATTTTTGCGATTTCTGCTGGATCACCTAATACAATTGGGTGTAGTAATCCATCAGACGCTAAACGGACAGCAGCTCCGATGATACGTGCGTCTGTACCTTCAGGGAAGACAACTTTAATATCGCGTCCCTTAATTTTTGATTTAAGTCCTTCAAATAAATCCATATGAATCAATAATCCTCCTATAACCTTTTTATTATAGCACGATGAAAGTTCTATATTATAGTTATGCCAAAGATATGCAAAAAAAGAACACAATTAGTGTTCTTTTAATGAATTATTAAGTAACAGAGCAATAAATCGTCCAGCTTTCGAAGCTGAAGTCCAGTTAATTCATAGAATTTATCGATGCGGTAATTAAGTGTATTTCGATGAACGAAAAGTGCTTGTGCTGTAGATGTTATATTTCCTTGTTCATTCCACATTGTTCGAATGAGTGTTTCCATATCTTCAAAACTGTAGATTTGGTGTTTGATAATTTGAACATAGGTGGAATCAACAAGACTTGATTTCAAGTAGTGACGAATGTATAAAGATTTAAAAGATTGAACTTTTTGGCTCTGATAGTTCGAAGTGAAAATTGCACGTTCTTCGTTATAAATATAAGGGAATGAATTATCCGCTGGTGCATTGATCCCAATAAATAAGGATGTTTTAGTACCAAAATCATCGTCCAATGTAGCTATAGACCCTTCAATAAGTTCTGAACTTACAATCGGTGAATTCACAATGCAGATACCATACCGTTCATCGACAAAAAATGCTTCTTCGATATTGGGTATAAAGGATGTAAACGATTCAAGCCAAAGGTCATAGCTATCGTGTAGGTTCTCAACCATGAAATGTATTACTTGAAAGTATTTTGATTCAAATTGTGATGACAGGATTTGATGATATAAAAAGTCATACCACGGTGAGGAACGTTCTTGTCGAATTGTTAGTGATTGTAATAATTGAATCTCACTATTGCTCAGTAAATCTTTCGGTAAGACAAAATATTCGTAACCATTATATAAGGATAGAACTGAGGTAAGATTGCTTTTATGCTTTTGAATTGTTCCAATTGGATATAAAGCTTTTAACTGTTTGAAGTCCATAATCGTCTCCTTGCACATTGCACAAAATCATTGGTCATAAATACTATATCATAAATGTAACCGCTATATTATAATTGAATTACAATTTAGGAGGACTTTCCAATGGCAAGTATTTCATTAAAAGGGATTCATAAAAAATATGATAAAAACCCTAATTACTCAGTAACAGATTTTAATTTAGAGGTTGAAGACAAAGAGTTTATCGTCTTTGTTGGACCTTCAGGATGTGGTAAATCAACTACTCTACGTATGATTGCTGGTCTTGAAGATATTACAGAAGGGGAACTCTATATTGGAGATCGTCTTGTAAATGATGTTGAACCAAAAGATCGTGATATTGCGATGGTTTTCCAAAACTACGCACTTTATCCACATATGACAGTTTATGATAACATGGCTTTTGGTCTGAAAATTCGTAAGACGCCAAAAGATGAAATTGATAAAGCTGTAAAAAATGCAGCTGAAATTCTAGGTCTTGATACATACTTGGATCGTAAACCATCAGCATTATCTGGTGGAGAGCGTCAACGTGTTGCGTTAGGACGTGCAATTGTTCGTGATGCACAAGTATTCTTGATGGATGAGCCATTGAGTAACTTGGATGCAAAATTACGTGTAGCGATGCGTGCTGAAATCACAAAACTACACCACCGTCTTCAAACTACAACAGTTTATGTTACCCATGACCAAACGGAAGCGATGACAATGGCAGACCGTATCGTAATCATGAAGTCTGGATTTGTGCAACAAGTCGGTACACCAAAGGAAGTCTACAACACACCTGCTAACATGTTTGTTGCTGGTTTCATTGGATCTCCTGCAATGAACTTCTTCCACTGTGTTGTTGAAAATGACCATATTGAATGCCATGGCTTAAACCTCCGCATTCCTGAAGGAAAACTAAAACTTCTTAAAGAAAAAGGATATGAAGGAAAACCTGTCGTGTTTGGAATTCGTCCAGAAGATATTCATGATGAGTTGTTAGTTCTTGAATCAAACCCTGATTCAGTTGTTAAAGCAAAAGTAGTTGTATCTGAATTATTGGGTGCTGAGACAATGCTTCACGCATCTGTTGGTGGTCATGAGTTTATCGCAAAAGTTGGTGTAAACCAAACTTATAAAGCTGATCAAGAAGTTGAATTATCATTCAACATCAACAAAGCACACTTCTTCGATCCAGAGACAGAAATCGTCATTAAATAATTGTAAAAGTGGTGACTTATTCACCACTTTTCTTCCTAATAAACATACTTTATGTAGTAGAAAATCGTGTGTTAAGTGGGTCTAATCTAAATTATAATAATTTTTGTATTTTAGGCTTGCATTGTACATGTCGTATGATATAATGAGTAAGCAATCAAGGGATTAGCCTTGAAAGCACTCAATATATTGGGCCATAGCCAAGCGGTAAGGCATCAGACTTTGACTCTGACATTCCCTGGTTCGATCCCAGGTGGCCCAGCCATATATAGATAACAAACTAGGTTCTGTGGAACCTAGTTTTTTTTGTTTAGAAAGGAAGGTGTATATGGTCAGAATATCCAGTGTAGAGTTAGCAACACGACTATTAGAAGAAGAGTATAGTAAGGGTTTTACATCCGTTAATTCTTTTTCTAAGAAAGTTCGACTAAACCGACAAAGCATTCAGGACATGCTGGATCGTAAAGTTCAATTTATTAGAACAGACAATTTTGACATAATCCTAGAGAGTTTTGATATTTCATTAGCAGAACTCGAACAAAGATATGGTAACAAATAAAAAAAGAGCCCGAAGGCTCCTGAACGTCACAGTTCAAATTTACATCTTACAAAAGTATTGGCGTACTGAAGTAAGACTCACAACTAGCACCTTGCTGCTTTTAAACAGAAGTTACAAATTGTAGTTTTAAACACGCGCTTTTTGGGCACCTGCTTTCGCTTATAGTATACGACATTATTTGTCGCAAATCAAATTAAACAAACAAAAAAAACAAGTTAGTTTACTTACTTGTGGTTATATTGTAGAAAGCATTTACTCAAAGTCAATAAGTACTTTAAGAAGGTTCTTATCTTTAAAAGACTCTAAGGTATTCAAGACATTTTATTTATAAATATGCTAACGCATATTATGTCGCGAACAAAAGGCGTGTCAATCCTTTTGTTAGAAAGTTTTTAATTAATTTACTGGAGGAAATCAATGAGTTATACAAATCATAAATTTGAATCGAACGACTGGTATCACTTTGGTTTTGACGTTTGGTACAAGGTTGAAAATGTTCGAAATCTTAAGACTGAAATAGCGAGAATGCATGCATCTAATAAACGTTACCTTATGAAGAGTAAACATGATGGTATGTTGATTGATGATCTAGTTGATTCTTACCTGAAGACTTCAGATGTTAAAAACATCAACTGCATGAAATATAAAAAAACAACAACAAATAAGAAACATCAAAAGCGTTATGGTTCTTACTTTTTAATTCACATCGGTAAAAACTATGGATTAAACCTTCAGGTTAAAATCATTCATGAATTTATCAAGCAAGTTTGTTATGGAGAAGAGAACTTACCATACTTTGCAACCACTTCAAAGAATGGTAACCAAACATACATCCACTTATGGATATGTGATCGTGAATATGTCAAAGATGAAGCGCGTGTTTATGAAAGTGATTACTGGCAAAAGAATGGTAAACGTTGTAAAGCAGATACACCAGGTGGCGTACTATTACATGAAAAAGGGGATATCCAACTCGATAAGGATGGAAACCCAAGAATGTTAAACGGATGGCGTCAAACAAAGACAAGAATATTTGCAGAGAGCTGGAAAACTTCTGCAAAGAGATGGCGAGATGCATTTGTAGCAGTATTCTATTCTGTCCTAAGACGTACTGAGCCTATGTTGAAATTCAAACTTAAGCCAATGAGTTATGACATTGATTTAATGGCCGCAAATAGTGATATCGAATCAATAAGAGCTAAAAATCCTGAAATGAGTGAGTTGATGGCCAGAAAACACTTAGAGTTTGAACGATTTATGACAGATGCTCACTCTACCAAAGATAGAGAGTTCATAAAAGTGAATAGAAACGCTGCAGAATGGAAAAACATCAAGTATCGAGAAATCGCGTCACTTCAATACTTTATCAAACATGTCATCCATGAATTGATGAGTGATGATATTGATAACTGGAAGAACCATGAGCCAGATTCATGGAATGGCCACAGATACATCGACTTTGATAATCCGCCTACTGCACTAAGTAACTCTTTAAGAGATTTATTTAAAAAATACAATCAGATATTTAACAAATGGGAGTATACATCATTAGATGGTGAACCAAGGAAAATCATGTTTGCGCCCAATGAAGAAGTTATTCCAAATATTCGAGAGTTACGAGACAAATTCAAATTGGAAATCAACGAAACACTCAAAAAATACAAACCATTATTGGCTTATTAGCCACAAAGAGCGAGACGCTCACGAAAGGTAGCAATATGAAAACAACATTAACTAAAATAATTGCATTACTGAATATGAAAGGTGGCGTAGGAAAAACGACAACCAGTGTAAATTTAGCAGCGGGTTTCGCATTCCTAGGATATAAAGTATTACTCATTGACATGGATCCACAAGCAAACTCTACAGATGTTTTATTAGATATTAGACAAGAAGAAATATTCTTGAATGAAGACGTGATTGATGCAATCGGAAATAGGAATACTAAGCAGTTGGACGCACTACTTGATGAACTATCAAACTACGAAAAGAAAGAAATATTCCTAGACCAAATGCTTGAAAATCCAGCACTTACAACAACGTACAAAACTAAATTTGATAATCTTCATATCATTCCATCACGTCTTGAACTTGCGAACGTTGAGAAAGCAATCCGAAATGGTAACGAAGCGATGCACTTAAGGTTATTCAATATCATTGATGGTTTAGATGGCCAGTATGATTTTATATTCATTGACTGTCCACCAATCATCAATACACTCACAATCAATGTAATTAATGTTGTTGACGAAATAATCGCACCAATCAAGATTGATAAGGGCGCAGAAAAGGGCCTATTAATGACTATCAGAGAACTCATCGCAATTGCTAACAGTTATCGATTACATATCCCCATTCGACCACTGTTCACAATGGTAAACCGAAACAATACTGATCGCGATAGAATCGCTGCATTATCGAGAATTAGCAATGATGTCATCAAACCAATCGTGCCTACAGTGCGTATGCAGGCAAAAGCAATTACTCAATCAGGATATGAAAACAAAGCCGTAATAAATGACCCGAAACTAAACGTAGGACTCGATTACAAAGAAGTTGTCGATTACTTAAGTAAAGAATGGAGCGAAGCATAATGAGTATACTTACAGAAATGATGAATGAAGAAACCAAATCATTCGCAAGCAGTGAAACCATTAAACTGCAGTTAAATCAAATTGAAGTGAATCCATTGAATAATGCACCTATTGAAGATATTGATGAATTAGCACAATACATTAAAGAGGACGGATTAAAAGAAAAACCGCGTGTCTATCAAGTATCAAATAATAAGTACCGTTTACTCTCAGGAGAACGTAGATATAGAGCTTGCAAACAAATTGGTATTACATCCATAGAAGTCATTGTAGAGGACAAGCCAGAAACAGAAGCTGAAGAGTTATTAGAGATTGACGCATCCAATGAAACAAGACTTCAATCAGAGCAGTTCCTTGATACACGGATCCAGTTACTATCGAAAGTCTATGACTTGAAGAAAGAAGAAGGAGCTATTCCTTCAGGAACACTTAAGCGTGATTGGATCTCATTACGGATGTATCGAAAACTATCACCGCGTCAAATTCAAAACTACTTATCAGGGAATGTAAAAGCACTACAAGCAGAAAACATACAACAAGATAAGCCCGAAAAAGAGTTTGATATTGAGAAAGAGGCAGATAAGAAAATTAAACAACTAATTAAACTGTATGAATGGATTTGCGACAACCAAGAATTACTCTCAGATGAAACAAATGAGAAAATCGCAAGTCGAATTAATGATCTCGATAGTTTGGTGAGAACGTATGGCCGATAAGAAAAAAGCAAAGGAACTCATGGACAAAGAACAACAACTTTACTTTGGCCATGAACAATCCATCAAGTTTCGTAATGATGAAGAAAGACTGACATTTGTTGAAGACCCGAAAAATTGGAAGTGCGTTTATTCGAGTGGGAAATTCAATACTAGAGTCTCTGTATTTACCTTGAAACATATTAAGTTTCTAAGAGTGGAAGTATTAGTGTCATTTAAGAACTGGCGAACTGAAGAAGTCGCACAACGGTGGCAAAATGCAAGTACTAGACGAATATTTGAAGATGGTACTCAATCACAAGATACGTATACCGATAATTACATCGTGAATGTATTGAAAGAAGAACGGAATAATTTGTAACATGGCAATCATTGCCATGTTACCTCAGGAGGAAGAGATATGAAAAAAGCATCCAACAATACTATATATATTTTACTGAAGCTAGTAGGCTTACTGTTGATTCTATTACCTGCAATTGGTCTGGTCTGGTTCTTCTATTCAAAAAATATACTATTTGCAACAAACATCATTGATGGTGCAATTTCATTCATCTGGATGCTCCTGAGACAACCTGGTTTTTGGATAATCATTGCCCTATATATCCTATGGATTGCAGCCATGTACTTTATAAATGTATTACAAGGTAAGTTTAAATCGCGAATAGAAAGGAATGAGCATGAAGACAAAGATAAATAGACAAGCTCAAAGAATTCTATCCAATCACGAGCATGATGTGGACTTGCGGTTACTGTTAAGAAATGTAGATATGTACGTAGCGAACAATGAGCACCGCTCTGATGATGCCTTAAAAGTATTGTTAAAACATAACGATGTTGAGTTGGCTTCATTGTTAAAAATCGCAATAGTAGTGTTCAACAAGAAACTGGATGAGTTCGACTTCTCGAGTGAAGAATTGCAATTGATGATCAATCATTTAAACAAACAATACGAATAGAAAGTAGAGCAATGGTATGAATAGCAATAAATATATGAAGTTCTTTAACAGCTTTAGAAAAAAGAAGGAACAAGGGTTCGTATTCCACGATTTTGAACTTAAAGAAATCGAAAAGGCCGTCACGATTGTTGAAAAAATCCCAATTAGCAAAGAAACTGCTTTAACACAAATATACAAAATAGTCATCTATGAAAAAGACTATGACTTGCTTGTATCAACGATGATTAGAATCGGAATGTTGAAGCCAAAGTCATACCGATAGATTAATAAAGGAGAACATATGAATAAGTTATTAGACTTTGAAGAATCACACGAATTTGAAACGACATTGCAACATGGGGATATTATTCAAGTAATATCACATGAGAGACTCTGCGGACTCCCTTCAGGGGCTTTTACAGCACTCATAGTTGAAAGTAAAGATGATGGACTAATTGCAATACCACAAGATTTTTACGCTCATATGGCTCTAGCAGAAAATGATGCGTGTGGATGGGAGATAGATTTAGGATGGCTTTTAGAAACGACATGTGAAGTACGTCTCGTATACAGCTATCAGGGCTATCTGGAAAAAAGAAAACAGATTCGCGAAGCAGTTAAAATTTGTGATGAGGTAAGAAATAGCATAACGATACCGATAGAACAGGTAAATACACTTGATGAGGAATTCGAATTTTTAGAATCTTTAGATATTAAAGAGTATTTATTAAATAAGCAAAACGATTTAAATGTAATTGAAAGAATTGAGGGCATGATCTTCAATAGATTGGAAATTCTTTGGGAAAATACATGGATAGACGGCTATATACGTGAAAATACAGATGATGAACTAACTGAGTGGAAGCGATTGAATGAAATGCAAGAATATATAAATACAGTGGTCAATGGGGAAAGTAAATCAGACGATTGAAAGGGGTGTGTGTGTAATGGACTTATTAAGTGAGTATCAAATAACAGAAATAATGAACAAGGTAGACTATGGGGAAATAACACAAGAACAAGGACTGAACAAATTTATTGAATATCTTTATGAAGCACAATTTAAAGGTCAGTTGTACTTGGATCAGAATAAGTACATTGTATTTGTTCATGCAAAAAGAGTGGAAGATTATCTTGGTTCAAGTGGTAAGTGGTATATATCAATGCCTGAAGGCAGTGGGAACGTTACAGAAGAAACAAAGATATCTTATATTCAGGATAAACTTGAAGAAGATGAAAGAATGATTAAATTCTTAGTCGATGAGTTCAATGAAGGAGTACTTCTTCGGAAACAAAGAGAACTCTTTTGGCTAAAATATATCTTGAAAAAAAGAGTGTCAACAATAATAGCTGAATTAGATCTTAATAATAAGAAATACTATAGAGAACTAGAAGATGTAAAGAATGTTGTTGCATATGTTTGGTGTCTTACAGGTCGACAAGGCTCATTAGAATATATTAAATACAGGGAGAATTGTTTGAAACTAACAATATCACATAATGTTTCTCAAAGTAATCGCTTACATCGTTGAAAAGAGAGAATAATTGCACCTATCTAAATGGTATACTATAGGTACCAGCCGTAACAGGTTGATATTTAGATATCAAAATATGAGGTGCTTAACTAAAACGTTTAGCACCTTTTCTATTGTAAAAAGGAGAAAATATGGAATTAGTATTGAGTGCTTCAGTATTCATATTAGGAATGATACTGAACGGTATATTCTTTAAG
>NZ_WTSY02000042.1 GCF_009828775.2 Erysipelothrix aquatica | reverse complement strand
TCCTGAGCCAGGATCAAACTCTCCATTTGATTCTTTCTCATTTTTATACTCTGACGAGTTTTGTTTATTTCTTGTATTTCTTTTGAAATTGACGTTTCCTGTTTAGTTTTCAAAGACCATTTCGCACCCAAGTTCCCTTGAACGCTTGTACATAATACCACTGGCATAGCGACCTGTCAACCGAATCAACACATATTTCGTACATTTTTCGCAACAAAATTTCAGTGTTATTTTTTATCCTTATTATATACAAATATTTATTTGTTTATGGATTATTAAGATTTAATTTTTTAAATCAAAATAAAAGACGACCATGGAGGTCGTCTTTTATTTTCCTAAATTGTCTCCTCAAATGAGTTTTCGTGTTCTACGAACAATTTAATCAGTGAATCACGTGTTAATTTTTGTTTCGTTTCCCCTTTTGCATCGAAAATAATCTTACCACCATGAAACATCAAGAGTCTGTCTCCGTAATCAAGTGCATGTTGGAGATTATGTGTCACCATAATCGAGGTTATTTTACGTGCCGCAATCATTTTATCCGTAAGCATCATTATCGCTTCAGAGCTCTTCGGATCGAGTGCCGCCGTATGTTCATCGAGCAACAGTACTTCTGGATTATTCATCAACGCCATCAGTAGTGAGAGTGCCTGGCGTTGACCACCCGACAGTTGCCCAACTTGAGCATGAAGTTTGTCTTCTAAACCCATATCTAATGTCTTTAACTGTGCGATAAATTCTGCTTCCTTGTCGCGTCTAATTGCTTTTTTTAAGTTGAACAAGTTCCCCTTATCGACAGCTAATGAAAGATTTTCAAGAACAGTTAAAGATGGTGCCGTTCCTGACATCGGATCTTGATATACGCGTGATATTTTTTTAAACCGCTTGAAATCACTGACTTTCAAAAGGTCTTCTTCATTGAATGAAATTTCACCTGAATCTGGTGTCACTTGACCGGTTACAAGATTTAACAATGTCGATTTCCCACTACCGTTTGAACCAATAATCGTGATAAATTCTCCATCTTCAATTTCAACACTAAGGTCTTCATAAAGCGTTGTTTCTGCGATACTATTAACATTGAATTTTTTCTTAATATTGTTGAGTTTAAGCATTTACTTCGCTCCCTTTCCCTAAGTATTTTGATATCTTACTTTGATTGAGTAAAATCGCACCTACAAAGATCACTACAGTCGCTAATTTTAGATGCTGAGGATCCATATTGAATCGTAATGCAATTGCGATGATGAATCGGTACACGATTGCTCCTAAGATAACTTTAGTCGTTTGTTTGAATTTCAACTTACCAAAAAGTGTGGTCCCAAGAATTACGGAGGAAAGCCCAAGCACAACCATTCCTGTACCAAGTGAAACATCAAAGTAACGACCTACTGAAGCTGCGACCCCTCCACTTAAAGCTACAATACTATTTGCTAGTGCAAGTCCAAGTATTTTTATCGTACCAACATTATGTCCAAGTGATGTCACAAGGCCCTCGTTATCACCCGTGACTTTCAATAAGTATCCTACGCGAGTCGTAAGTAACGTATCAATCATTATTTTAATAAGGACCACGAGAATAATCATGACGATTAGTTGAAAGTTATCGATAATGAATGAAGGTGCCCCCATTTTTTCTAACCAGGTGGTTGAAAAAATATTGTCGTATTTGAATAATGGAAGGTTTGATTTTCCACCTGCTACCATCATGTTAATTGAGTACAGCCCTGTCATTACCAATATTCCACTTAAAAGTGCCGAAATTCCAAATTTTACATGGAAGACTCCTGTTACAATACCAGCCAAAAATCCACCAGCCATTGATGCCAAGAGTGCAACCCATGGGTTTACACCATTAATAATTAAGATTGCGCTGATGGCAACACCCAATGGGTAGGTACCATCAACACTTAAATCAGGTATATCTAAAATTTTATATGACAACATGACTCCCATCGACATGATGCCATAAAGTAACCCCTGTATTAATACATCTATTACAAATCCTAACATTATCGAACTATCGCTCTTTCTAAGACACTCGTTGGAATCGTAAGTCCCAACTGATCTGCCATTTTTTCACTTACAAATAATTCAGTACTTGAAGCAGTTTGTACGGGAATCTCTTTGATTGGTTTGTTATCTACTAAGATTTCTTTAATCATATGACCCGCTTGAATTCCCAGCTTTTTGTAGCTTACTGAGTCGCTCGCAAAGATTCCTTGATCAAACTGTCCTGATTCAGCCATGAAGACCGGTTTGTTTTCTTTTAGAGCTTGTTGGACAACAAGTCCTGTTGCTGTTGCAATCATATTGTCATTAACTATGAAGAGAGCATCACTGTCAAGTGCAACTTGAGTTGCTGCTTGTGCTATTTCATTCGGACTGCTTACGCCTTTTTCTACAACTTCAAGGCCCAGAGGTTTCGCAATTTCTTTGATTTCTTTAATTTGGTTTTGACCATTTACCTCACTGGTGTTGAAGAGAATTCCGATGTTTTTCATTGACGGTAACATTTCTTGCATCAATGCAACTTGTTGTGCGAGTGGTGGTAAATCACTAACGCCTGTGATGGTGCCTTCTGGAGCTGTTGGATTTTCTACCAATCCTGCGGTTTTAGCGTCAGAAACAGCACTAAATACAACTGGAATATCTGTCCCTTCGACGGCATTCATTGCAACTTGTGCTGATGGTGTTGCAATCGCAAAAATTAAATCGACCTTATCATTTACAAATTGACTTGCAATCATTGATGCGTTGCTCGCATCTTCATTTGCATTTTTAACTTCGACTGTAATCGTATCGGCAACGCCGACTTCAATTAAGCCTTCTTTCATTCCTTCTAATGACTCTTTGAGTGCTGGGTGTTCACCCCATTGGATGACTCCAACTTTGAATTGCGTTGTCGCCTTTGAGGCACATCCTGTTAATACAATTAATACAATAATTCCTGTTGTTATAATTTTTTTCATTTTCTTATCTCCTAACGTTATAACAAAAAAGCCACGCTACGTGGCTTAGTGTTTCAAAAGTTAGGGTTTAATAACCGTTATTGATTCAATGAGCCTCGTAGATATTTTAGTAACGCAAAATAGTTAATATCCTAAAGGCTATTAACTGGTTATCTAAAATAATAATAGTTGCTCATTTGTTGGGCACGTGTAACGTTATTGATATTTTGAGTCTTCATATTGTTGTTCCCAACCTTTCTTCTGTTCACACATTAACAGATTTTTTTTTGGTTGACAACCCTCTTACTCATTTTTATGAAAATATATTCATTAAAATGTAAATTCTGAAAACTCATTAGGAATCGTTATACCCAATTCTGTAGCGACTTTTTTGTTTATTTTAGTAACCTTATGTTCTGGTGTTTCAATCTTTAGATTTTTTTCGTTAAGTGCGCGAAGTGCGAGTTTTGCCGTCTGTCTTCCGATTTCAACATAATTAATCGAAACACTTGCAAGTATCCCTTCTTCTAACTGACCATCTTCGGAAGCATAGACAGGAATTGATTTTTTATTGGCATGATCGACGATCAAAGATGTTCCAGAAACATTCAGGTCATCTGTTATCACAAACATAGCATCAACTTCTTGCATAAGCATGGGTAATGCAACACCGAGTTCTTGAACGTCATTTACGCCTTTATTTATAATTTCTAATTGTGTACGTGTTGCAGCAGCTTTAATTTGTTCCACTTGATATATTCCATTCACATCTCCAATACGATTAACGATGCCAACTTTTTTTACATCAGGTGTTAATTTTTCAATCAGTTGTAGTTGTTGAAGGTAAGGTGCTGTATCGGTAACACCTGTTACAAAGTCCATTGCGTCGGTAATACCGATAGCCTCTGGATTACTTACGGCACTGAAAATAACGGGTATTCTATCATGTTCAAACACATTAATTGCTGTTTGCGCGGATTGCGTTGTAATCCCAATGACTGCATCTACTAGCTCTTGCTGTATACTTTGGGCATTCATCATCAAGACTGAAGTATCTGCGTTGGCATTTTTATATACAACGTTGACACCTTGCTCTTCAAATATTTCTTCAATCCCCTGGTACGTATCATTAAGTGAAGCAAAGTCTCCAAATTGCAGTACAGCAATTGTTGGCCTATCCTTCTGTTTCGGACTGCTGCTACACCCTGATAAGAGCGTCAAAACCACTAAAACTATCATGAATCTTTTCATAAACTTCCTCCTTATACACAAAAAAAGACTACGCGTAAACCACGTAGTCTTTAGATCTTACTAAGAATCGGTGTGCCCAAGCGAAAAGGGCTACTGCTTAGCCCTAATATTCAATTCGCTTGTTGCTCCATCGTTTCATGTACATAAGACACCTCTTTTGTTAATGTAACTTTATCACATCGTATTTCAGAAAACAAGTGTTACCTTTCAGAAATATTTGCGAGCACGGCTTCGGATAGGGTAATACCAAGTTGGCGCGCAACATCTTGATTGACGTACAAGATTGTTTCTTTAGATTGATATACCGGAAGTGTTGCGATATCCGAACCATTTTCTAAAATATCATAAATCATGAGACCTGCTTGTTTCCCTAATGTCATGTAGCTTAACGAGGCTGTTGCAAGAATCCCCTGATCGAACTGCCCATCTTCACTTGCATATACTGGTTTATTAGCCCTATTTGCAACATCGATAAGCGTTGCAGTGGCTGCCACAACCATATTGTCAGTGATGTTAAAGAATACATCAACATCAGTCGCTAATTGGGTTGCCGCCGTTGAAATATCCATCGTATTTGAAATCCCCTTAGAAACAATTTCTAGACCCAATTTAGGGGCTGTCTGTTTTAATAAGTCGACTTGAACTTGCGAGTTAATCTCTCCAATGTTGTAAAGGACACCTACTTTTTTGGCATTGGGTGTAATCTCATTAATGATTCCTAATTGTTTTTCAAGTGGACTTATGTCGCTAACGCCACTTACGTTTCCTCCCGGAACGTCCAGTGTTTCGACTAAAGCACCTGCGACAGGATCTGTTACAGCATTGAAGATGACTTTAATATCTGTTCCTGATGTCGCGTTCATTGCTGTTTGTGCTGCATTTGTGCCAATAGCATAGATTAAATCAACTTTATCAGATACAAATTTATTTACAATTAAATCGGCATTGAGTAAATCACCTTGTGCATTTTGATAATCAATCGATACTGTTTCACTTCCAAGTTGTGTTTCAAGTTCTTGTTTCATTCCTTCATACGCAGCATCCAGTGAAGGATGATCTGCCAATTGAATAACTCCTATTTTATATTTTGCAGTGTTTTGGCTACATGCTGTTGTAAACAAGAGCATCACCATAGTTAATAGAATCACAGTGTATTTTTTCATACGTCCTCCTTCTCAAACAAAAAGCCATATCGTTCGACATGGCTTTGAAATACACGTTGTGAGTTAGCCAAGTCGATTTCCATTAGAAAATGGTTAATCTCGTTGGCGAAATTAACCGATTATCTAAAGAAAAAGAAAAAGCTAATGTTTGTTATATTGTGATTGTTGACCATAAGATCCCAACCTTTCTAGTGAAAGATTAACATTATTTTACATTTGTTTCAATACTATTTTCATAACTTGGTGATAATTGTTTCATTCTAGTGGTATAATTACACAGTAAAAGGAGACTCTTAATTATGTATACTTGGTCATTAGACGCATTATATTCAGATTTTAATGAATCTTTCGATAACGACGTAAACCGTCTTAAATCCCAGATTCAAGCGATGCAAGAAAGTGCTGCATCTTTAGAAACAATGGAGGATTTGGAACATTGGCTTAAACTAGATATCGAAACCAGTGCGAATGCACAGTCGTTGTTTAGCTATATTTCTTTACGTTTGTCTACAAATACGACAGATATTGAAAGTAATAACGCATATGGTAAGTTACAGCCACTCGTTACTGAAATGTCAAAACCTTACGCACAGTTTAAAGCATTCATTGCGCATCATGCTGATGTCCTTGAATCGTGGATTGAATCGAGCCCACTCATTGCAGAGCACGCATTTATGCTTCGTGAAATTGCAAGAGAAAGTAAGCATTTGCTGAATGATGATGTCGAAGAGATTATTGCAAAAATGAAAATGAACGCATCTTCAAACTGGAGCAAACTTCAGGGACATCTCACCTCACAAATAACAACCGAAATTGATGGAAAAACATATACACTCTCATCAATTCGAAATCTCGCATACAGTCCTGACGCTGCAACTCGTAGAATTGCATATGATAAAGAACTTGAAATGTATCAAGGTATCGAAGATGCGGTTGCATTCGCATTGAATAGTATTAAGGGCGAGGTCAATACACTTTCTGAGATGCGTGGTTATGAATCAGCATTAGAAAAAACACTTGCTGATTCTCGTTTATCTAAAGAAACCCTCGATGCACTGCTTCAAGCAATCGAATCGTACTTACCTGTATTTAGAAAATATTTTAACCATAAAGCGACATTGTTTGGTCACGATAATGGTCTGCCTTGGTATGATCTCTTTGCTCCATTCGAAACAAAAAATCCTAAAACGTATACCATTGAAGATTCACGTACGATGATTCTTGATAGCTTTGGAACTTTCTCACCTGATCTACATAACATGGCAATGCGCGCATATGATGAAAAATGGATTGATTTCTTACCTCGTGAAGGGAAACGAGGCGGAGCATTTTGTTCGAATCAACCTCAGATTAAGCAAAGTCGTATCCTCACTAATTTTGATGGTAGTATGTCTGATATCATTACACTCGCTCATGAATTAGGTCATGCATATCATGGAATGTTAATTGAAGATCTTTCCATATTGAATACAGATTACACAATGCCTGTCGCTGAAACAGCATCCACATTCTGTGAAAACATTGTTCTCAATGCTGCTCTTGCCGAAGCAAGCGACGAGGAGAAACTAATCTTGATTGAGAACTCCATTTCAGACTTAGCGCAGATAACTGTTGATATTTTATCGCGTTATAAATTTGAGAGTGAAGTTTTCGAACGTCGCAAGACTGAGTTCTTGTTTGCCAATGATCTGAAAGAAATCATGATTCAGGCGCAAAAGGATACGTATGGGGATGGCCTAGATCAAAACTACATGCATCCGTATATGTGGATCAATAAAGGGCATTACTACAGCGGTGGTCTTAGCTTCTATAACTTCCCATATGCATTTGGTGGCTTATTCGCACTTGGATTGTTCGGTAAGTACCAAGAGGAAGGAGCTGTGTTTGTACCTCACTATCAAGAACTATTGAAAGCAACAACTACAGCTTCATGTGAAGATGTTGCAGCATTAGCTGGAATTGACGTTACAAGCGTTGCTTTCTGGGAATCAAGTTTAAACGTCGTTGCTGAACGTATTGAAACATTCATTGCACTCACAAAAAAATAAATCTGTGGATTTCCACAGATTTTTTTATACATCTAAACGCATATGATACTCAAGCTGTTTAACTTCATCACCCATTTGGCGATTTGTCTGTTTTGCAGCGAGTGTTTGTTGCATTACCTTGAGATACGAATAGTAAAATTGATTCTTTGTATCTGTAAATAGGGTTGCCGCAGCAACAAATAGGGTTGCAATTTCGATGAGTGTTAACGTCTCGAAATGTTCAGCAATATATTTTACTCTATCTAAAATCTCTATTTGAATTTCTTTGTCCATTGTATCACCTCTTACCTCTATTGTAGCACCATAACATAAAAATTAGTGTGAAATTAGCGACCGATTTCAAATTGAATTACGTTTTTAAGAACTTGTTCGCGGTCAGGTGTAAGTTTGCGGATTCGGATACATGATTTTCCAATCGCAGTCTTACCAAACGTAGTTTCAACGACTTTTGCTAATTCATGATTTTGCGACCATGTCATGGCATAGACATTCACCGTTTTATCGTATTTTTTCAAACTCACTACCGGTGTTTCGGCATTGCACAAATACCATGCGAGCCCTTCAAATTTCCCCAAATGATATTCCTGCGCAGGACTGCCAACAATTTCTGAAATTATGTGTACTAAGCGTTGCTCAATGTGTTCCATTTCATCACCTCTTAGAAGTATTATGCCATAAAAAAGAACTTAAGATTTTACTTAAGCTCTTTTTTATAAATATCGACCGAACATTTTTCGAAATGGTCGTGGTTGATGAACAACAATGTTTTCTCCATTAAAAACCAGCTGTGCATTTTCATAACAACGTTGCAAATTCTCAAAGAGTTTTGTACCAAAGTATTGCTTTTGCAAATCGGAGAGATTCGGTGCTCTTCGATCACAGTTATGTGCATCTGACGCGATTAAGTGGACAAGGTCTTTTTTTATCATCATTTTAGCAAGAGGTTGTTGGCGTGAATCTATCAAGGTTTCAGCATTCATCTGAATGAGAACTCCCATTTCGATCAATTCTATCAGGGTATCAGAGGACGCTAGTAAATATGGATAACGCTCAATATGCGCCAAAATTGGCATATACCCGTTCGAAATGATGTCTTTTAACGTGTCCTTTAGTCGGGATGGATATATACGGGTTGGAAGTTCAATGAGTAAATAATCTGTCCCTTCCATAACCAATTGATCCAGTTGAACGGTTGCGAGTTGGGGTGAGAAATAGAGTTCTGCCCCTAATTTTAAGGTTATTGGATAAGATTTCATTTTAATTAAAGACCGAACTTCGTCACAACGTGCTTCACGCACCTTCAAAAAGTGATTCATGTCATCTTTCTCAAGGTTAAAGTGTGGGGTTGCAATCAGTTGATGCGTAGCTTGCGCAAGGTGGCGTCGTAACAATCCATCAACTGCATCAAGATTTTCCGGGCCATCATCAATATCATGAAGAATGTGTGTATGGATATCTGTAATCATGCTTACTCACCATATTCGTAACTATATGAGTATGGCGTTGCGCCACTTTTAACTTTCGAATCATCATAATAATTCATAACAGAGCCCAATAGTGTTGCATGTGTTTGTTCAAGCTTACGCTTTGCAGCTAACACGACATCTCTTTCTGCGAAATTTTGTCGTACCACTAACAATGTACCATCAATATGAGGAGCTATGACACTTGCATCCGTTACTACATTGACGGGTGGAGTATCAATAATAATGTAATCATAAGTCTTTTTTAAAGTTTCTAACATTGGTGCAAGGTTAGCCCCACCCAGAAGTTCTGATGGGTTAGGTGGTATAATTCCTGCAAGCATAACATCAAATTGGTACGTTGTATGCAGATAGATTGCGTTTTCTGCTTGGACTTTACCCGCTAAAACCGCAGACAATCCGTGATTACCTGTCTTTTTAACGCGCAAATATTCCCGGAGTGCCGGTTTCCGTAGATCTGCATCAATCAGTAATACTTTTTTTCCAGCATCTACCAATACCTTGGCTAGATTGATTGCTACTGTGCTTTTCCCTTCATCTGGTATTGAACTGGTTATCATGATCGTTTTGACATCATCTTGAAATCCCATAAAACTTAAGCCAGAACGTAGCGTTTTGTATGACTCAACAAATGAGAACGGCGATTTGTCATTAATGATTTCAGTCCTATTTTTGATCTTTAGTGGTTGTTTCGTTTTTTTGAACATAATGTCTCCTACTTCCGTGCCAAATTTGATACATTTGGAATCACTCCAAGAACAGGTAAATCTAATGCATTTTCTAAGTCATCAACACGCTTAAATGTTTTATCCATAAGATGTCGAATAATGATTCCAGCAACAGTTAGTATCGCTGCGCCAACAGATGCGAGTATAACATTTCGCATAGTGTTTGGAGAAACGGGGTTCGATGGCTCAATTGGATTAGAAATTACTTTTACAGAACCTGCCTCTACCATTTCAACAATTTTACTTGGAGCAATCTCAACAATGGCAGATGCAATCGCATGTGCTGTCTTTGGATTATTGTGGCGAACTGAAACTTTCATAACTTGAGTATTGTCTACTGACGACACTTTAACGCTGTCACTGAGTGCCTTCGTCATCATCCCGAGGTTTAGTTTATCATTTACAGGAGCCATCACAGAGTCACTTTTGATGATAACCCCATACACATTAGCAAGACCTTTCGCCGAGTTTATGTCATCATTGGTAATGCCACGATTGCCTTCACTTTGACGGTTATTGACGATCATTGTCGCACTACTTTCGTAAATCGGCGTAATCGCGATTTTAGTATAAAGAAAACTGAGGATTGCAGCACTCACCATTATCACTATTATGAGTAAACTGTACGGTTTCACTGCATTTACCAGTTCTGAAATCTCTACATCTTGGGTTTGTTGTTTCTCAAATTCATTCATGCTTCTCTCCATCATCTATTGCATTTTGATGCCATAAGGCATCTTTTAACTTATCTATTATAACTCACTTCGTCTCATTAACAATGGGAAAGCGGTTTTATTTTAAGTTTATTTTAAGTGTTTGTTGTGTTTGTTAAGGGTTTGCGAAAGCAAAAAGAAAACCACTTTTAGTCAAAGTGGCTTGTTATCTATCTTGCATGCTCATTATAATTCCTGACTGTTCGTCATCGACAATAAACATATCATTTTCGGTACGGATTAAATGCGTACCAATTGGCGCATTCAAGTATGGGATAATATCTTGATCGTAATTACAAACTGTATTCAATTTGAATACATGGTGATTGTTCGTATGACTCATGTACTCATTACTCTCATCACCTTTTAAAAAACGCCACCCACTGTCCGGATAATCAGGGTTAGGTTCATCTCGAAACATATAACCAACTTTCCATCCTTCTTTGGTAATCATGTCGGATACAATGCATCCATCACCTGTAGAGTCGTCCCACTCAATGAGATTTCGTACATGAAGCTTGATGAAACCATCGCGAGTATAATTTAACTTTTTTCGCGTATTTCGTTTGAACATGATTCCCCCTCCTATATTGTTTCTTTCTATATTTACTTTAACACATCAATTTTGGGGCCAATGTAAATTACCGGTTTTCACACCATTTTATTTAATGACCATAGTTTATAATGTGAATATGTTGATATTATGATTCGTGAGTTTGATGTCGTGGTTGATTATTTAGACCTCTCAATTGAACCGTAAGTCATTTATCATCGAAACGTATCATACTATTATGGCATTTTACTACCCATGTAAATAAAATAACCATTTATATACAGACTATACGATTACGAATTTATATATTATTTCAATTGTAGGGGTATTTATATTTCCATATTATCATCCTTATGTTCATCTCAACACCTCTAAAAAAAAATAACAATAATAAGTGCATTAATTTGCTTTTAGTTATAGATACTGATACAATAATAACAACATATGACTAAACACATTAAATAATACCTAACACCTGTTATTATATGAGACATATTTTAGAGGGAGGTATTTTTTTATGGAATCAGGAAAAGTAAAATTCTTTAACGCTGAAAAAGGCTTCGGCTTTA
>NZ_WTSY02000041.1 GCF_009828775.2 Erysipelothrix aquatica | reverse complement strand
ATTCATAATTTTATGAGTAAAAAGAACCACTGTACAAAGGCTCTCAGACGATTTTAAAAAAAATGAAAAAAAACTATGTATGTGTGTTTAACCCTAAATATACGCACGATTAAGGATCCATACCCAGTCAAAGATTGACGTACTATGTATATCTAGGTATAATATACATAGATATACATAGTATCGTTTAAACAGACTCTCATTGCTGTCATTTTAAGTTCATCGACCATAATACGATCAACATCCAGGACATAATCACAAAAAGGAGATTCGCACATGAATCGATACCACATTTTCTTAGATAAATTGATGAAAGAAATTAAGTATCCATTTGTTAGACGGAAGATACGAAACGAGTACACAGCACATCTTGATGATGCCTATGAAGCATTTCTTGCGCAAGGAATGAATCCGAAGACAGCTGAATCTTATGCGATGGCTGCCATGGGGAATCCTCAAGAGATAGGCCAGATGCTCAACAACGTGCACCATCCGATCTTCAGTTGGTTGTATTTGGCGTGCAAACTCTTTCTGATTGTCACAGTACTGAGTTTCTTACTATTGTTTGGGCCAAGCCTATGGCAACGCATTTCAACGCTTGACGGGTATTCGGCGTCGATTACGGATGAACTACAGGCACTTGAACCGCTATACTACCAGCAACTCGATCAGCATATTGTTGTCGGCAATACAGAGTTTTTGCTTCAAGATTTTATGTACACAGAGAATGGCATGGTACTCATTAGCGTCAAGCATCAAAGTTTAAACAGTAGAAGTCCATTTCTCGGTAATTTATTTGCCTACGATTTTGAAACAATGATTGATGGCAAACCCATTGCGCTTACTGGCTCTAACTTTACAATTATTTCGGGGATACCAGAAGGAGGACTCGATTATGTATTCGCCAATAGCCCTACGTATACGAAGACATGGTCTTCCCATCTTTTACTCGTCTACCGAGGGATTGAGGAAGTGCCTCAAGAAATGGCGATTCATATTCGAACATTGGATGGGTCAGTGCGTCAGATTCAAATAAAAAGGGGGAATTAACGATGTCGAAGAAACATAAAGCGGCACTATTTGTGATTGTATCAAGCCTACTGATTGGTGTGGCTGTGTACCTTCAGGGGTGGTATCTTTCAAAAGATCGACTGCTTAGCGACTTTTGCGAAAGTGCTGGGGTAGCAAACTGTAACATTGAAGGCCCAGTACCTGTTTATGAAAATGAACGTTTGTATATATTTGAAAGTGACACTCATTATATCCCAATGATAGTGGAATCATGGGGTCCGTTCTCCCGCTTTTCAATTCAAAACGACCATAATTTGGTCAAAAGTTATGCAAATAATGCAGGTAATCTTGATCTTCGGTGGACACCAAAGCAAACACCGACGGAGGATATGACTCGAGTGAAGGCATACCACGGTCGCGAATGGGTGGTTCGAAACTATGAGGTTCTAGTTATGTACCGTCCCGAAAATATACAATTTGGATTTGGATACGATAACCGTAATGGCAGTGGTGGAAAACAACCAACCACCAATGCACTCTTTGAGAAGACAAACCCCATGAATACGGTTGGAAATTATGCCTATGAAATAATGCCGCTGATTGATAAAATGTATGATCGTAAGTACCGAATTGCTGCGTATGATGAAGATCAAGACGTGCAAAAATACTACTATCCATTCCCGTTCCAGCGCTCAGGAACACTAAAGAAAGCAACGGATTCTTCCTATGATGTGTCTATAAATTTTTATGACGATTCGTCGTTATATTTACAAACAGGGCCGCTCATCAAAAATACCAGTGATTTTGAAGTGCAAGTCGCGCAATCATTTTTCGATACGCCTGTTGAAACGTATCCCTTACTTTTGGAACTAGAGTTGATGGGAGTGACGATTGAATCAATGAATCTGGATCAAATGCGGATTCGTTATTACCAATATACAGATGATACAGTAATCGTTGAATACTCATCCGACGCTGCTGGGTATCAAGAATGGTTTGTGGCGCCCCAGCACGTTTATGAACAAATGCAGTCTTCAATTTTTGTACCCCGGCTATAAAACAAGACAAATCGGTTATTTGTTGATGGATCCAAGCGTAACAACTATGATTATAATAAAGCGGGTTAACAAGTATATGTTGATTCGAAAGCGTTTGCAATATATTGGTTTCGATTTCTCCCTAAAGATGAATTAAGATCACGATGTCTTGATGTGATGCAATTTATCATGTGATAAAACAGGAAAATATCACAAAATACACCAATTTCAATATGAAGATTGTTTCGATAGGTTAACATAACGGAATTATGTGGGCGGATTGTTTGTTATATGAATATAATGATGTTAATGTTGAAATATATGAGGGGGAAATCATGAAAAAGAATCATACATTTTTACGTGTGGGCACATTGTCCATACTTATAGCTGCCATCGCAGCAACACCAATTATTGCGCAGGAAACAGCGGTACCGCAAACATCTGAAGCAACCGCAACTTTTACTGCACCAGATACGGACAAACCAGTTGTTCCAGTAGATCCAACAGATCCTACAAAACCATTAGATCCAATCGATCCTGAGGATGGTAAAGGAACAGGATCTGTCGGTCCGATGACCATTGACTACGTGCCACACTTCAAATTTAAGCCAACCGCTATTGAAGAGAAAGCACAAACCATTCAAGCAATTTCGATGAACCCATACGTTCAGGTATCTGACCGTACGGCTACTGGAAAAGGGTGGACACTTTCAGCACAATTGGGTGATTTTACCAATACGATGCAAACACCTGAAACCACCGATGATCATACACTGAACAGTGCAACAATCACATTGACAAGTGGTGCCGTTTCATCAACAGATGCAACAAACCTCAATAAACCAGTTGGCCAAACACCGATTGTATTGACTGCAGGTGGTGGTCAAGTCACAATCATGCAAGCAACAACACACAATGGTATGGGTACCTGGTTGATGAGTTGGTTAGGCGATAGTGCACAAACTGAAAATGCGAAAGTAACACTTAATGCAGACACAAAGGGCGCTCGTGTCGGTGATTATAAATCAGAAATCAACTGGACTTTAAGCCAACAACCTTAGACCTATATGTCTTTTAGTAAACGAAACATTAATGTAACATCACGAACAGTTATTTTTACATTGGTTGCGATGCTTATCACATTGTTTATCGCACCACAGTTTTCTGCCCATGCAGAATCCTATGGTGCGTTTTATGTTGAAGCCAACCTTCCGGAAAATCAATACGATCCCAATGTTGGATATTTTGATTTAATGATGGAACCCAATATGAAACAAACTATTTCTTTTGATGTTATTAACCAAGGGGATCAACCGATGCGTGCGTCCATCAATTTTCAAAATGGAACCACAACATTAAACGCTGAAAAGTCCTATATCCATGAAGAAACACCAGACGTATCGATGAAACACCCGATGACAACAATGGCTGTTCTCAGAACGCAAGAAGTCATTATTCCAGCAAATCAAAGATCCACCATTGCTATTGATGTAACGGCACCCAGTGTTGCATTTGACGGTGTAAGTGTGGGTGGTTTTTCGGTGACTGCGGATACAATTGAAATACAAGCTGACACATCAAAAAAAGCTAAAGGTGAGATTCAAATTGAAAGTCGTACCACATACTTAATTGCGCTCCAAATTCGCATGAATGAAACAAAGGTAGAAAAAAACCTTAACTATATTAAAAGTGGTGCAGAAGTTGTGGATCTCAAACCTCAGTTTGTATCAACACTTCAAAATGATCGTGCGGTTGTAATGAATGATATTAGTATCAATGGTACCGTAACTCCTGAAGGTTCGGACCAACCTATTGCGCGAATTCAGAAACAAGTAGGTGGAATTCTGCCGAATACGCAATTTCCAATTGCCTATCCGGTCCAATCACAAAAACTCGAACCGGGTACCTACGTCATTGATTTAGAAATAAAAAGTGGTGAAGAAGTGTGGCATTGGCAAGAAGTTCATACCGTTGAGCCTGATACTGCCGATGCTGTGAATGACGGATCTGTCATTGCAAAACAAACCAATTGGATGCTAGTACTCGTCGTGGGACTACTTCTAATCATAGTAATACTTTTGGTGATTATCCTTTATATGCGATATCGCCAACAACGCGAAAGACGGAACGCATAATGCGCCGGAAAAAGCTGCAAAAATTGAGTTTAGTAATTGTGCTAATGGCAGTGATGATCATTGGTGGTTTTGTTGTGAATAAACCGTCTCCTTCGAATGGTAAGGTTTATGCTGATACCGCCACAACTGCGCTTACAGTTGCGCCAGAGACAACGACTCAAGAAGATTTGAGTACCAATGATGAACCATCCGAAGGACACAAACCAACAGATGAAACGCACGAGTCCACTGACAATCTACCTGAAAGCGAGAGCCCAGTTAAAAACGCAGAACTGCAGGACGAACCCACAACGGTACAAGAATCAAATAGTCTGCAAGCATCCGATTCGATTGACCCATCAATGATCCATCCACGTGAAGATACAGTGCAACAGGTTCGTGCAACACTGCAAGCGCATGAGAAAATCGTTTCCGACTTTAGCGAGCTAAAACGTCTCATTGAGGCGCAAGGAATTGAAGGAGTCAACCAATACACCACATATTATCTCAGTGCTGATATGCATGCACTAGCGGGTGGGATTAAGGTTCCTGATAACTATTCTTTTATTGTCGACGGAACCAATCCGGAAACAGGAATCCGTCATACATTTAACGAATACAAGTCAGCCTCATACTCCGATACCATCCATTACACAGGCAATGGGAATGGGAATGAGCGAGCCATGACATTTCGAAATATCGCCATCGAAGGCGAAAACTACTACGGAACGTTATCGAGTATTTACCAAAATACACTAATTACTTATGATAACGTTGAGTATTATGGACCGCAAATCACCCACAACGTTAGAGGAACGGTCAAAATTCACAACTCCAATATCAATATTATTAGGCTGCGGGCAAGTGCTGCCCATGAAGTTATGGAAGCAACCCATGCGATATTCACCGGTCAAACTTATTTGATTGTAGATTCGGCACTCAATGAATTTCTGAATGTAACAGGATCAATCACATTTAAAAAAGACAGTACTACCACTATCAGTTCCAATGTATCGATTGTTGATGATACGGGTGTTGATGTCGTTATCGAAAAGGATGCTGTGGTTGACTTTAACCAACATACGAGCGCCTCGGGTAATCCTAACTACGGGATTCAAGCCAAGACCCTAGACAATGCCGGAACATTGAATTTAAAAGCGAATACTTTTGCACTGTCAGGTTTAAGGACATACGATAAACTCTTGAATAAAGGGTCGATAACCATAGATGCCAAAGACATTGTTTATTATGGGATCAACGTGGTCAACAATGTACCCAATTCATTTGTCAATGACGGGGGAAAGATTCATCTTAAAGCAGATAAGATAACCGGATTTAATGTTTACTCTTATACACTCTACAACTATAATGGCGCAAGTTTTATCATTGATGTTGACAATGCAGTTCCTGGATATACCTTTGAAATATATCGAGAAACGGTCTTTGATAACAGTACCTTTAAAGCGACGATGGGCGATTCGAGTCTCAAACCAACCAATCGTACGGCGCTCCTCCATTCACCCATCATCTCGTTCGTAAATTCGAATGTCGATATCAATATTTCCGAAGCCTTATACAGTCATGTCTTCTATGCAACGACGTCATGGGATTATCGAACGATACCTACGCAGCCCAATTATCTTAATTTTGTTGACCGTACACGTAGCACTAATTTTGTTTATTCAGGCAGTGCAACGATAGAAACCCAACAAATCAATACCTGGGATACACTTCCAAGCCAAGTGGGATATCCTGATGATACCGTTTTTGGTGCCAATCGTTACATTATGAACACGTATGCGCACTATTCTCTTAAAGCTGCGATTAATACATCAGGGAATTGGAGTGGTACCAATATAAGTTCAAGTAGCCCTGGAATATTGCCGAATATAAATGGAATTAGTTTAAGAAATAAGGGAACAATTTCGATGGGGAATATGATTCTTGATACGCCGGTTCAAAAAGAAAGTGCACGTATCTTAGAAATTACGACCAACCCCAACGCGATTGTCCGGTTGGCAACGACACCGGAAGCACTCTTCGTCGCACCAGCTGATGGACACTTACGAGAAACGTTATCGACACCCATTGATAATGGAACATATGGAATTGCTTCCTATGGTGATTATCTGTATCGATCCAGTTGGGTAACCTATGATGCCGAAGGGCCTTTAGAAATTCTAACAGTCCCAACGACTTTATCATTTGGTAATGTCCAATTATCCGAACGTCCAACAGTCTATCCAAGAACAGACATCGCAACCATTCAAATACGTGATGGTCGCAATGTAAAAACAGGATGGCGTTTGAGTGTACGTGTGACAAAGCCATTGCAAATTGAGGGCAATTCGAAGAGTATTTTGAAAGACGCCTTCTACCTCAATCAACAACCAATTCCAGAAGCATCCCAACAAGCAATGGTGGTTTATGAAACATCAAGCACAACATATGATAAAGATACAACCATCGAATGGACTGCCAATCAAGGCGTACAGTTATTTATCGAGAACTATCAACGAGTCTATGCGAATACGCCTTACCAAGGACAGTTAGAATGGATCCTCGAAGCCAAATAAGCGAAACTTAAAGCAGACAGACGTCTGCTTTTTTTTGTAAGGGCAAACTGAATAAAAAAAAACGCCCCCGAAGCGGAAGCGTGTGTTATACCTATAAATCAAAAAGTGTTTCAATGGCATGGGCAATGCCATGGTTCTCTAAATCTGTTGTAACAAACGTAGCGACGTCTTTAACATGTTCGGGAGCATCACCCATTGCTACCCCGATTTCAGCAGCAGAGAGCATGTCTACGTCGTTGTCCGCGTCACCAAACGCTACGACTTCATGCCAGCTAAGGTTTAGACGTTCTAAAACAACTTCAATCCCTCGCATTTTCCCTGCACGACGAGAATAAATATCAAAGGCATTCGTATATGCTTTTGAGATTCGCGCATCCGTTACAAACGATCGTGCCGATTCGATGAGCGACTCATCTCCCATCATAAAGATGCCTTTCGGTAATTCTTGACCTTCAACTAATAAAGGCGCTTGTGTATAATCCTTTAAAATATAAGCCTTAGGACTCCCTTGTAAATAAACATCTGTAAAAATTTGATAATCACTGTAAATATGCATTTCTTGATTCAGTTTGTACCCAATCCCTAAACGATGTGTACGTGCAAATTCAGTCAGTGCGTTGACCTCCTCAATCAACATAGGGACTTCATGAATGACGTTGTTATCAATATCATAAACAGTTGAGCCATTGACCGTTACATAAAAATCAGGATGCATTCGTTCATGAATGTCATCTTGAATAAAATAAAAAGCACGACCTGTGGCGATTAAAACTTCAACTCCAGTATCACGGAGTTTGCGAATTGCGGTGATGGCACTTTCTTCAATCGTCGTTTTCCCGCGTTTTATCAGCGTTCCATCGATATCAAAGATGGCTAATTTAATGTTTTCATGGTTCATAGGAACATTTTAGCATATTTCACTAGCATATTGGGTAGGGTTTCTGTATAATAAACTACAAGATTTAAGGAGGTAGAGGAAATGAATGGTAAAGTAATTAAAGAAGCATATACGTTTGATGATTTATTGTTGGTGCCAGCAAAATCACAAATTGTACCTGCTCAAGTTAAATTACAAACGCGTTTAACTGACAAGATTACATTAAATATTCCGATTGTATCTGCAGCAATGGATACTGTTACGGAAGATGGTATGGCAATCATGTTGGCCAAGCTTGGTGGTATGGGTTTTATTCATAAGAATATGCCTGTCGAAGATCAAGCGGCGATGGTACGTGTGGTAAAAGAAACAACTGTGGAAGAAACATTCGAAGATGCAAATGTCGACGGACAAGGACGTTTGCGTGTTGGTGCTGCAGTTGGCGTTGGTGAATCGTCAATAGAACGTGTTCGTGCATTGGTCGCAGCAGGTGTTGATATTGTTGCTGTTGACAGCGCACATGGCCATTCAGAAGGTGTTATCAATACCGTGAAGGCAATCCGAGCAGAGTTTAAGGACTTGGATATTGTAGGTGGTAACATTGTTACGGCTCAAGGTGCTACTGACTTAATTTATGCGGGAGCCAATGTTATTAAAGTTGGAGTTGGTCCAGGATCAATCTGTACAACACGTGTTGTTGCAGGTGTTGGTGTTCCCCAACTGACAGCAGTTAATGATGTTTATTCTGTCGCAAAACAATATGGCGTTGGTGTTATTGCTGATGGTGGTATTAAACTATCGGGTGATATTTCCAAAGCCTTAGCAGCTGGCGCAAGTTGTGTCATGCTTGGTGGATTATTAGCAGGAACTGAGGAAACTCCTGGTGATGTCATCGAAGTATTTGGTAAGAAAGTTAAATCTTATGTTGGAATGGGATCATTAAGCGCAATGCAACGCGGTTCAAGTGATCGTTACTTCCAAGGCGGGGTTAAAGAACTTTCAAAACTTGTACCAGAAGGAATTGAAGCAACAGTGCCATTTAAAGGATCCATTACAGACGTTGTGTATCAAATGTTAGGGGGTGTGCGTTCAGGTATGGGCTATTGTGGATGTGAAACAATAGAAGACATGCATTTGAAAGCACAATTTGTTAAAATAACAGGGGCAGGCTTAAAAGAAAGTCACCCACATGACGTAGATAATGTTAAGGAGGCTCCAAACTACAATGGCAAATAAGATTATTGTATTAGATTTTGGATCACAATATAACCAATTAATCGTGCGCCGTATTCGCGATTTAGGTGTATATAGTGAACTTCTTGATAACGAAATTACTGCAGAAGCAATTCGTGCAGATAAAGATATCGCAGGTATCGTGTTATCAGGAGGACCAAACTCTGTTTATGAAGACGATGCATACCACATCGACCAAGAAATCTTTGAATTAGGATTACCAATTCTTGGTGTATGTTATGGCATGCAGTTAATGGCGCACCAAAATGGTGGCGTTGTTGAATCTCATGACAAACGTGAATATGGTTTAGCGCCTATTAATGTTAAGAAAGAGAATGCAATTACAAAAGGATTACCAGCTACATACAACGTATGGATGAGCCATGGTGATCAAGTTAAAGCAGTACCTGAAGGTTTTGAGGTATATGCTTCATCAGACAATACAGAAATCGTCATGATGGGTAACGAAGCCAAGAAACAATATGGAATCCAATTCCACTCAGAAGTTCGTAACACAGAAAACGGTATTGATATGATCCGTAACTTTGTGTTTGACGTCTGTGATGCAGAAGCTACATGGTCAATGGAACATTATGTTGAAGAACAAACAGCATTAATCCGTGAACAAGTCGGGGATGAACAAGTTATTTGTGCATTATCCGGTGGTGTTGACAGTGCTGTCGTTGCAGCGTTATTACACCATGCAATCGGTGATCAACTCGTATGTATCTTTGTAGACCATGGTTTGTTACGTAAAAATGAAGCAGACCAAGTTGTAGAAGTGTTCCGTGATCACTTCAAGATTAACTTAATCAAAGTCGATGCACAAAAACGCTTCTTAGATAAACTTGCAGGTGTTGATGATCCTGAAACAAAACGCAAAATTATCGGAAATGAGTTTATTTATGTCTTCGATGATGAAACGAAAAAACTTAAAGATGCGAAATGGTTAGCACAAGGTACAATCTATGCTGACGTTATCGAATCTGGAACAAAAACTGCACAAACAATCAAATCACACCACAACGTTGGTGGATTACCAGAAGATATGGATTTCAAACTTATTGAACCACTCCGTTCATTATTCAAAGACGAAGTGCGTCAATTAGGATTGGTACTTGGTTTACCAGAACACATCGTTCACCGTCAACCATTCCCAGGACCTGGAATTGCTATCCGTATCATCGGTGATATCACAGAAGAAAAAATCAGAATCGTTCAAGATTCTGACTGGATTCTTCGTGAAGAGATTGCGAAAGCAGGACTTGATCGCGAAATCTGGCAATACTTTACCGTGCTCACAAGCATGCGTTCAGTAGGTGTCATGGGCGATCAAAGAACCTATGATTATACACTTGCACTTCGTGCTGTCACATCTGTTGATGGTATGAGCGCAGACTGGGCACGAATCCCTTATGATATTCTTCAAATCATCTCAGTACGTATCGTAAATGAGATTAAAGGGATTAACCGCGTAGTGTATGATGTAACCTCAAAACCACCAGCAACGATTGAGTGGGAGTAAGAGAATAAGAGCAGTAAGTCCTTTGTTTATAAGGGGTTACGCTCTTTTTCTTTTTATCATTGCACATTTATTGCACATGATTGATTAATCCATTGAGTTTGTTTGCTACCTCATAATTGGTATTAGGGTATAAATGCCCATATGTTCCAAGCGTAGTTTCGATTTCCTCGTGTCCTAGGCGGTCTCTAATAATCAATGGGTTTTCACCCAACTGAATCAGTAAGGAAGCGTGAGAGTGCCTTAAATCATGGATTCTGATTGAATGTACGTTAGCGAGCTTCGAGTATCTTTTGATTGCATGTGCTAAAGTATATTTTTGAGTGGGATAGCTATTGTAACTTAATATGAATTTGCTTTTTGGAATTATTTTTTTTTTGAATATCTTTCCAATTTTTAAGTAAAGCCAATGTATCGGTATCAAGTACAATATGACGATTACTTGCTTTCGTTTTGGTATCTCCATATCTGTAGTCATTTTGATTCTTATAAATTAGATTCTTAGTTATAGAAAGAATACCAGTGCCAAAATCAATATCATTCCAAGATAGGGCAGTTGCCTCACCGATTCGCATTCCTGTCATAAATAATAGATGGATACTTATATAATGGAAATATTCGTAGAAATCGTTTCTGTTGATTACAGAAAGGACTTTCGTAAATTCATCAAGTGTCCAAAAATTAATTGTAGCTTTTTGTTTCTTCACATTACCAATAACTTTAGAGGGATTCAATTTAGCTAATCCTAATACAACAGCTCTATCCATAGCTAGTGAGAATAGTCCTTGAATGGAACGCACATAAGATGGTTTTAAATCTTTCATTAAAGATAATTGCCATTTTTGTACATGAATAGGTTCTATATCATCAATGCTCATTGTACAGAAGTGTTTGAAATGTGCTTCTATGATTGAAATTCTATTTTCATAGGTTTGTTTTTTTACTTGAGTTTTATACCATGGTAAGAAGATTTTTTCAGTGTATTCTTTAAAGAGTATGATTTCTTTTTTTGAGACTAAATATTCTTCTTTTTGAAATAATAACTCATAGTATTTTTCTCTAGCTTCTTTCATGGTTGCAAATCCACTCTTGTATATTTGAATTCTCTTTCCTTTTTCATCAAATCCTAGATGAACTCTGAAATAGTATGCTCCGTTTTTTGCTTTTTTTATTGGTTCATTTGCCATGTTATCACCTCATTATTTTTTCATATAATCAAGTGTTTTATCAGACAAAGTAATTCCAAGAATTTCTTCTACAACATCAACAGGAACTCTATTTACTTTACGAGATTGATAAAATGGATAGCCTCTATCAACCATAATTAGTTTTGATTCTCTGATAATGTTTGATGCAAAAGAATTTCCATATCCTAAATCTATGATATCTTGCTTTGTAATAGTAAGCATATTTCCTCCTTTCAGATATAATCATAGATAAGAATTGTGTACTCACCTATGATTATATCAAATAAAATGGTGTTTCAAAAATTAGAGTTTATTATCATTAATCCAATACCCTTGAAAAACTTGCTTGTCTTGATTAATAAAGAGTCCTTGTGAGTCTTTGGGTATCATTTTACTTGCTGATGTATCATCTAATATGATTGAAGATAGGACGCTATCTGCTCGTCCGCAGATTCGACAATTAATATTGTTTTTAATTTGACCACTGAGAATATTTGCGTCAGGTCTTTGAGTTGCTAGTAACAAATGAATTCCAAAAGCTCTTCCTTGACGAGCGATGATTGATAAATAGTTTTCAACGATAGCGATTCGTTCTTTTTGTTCTTTTGTAGCTCCAGTTTTATCGAGTACTTCGGCAATTTCATCACAGGCAAATATAATACGTTTCATGTCATTTCCTTTTAAATTGAATTCTTTTATATTTGAACAGTCGTTTTCATAGAATTGTGTTTTTCGACTTTCAAGAGCGATATTGATATTTTCCAAAGTTAGAATTAATTCGTCTAAAGTTAGAATCAGATCAATTTGATTATTCCATGATTTTGGAAAATCAACACCACCCTTAAAGTCAGCAAGTAATACTTGAGCATTTTTAATAATACATTGCTTAATTATCAACTTTAGTAAAACGGATTTACCAGAGCCACTCGCTCCTCCTATTAAGATATGAGGGACTACTGATAAATCTAATACTAATTGCTCTGTTAGACTTTCTCCGAGAACTAGTAAGAAATCATCTATTAGTGTATATTTGGATTTCCAATAAATAGTATCAAT
>NZ_WTSY02000040.1 GCF_009828775.2 Erysipelothrix aquatica | reverse complement strand
AGAATTTTACTAATATCAAACACAATGATACACTTAGAAATAAAAAAACCATCATCATATTTCTATGACGATGGTACTGACTCTAAATATGTCGGACTATCTCACCAACACTAGATTATAAAGAGCCATTAAGATTGGGTATTTCCTTTTATTTATTTTCGTTAATGTCGTGGAGTAAGGACAATTTCAAATCATAAAGTTTTTGCGACAAATCCACGTAATACTGGTGCGGATAATGCAGACGCTTTACTTCATCCCACATTGTTTCTAGTTCTCGTTTCGAGTAAACAGCAATATCATCCAAGTGAGGGAGTGAATAAACACACTTACCATTCACGAAGATTGGAACTTGAAGTTCACGTACTTGATAATTCGTTAAGGTCTTTTTCTTCCATGGTGCTGCAGGATCGAAAATTGTTATCGCATCTGTTGGGATGATCTCATCGGCAAGGGCTATATAGTCGGCGAGCGCTTTTTCGCTTGCATTATCATAAAAACGGTAGAGTCGTTTATGACCTGGGTTTGTGATTTTTTCTATATTTTCCGAAACTTTAATTTTGGGAATGATAGCCCCATCACGTTCCTGTGCAACAAGTTTGTATACACCGCCAAGGACTGGTTCAGATTTGGAGGTAATTAAGTTTTCGCCAACTCCGAATTGATCAATTGCTGCGCCTTGATAAATTAAGTCATCAATTAAGTATTCATCAAGCGAGTTTGAAGCCATAATCTTGCAATCCTGAAGTCCATTTGCGTCGAGCATACGACGTGCTTCCTTTGATAAATATGCTAAGTCTCCAGAGTCAAGACGAATTGCCTTAAGGCGGTATCCATTTGGTTCCAGATATTCTTTAGCAACTTTGATTGCATTAGGAATACCAGATTTCAAGGTGTCATAGGTATCGACTAAGAAGACAGAGTTGTCGGGATTGTTGCGAGCATATGTCATAAATGCATCCAGTTCATTATCATGAAGTTGGATAAAAGAATGGGCCATGGTTCCTGCAACATATGCACCATATTTATGACCGGCTAACGTGTGTGATGTTCCAACTGCACCAGCGATAATCGCTGCACGTGCGCCATCTAGTGAGGCGTCAAATCCATGCGCGCGACGTGCACCAAATTCGAGAACCGTGCGCCCACGAGCCGCATTAACAATACGACTTGCTTTTGTCGTTACTAAGGTTGAATAGTTTATTGAAAGTAACAAAATCGTTTCAATGAGTTGCGCTTCGATGACTGTACCACGAACTGTTACAAGTGGTTCGTTTTGGAAGACGACTGTACCATCCTCGACGGCCCAAACATCAATGTTAAGGTCCATTTCAAGTAAGTAATCCAAGAATTCTGGATCATCAAATCCTTGTGTTTTTAAATAATCGATATGTTCTTGTTGGAATTTAAAATTGTTGATGGCTTCAATGAGTTTTGATAAACCATTGAAAATCAAATATCCTCCTTTATTGGGGATTTTTCGTGTGAACATGTCAAAATAGACAATTTCCTCATGACGTTTTTCTTTAAAATATGTATACGCCATTGAAAACTCGTAGAGGTCTGTTAAGAAAACAGAATCTTTAGGTTGAATCATGATGTCACCATGCTTTCTATTTAATTGTGATTGATGTACAATTATAGCATTATTGTATCATTTTTAGGAGCGTATAACATGATTGAACACACTAATCTGGCAAATAATATTCACATCACTAAGATTTATGAACCAAAATTTAAAGAGGTATTGATTAATTTGAAAGTAGTTTTCGAGTTAAATGATCAACAAAACACCGTCGCAAACATTTTAAGTAGAATGATGAACGACCGTACTACTGCTACACCTACGAAAGAACAGTTGCAAAAACGTTTGGACTTTATGTATGGTACAAAAACAAGTAGTAATACATATACTGCTGGTAAGTATCAAGTCATCGACATTGCCGTTAAAAGTATTCATGCAAAGTTTACAGATGAAGATGTACAGCAAGCACAAGTTGACCTTTTAGCGGATATGTTTTATGAAGTGCTTATCAATGAAGAGACAGTAAATGAAGCCAAAGATGGTCTGCGTTTGCATCATGCTCGCATAAAAGAAAGTAGCGCTCATTATGCACAACAACAAGCATTTTTGAATGCTGCACCCGATTCACTATTTTCAGTTAACTCATTTGGGACGCTTGAAGCAATCGAAACGGTCACAGTTGACATGGTAAAATCTTTTCACCAAACACTCGTTGAGGAAGCGTTTAAGTCCATTTATATTGTTGGAGATCTTCGGGACATTGATGCCTCGCGTTTTAATCAGGGATTTTCAAACAAAATAGAAACCCCACTTATTTATCCCGAAATCACAGAAAGAATGATGACCCAGCATCATGCAGGTGGTCAAACCGAAATCGTCTCATTGTATGCTACAGACATTGATCCATACCATGATCTGTATGCGGCGTATTTAGTATTTATTGCATACCTCGGACAATTACCGTCATCACTGCTGTTTCAAAATATACGGGAGAAACATAGTTTGGCGTATTCAATTTATGCGTCACGGCAACTTTTTGATGGTGTCATGATTATTGCGACAGGTATCAACGATCGTAATCTTGACAAGACACTAACTCTGATTCAGGAACAATTTGAAATCATGAAGCAGGAATCACTGGATATCCAACCTGCGATTCAATACCTTAATTTAGGTTTGGAGGGTACTACAGAAAATCTTAAACGGATTGCAGACCGTCAATTTAGAAATGAATTATTAGGTGTCGACGAAAGTATTGAAGCACTACAAGAGAAAATAGCTAATGTAACAGTTGAACAGGTGAAAGAAGTTATTGATCACTTGGGTGCGCCATTTACTTATGCGTATCGTGCTCAGGTGGAAGGAGAGAATAATCATGAATAAAATTGACAACAGCTTTAATGAATCAGTTTCGACATTTGTAACAGAAAGTGGGTTGTATACATATATTATTCATCATCCTGGATTTAAACGCTCTGCGGCTGTATATGGTACGCCTTTTGGAGCACTAAATATACAACAACGTAAAGATGGCGAAACTATAGAACACAAGAAAGGTGTCCAACATTTCTTGGAACATAAATTGTTTGAAGATGAAGCTGGGGACATTCTGTCTCAATTCGCAGCGATTGGAGCAAGTGGAAATGCATTTACATCCTATGAACAAACATTTTATTACTTTGGTCATAATGGTGCGATAGAAGCGCCGCTTTCCTTGCTGTTAGACTTCGTAAGTTCTTTTACAGTGACTGCAGACAGTGTCGAAAAGGAAAAAGGAATTATCGTTGAAGAAATGAAAATGTATGAACAACGACCCATAACACGACTTATCAATGAAACCTATCGGAATGCATTACATCAATTTCCATTTATCTATGACATTGTTGGAACAGAAGAGAGTATTAATGCAACGACTCTAGAGGATCTTCGTAAGGCCTATGACCTGAACTATAACGATAGTCGGATGGTTCTGGCTATTGTTACACCGGAAGATCCTGAGATCGTAAAAGAAATTGTTGAACGAAAAACTAAGAACCACATTAAAGTTGAAAGTCAGGTAGAAGATATTTACCCTGATGAACCACTTGAGGTAAAACACACACGTCGCGAGATTTTTGAAAATGTAGAAACAGCTAAAATGAGTTTGTCGTTTAAGCTTCCATATACAGGAACAAGTCTTCAAAAAGAAGAGTTTCTATTTGATATGCTCTTAGAAATGAATTTTTCAGAATTGAACCCACATTATCAATCATGGCTGGACGAAGGTGCGATATCACACTCATTTGCATACGGAACTGAAGTTCAAAATGCCTTTGTTTTGATTACTTTTTTTAACGAAGGTACCGAATACGCACGTTTTGAAGAAATAATTAATGCCCAGATGGCACACCTTATTGCAGATCAAGAACAGTTCGATCAACTCAAAAAAAGATACTATGGTGAGATGGTCATGTCGTTATCGAATGCAGATGATTTAGCCGTTAATGTTGCTAGAGAACATTTCCAAGAAATGCACTATTTTAGCTTCTTAAGCATGGTTCAAGCACTAACCTTTGAGGATATTCTCGAAATAAAAACTAAGGTCAAAATCGACAATTCAAGTTTCTTGTTGATGTCCCAAAATCAATAGAGAGCGCAATGCCATTAGATCAAAAGCAGTGAATTTCACTGCTTTTTTGGTGTTTGCAAATCAAAAATGATTTCTTTAGTCTAAGCGAAAAGGAGGTGACATATGAATGTTGTCCAAACAGTCGGATATTTACACCGACTCCCCGAAAAAGCAGTAAACCATACAGTACAAAACTATGCAGACTTTGAACTTGAAGTGACTTCGAATTTCCGACAATCTGATGGATCGTTTTTAAACACAATCCTTCCAATGCGAATTTGGAAGGGTGGATGTCTAGAAATTCTCGATCATGCGAAAATAAACGATATCATGTCTGTGAAAGGACGGCTTGAATTCATCAATGGTGAAATGATGATAATTGCCGAACATATCGAGTACTTACATCCCAAGTAGTATCTTTACGAAGGTTTTTTTTGTATAATAATGTATAGGTGATAAAATGAAAAACTATTTAGAAATGATGCGTTTTGTTCGAGATCATGGACAAGACCGCGGTGATCGTACCGGAACGGGAACACGTAGTGTTTTTGGCTATCAAATGCGCTTTAATTTACTAGAAGGATTTCCGCTCCTCACAACGAAGAAAGTTCACTTTGCTTCTGTTGCGAAAGAGTTGCTTTGGTTTATTAGTGGTGACACCAATATTCAGTGGCTTGTCCAAAACAATGTACGAATTTGGAATGAATGGCCGTATCAAAAATTCATAGCATCTAAGTCCTATAATGGTGAGACCATGGCTGAATTCATTGAACGAATTAAAACTGATGACGCTTTTGCGAAACAGTTTGGTGATTTGGGACCAGTCTATGGAAAGCAATGGCGTGATTTTAATGGGGTTGATCAATTGAATAATGTCATAGAACAAATCAAACACAATCCTAATTCACGACGCATCATTTTAAGTGCATGGAACCCTGAATTCATTGAAGAGATGGCGTTGCCACCGTGTCATGCGTTTCTACAATTTTATGTTTCGGAAGACAAAAAGTTGTCGCTTCAATTGTATCAACGAAGTGCAGATATCTTTTTAGGTGTTCCATTTAACATTGCATCCTATGCATTATTAGTACATATGATTGCGAAGGTGTGTGATCTCCAAGTTGGTGAATTTGTTCATTCATTTGGAGATGCACATATCTATGCCGATCATTTCGATGCCGTAGAAACCCAATTGGCAAGAGACGTTCGTACGCTACCTCAATTAGTGATTCATGGTAATCAAACGTCAATCGATGACTTCTCTTATGAAGATTTCGAGATCGTAGGTTATGATCCACATCCGCTGATCAAAGCGAAGGTTAGCGTTTAATGTACATTATTATCGCTGCCGTCAATCAAAAAAATACGCTAGGACTAGATGGAAGTATGCCTTGGCATAACAAAGAAGATTTGCAACATTTCAGAAATACGACGTTGCATCAAAAACTAATTATGGGTCGCAAGACATATGAAGGACTCCCTAAGAAACTCGATAAACGTGATATTTACGTCGTGACTCGTGACACAACCTATCCGAACGCGATTCATGATTTACAAGGTTTCTTGAAAGATCATCAAGAAGACAAGGAAACATATTTTATTGCAGGTGGTGGTGAAATTTATCTCCAAAGTATGGCATTTGCTGATAAATTAATCATTTCTAAAATTGATAATGAAGTTGAAGGTGATACCTTTTTCCCAACGATTGACTTAGAAATGTTTGCCTTAACTGAAATAAAGCATTTTGAGACTTTTGAATTAAATATATACGAGAGGAAACAACAATTATGAGAATGGTCGATATCATTGAAAAGAAACGAGATGGCTTAACGCTAACGCAAGAAGAAATCAAATTTTGGATTGAAGGTGTTACAAATAATACAATACCAGAATATCAAACAAGTGCCTTACTAATGGCAATTGTTCTAAAGGGAATGAATGTTGAAGAAACAACTGTACTTACCGAAGCGATGCTTCACAGCGGTGATATTATTGACTTAACAGCAATTGCTGGAAAAAAAGTAGACAAACATTCAACCGGCGGTGTAGGTGATAAAACTACGATTATTTTGAGTCCGTTAGTTGCTGCTGCAGGCGCCAAAGTTGCGAAAATGAGCGGACGTGGTTTAGGTCATACTGGAGGTACGCTCGATAAACTTGAAGCAATCCCTGGATACAACATCTCTTTAACATCAGACGCATTTATCAAACAAGTAAATGACATCAATGTTGCGGTTGTGGGTCAAACTGGAAATCTAGTTTACGCGGACAAAGTGCTTTATAGCTTGCGTGACGTAACAGGAACCGTTAATGCTTTACCATTAATTGCATCATCAATTATGTCAAAGAAATTAGCTGGAGGTGCGGATTGTATACTTCTTGATGTTAAGTATGGCGAAGGTGCCTTTATGAAAACTGTGGAAGATGCACGTCAACTTGCAGAAACAATGATTCAAATTGGTCAAAACTTAGGCCGTGAAGTAAATGCGATGTTGACGAATATGAATCAGCCACTTGGAAATGCAATTGGCAATGCATTGGAAGTCCGCGAAGCTGTTGAAACACTGAAAAACAATTGTCCCAAAGACCTTGAAGAACTCTGCCTCGTTGCGGCCGGATACATGTTATTCCAAGCGCAATTTGTAGATTCACCAGAAAAAGGATACGATATGGCTTTGGAAACACTTAGAAGTGGCAAAGCTTACGAGGTATTCTTAAGTTGGATTGCTGCGCAAGGTGGCGATATTTCAGTCTTTGAAGATCTCGATACCTTCACACATGCAACCAATTCAAAAGAAGTCGTTGCAAATAAAGAAGGATATCTCCATGATCTGAAAGCTATGGAGCTTGGCCTAGTTTCTATGCATCTTGGTGCGGGTCGTCAGACGAAAGAAGACACAATTGATTACAAAGCTGGAATTATGCTTTCACAAGAAGTTGGAAATAGAATTAAAGTCGGGGATGTTCTTGCAACACTATATAGTGATCAAGAAATTCTTGAATCACATGTACAGGATGCAGTAGCATGTTTTGAAATTAATAACGATACAATCGAAAAACCAGAATTAATTGCTGCAATCTTATAACAACGAAACAATAATGAAATGGAGTCACTCATGAACTTTGAAGTTACACTCGAACAATTCAATGGTCCTTTGGATCTCATGCTATACTTGATCAAGGATAAGAAACTTGACCTTTTTGATTTAAATATCCTTGAACTTGCAAATCAATACATTACCTTTATTAACCAAGCACAAGAACAAAAACTTGAAGTTGCGAGCGAGTACATGAGTGAGTTAGCGGGGCTTATTGAATACAAAAGTAAACGCCTGTTGCCTCGCGACAAATCAGAGTTGGATGCGAATGCTGTAGACGATGCAGAAACCGATTTAGTACGCCGATTAGTCGAATATCAACGTTATAAAGATGTCAGTATAGAACTGGCACAACGATATGAAGAACGATCGAAGCAATTCTCTAAACCTGTTTCTGCGGGTCTCTTCAAGCAATTACGTCAAGAACTCAATGACACCATTACTTACGAACAGACACCGTATGACTTAATGAGTGCAATGACAAAAGTCTTGGAGCGGTTTAAAATTGCAAATCCACAAGATGTTTCAATTGAGAGAGTTGAACTTTCGGTTGATGATGTGATTGAGGATTTACGTCGTAAATTTACAAACGATAAAGTGTACAAATTGGAAACACTCTTACAAGAGTCCTATTCACTTCAACATTTACTCGTAAGTTTTTTAGCAGTGCTAGATATGCTGCGCATGGGAGAACTCAGAGTAAACTTCCAAGGTGATGATGTCTTTTTAAGAGGAGGAATATAAATGGAAAATCTCGGAATAATCGAGGGGATACTCTTTGCATTTGGTGACGAAGGCGTAGATCGTGAACAATTAATGCTTGCGATGAACCTTGATGCAGAACAACTCGAACAATTAATACAAAATTATAAAGAAAGCTTAGATGCTCAATCACGCGGACTTGAACTTGTCGAATTTGGCGGATTGCTAAAACTTGTTACCAAAGAAGCACTTCACGAAGTGATTACGGATATGTTGGAATTTAAGAAAAATCGTCAATTATCTCAAGCTGCTCTTGAAACCTTAGCAATCGTTGCGTACAAACAGCCGATTACACGAGTTGAAATCGAAGAAATTCGCGGCGTTAACTCGGATATGATGATGCGTCGTTTAGAAGCTCTTGATCTTGTGAAAGAATCAGGCCGCGCCGAGACGCCGGGAAGACCGATTCTCTATGAAATTACAGACTCATTTATGGATGTCTTTAAGCTTACATCCCTAAAAGAACTACCAGAAATAAAACTAGAAATGTTGGATGAAACTCATGAACTCTTCAAATCAAGCAATTAGATTACAAAAATTTATCGCCCAAGCTGGTGTTGCATCACGTCGCAAAGCCGAAGAATTGATCGCACAGGGCAGGGTTAGCCTTAATGGCAAAAAAGTTACTGAAATGGGAATCCATGTTGTTCCGGGCGATGAAGTCCGTGTTAACGGCAAATTAATTGGCTCAGAAGCTCAAAAGGTTTACTATCTCTTAAACAAACCAAAAGGGATTGTGTCGACGGCCAAAGATGAAAAAAACCGTACGAATGTTACCGACTTTGTACCAGATCATCAACGTGTTTTCCCTGTTGGTCGTTTAGACCGTGAGACAACCGGCGCATTGATTCTAACTAATGATGGTGAATTTGCGAATTTTATGACGCACCCTCGCTATGACATGCCTAAAAAGTACCGAGTAAGTGTTGATGGAAAATTAACACGCGCAATATCAAGTCAGCTGGAATCGGGAGTTATGATTGATGGTGTTGAGTATAAAGGAATTGAGTTTGAAATGGTAACTTACGATTTAAAGAAAAATCGCAGTCAATTTACCGTAACCTTGCATGAAGGAAAAAACCGTCAAATTCGAAAGATGTTTGCTCACTTCAAGATACCGGTCCTAAAGTTGCATCGATATGCAATTGGATCGTTAGAACTTGAAGATATGAAAATTGGTATGTATCGAGAATTACGACCATTCGAAGTAAAAAAACTATTATTAACAGCAAAGGGTGAGATTTAATGCAACAATTTTTTGTTGAAACGTTGAGTGCGCCATACCTTTCGCAAGACCAATGGAATCAATGCAAGAAAGTATTGAGAATGCGAAAAGGCGATCAGATTCGAATTGTCGACAACAATGGCCGTGGGATTCTTGCTGAGTTTAATAGCGACGACCTGACGGAAATTGTTGAAGTTGATACACTCGAATGGAAACCAAAGAAACGTACACTAAGACTTATTGCATCATTAATTCGAAACGAACGGTTGGAATGGATGATTCAAAAAGCTTGTGAATGTGGTGTTGACGAAATTGTTCTTTATAGTGCAGATCATGGCGTTGTTCGTGATTTTGGTAAACGTGCTGACCGAAAGTTAGAGCGTCTAAATCTGATTGCTAAAGAAGCATCAGAACAATCGTATCGCCAACATGCTATAAAAGTTGTAAATCTAATTGGAAAACCACAAATAAAAGAATATTTATCAGATTTAAATGTCTTTGCAGATATCGGTGATCAACCGCACTTGTTAACAGTATTAACAGATGAGGTTTCATCCGTTACTGCAATCGTTGGACCTGAAGGTGGCTTTTCACTAAAAGAGCGCGATTATTTTAAAGATATAGGATTTAAAGAAGTGAGCTTGGGACATAATGTGTTGCGTGCAGAAACAGCGAGTCTCTATATTGCGAACATGCTTTCTGCTGCGGAGGTGATTTAGTGGGACTACTTCAAAAATATCATAAACAAAAACCGGTCAAAATGATGATTCGAAAATATGATTCATTATCGAAACAATACGCCTTAAACTTGAAGGCTAAAGAACCCTATGATTATCTGAAATTGTCATTGTTTGAAACGGCGTTAGCAAATAAGTCTACGATTGAACAGACTTTTGAAGCAATTCGTTCAAAGAATCTTGATATGTGGGAGAACCTTTCCTTCAATGAGCGTAATTTTATCGTTAAATGCGACAATGCGACTCAAAAGGCTAAAATGAAGAAGTTCATTTTCGAAGAACAAGCAATTTACATCCCATTTTTCGACAAGTTACTCAATACGTTGTATGATCGTGAAACAGCAATTTTAGAATTACCTCAGTATTTTAAACTGTACAATGATTTTAATGCACGAATTCAATTAGATTTATATGGTTTTGAACCTTATAAAGCGAATATGTCGTGTGCTCATTGCATTGCCAGTGACGCAACTACAATCGTGCTTTATGATAAAAAACAGGGGGTTTTTTATAAAATCTCTGATAGTGAATTCACCCAGTATCCAATCTTGCAAGGAATTCCAGTTGAACGCGAACTGTTAGAAACACTTGGGCACGCTTTGCTTGAACAATCGGACACAAGCAAATTTTTGGAATTGTTAATCCAACACGAAATGATTTCAAAACGATGTGTTAAAAAGATTGAAAAATTGAAAAAGAAGGACAAGGAAATAATGCTATGAAAAAACTCAGCGAACTCACAAATATAAAAAGTGATCGAATGATCGAAAAGCTGGTGCTTGATTCGCGAGACGTTGTTAATAACGGAATGTTTTTTTGTTTAGAAGGATTGACGGTAGATGGCCACGACTATGTTGAAGGGGCCATTGCAAATGGTAATGTTGCCATTGTCCATTCAAAACCGCTTAAATATATAGATGGTATAGATTACATACAAGTTCCTGATGTCATGACAGAATTACATACGATAACGTCGCTTTTCTACGATAATCCATCCGAAAAACTCTATATCTATGGCATAACAGGTACTAATGGAAAAAGTACGACAATGAAGACTGTTCGCAACATTTTGGATCGCTTTGGCGTAAATGCCGGTTACATTGGAACCATTTCAGTGGAATATGGTGACCACAAATTCTCTCCTAGTTTAACAACTCCAGATATCGTAGAGTTGCAATCATACCTTCGTGATATGGTTGATGAGGGTGTTACAGAATTGTGTTTGGAAGTATCCAGTCAAGGTCTCGCTTTACGTCGCATTGAATCCATAAAATTCAACAATGCATCATTTACAAATCTTACGCATGATCATTTAGATTACCACAAGACCATGGAAGATTATTTCCTAGCAAAAAAAATGTTGTTTGATAGTATGGGTCCTGAAACGTTTAACGTATTTAATACTGATGACGATTACAGTCAACGTTTGATTGCAATGAATTACCCACATACGGTGACGTATGGCATTGAGAATCAAGCGGATTATATGGCCAAAGATATTGAATTATTTGACCGTTATACTCGCTTTACCTTGGTGCACAAAGGTGTAGAATATCCTGTCGAGACAAGTTTTGTTGCAATTTTTAATGTCTACAATATGCTTGGCGTTATTGCAATTTTGAATCAACGTGGTTATTCGATTGAAACGATTATTCCAGAATTGAAGGACATCGAACATGTCGATGGTCGCCAGACAATTGTCGATGAGGGTCAAGACTTTAAAGTCTTTGTTGACTTTGGTCATGCGCCAGACAGTATGAAGAATGTCTACGAATTTGTACGTACAGTGACACCTCCTGGCAATAAAATCATTACGGTTTTTGGCGCTGCAGGTGCACGTGATCATCTAAAACGCCCAATAATGGGAAAAGTAAGCTCAACTTTAACTGACCATGTTATAATAACAGAGCATGACAACCGCAATGAGGAAGTGGTTGACATTACCCAAGATATCATTTCAGGGATGCCCAATGATAATTATGAGTTTGTGCCAATCCGTTATGATGCCATTGAGAAGGCATTGAGAATGGCAAAACCTCATGATTCAGTGGTTCTCATTGGAAAAGGTGAAGAGAAATTCATATATCGAGCATTCGGTAAAGAAAAATGGATGGGTGACGAAGTCGCTGCATCAGAAATTTTGAGGAAAATGAAAGAGGAGGAATAACCATGGAACTCAATCAATATATCGATCACACGCTTCTAAAACCAGAAGCAACACAAGCACAAATTATTGCATTGTGCGAAGAAGCAAAACACTACAACTTTATGAGTGTGTGTGTAAACCCTGTTAATGTTGCGCTTGCTGCAAAAGAACTTGCAGGAACAGATGTTGACGTATGTACAGTTGTTGGTTTCCCATTGGGGGCAACACCATTAGTAGTTAAAGCATTTGAAACAAAAACTGTTTTAGAAGATGGTGCAACCGAAGTTGATATGGTCATTAACGTCGGTGCATTAAAAGAAGGACGTCTTGATTTCGTCGAAAATGAAATTCGTGAACTAAAGAAAATTGTCGGCGAAAAAGTATTAAAAGTAATCATTGAATCATGCTTATTAACTGACGACGAAATTGCAACAGTGTCACAACTTGTTGTTAATGCAGGTGCAGATTTTGTTAAGACATCAACAGGCTTTAATAAAGAAGGGGCAACTGTCGATGCAGTACGCATTATGCGTGAGACCGTCAAAGATAAAGCAGGGGTCAAAGCTTCTGGTGGTGTTCGTTCACTTGAAGAAATGAATGCAATGATTGAAGCAGGAGCATCCCGTATCGGATCATCATCAGGTGTTGCGATTATGGAAGGTCTAAAATCAGATAGTGACTACTAATGATTAGAGGTTCACTATAATCTCGTGTTGGTGAGATAGTCGGACATGTTTAGAGTTAATACCATTATCATAGTAATATGATAATGGTTTTTTTATTTCTAAGTTCACGATTGTCTTCTATATTTGCAAAATTCTAAATCTAAAGTTATAGAAATACCTATATCCGAAAGCAATACGTTTTGTAACTCTGAGGAGATTGTTTGTTTATTTTGTTTTCAAACCTGAGTAAAGATATGTTGAACATAGTTCTCTTGTTTTTAAGGTTTTTAAGCCATCTCTCATTGATTCATCGAGATGATAATTTGGTCTGATAATCAAATCTGATAATGCGTTTTGTTCCTATGCTTAATAGCTTGTTTTGAATTTTGACAAAGGCAGTATGTATTATCAAATCCTTGAGAAAGTCGTAATAAATTGTCAATAACTTGTCATGCTGTCATGAGGTACTTGTAACCCGTAAGTTTTCGATAGTGATGATTATCTAAACTCGTGGATTATTTGAGAACGAGCTTACACTAGCATCTAAGATGGGCATGATATCTCGGATTGTGTTTCATGACGTGTATTCGAGTTGAATTTAAAACTTTATCAGTGTGATGTACGATAGGGAAACGTTCTTTTGTGATTTTTGCGTTGAGAAATAGCGCCACATGAACTTGATGTAGGGCTCGTACATATCAATGCAAATTGTTTTCACCTGCTCTTTAATATCGAGAGGTGATTAGAAGAAGTTACTTTTGACGAAACTTAAGCATCTGTTTTGAAGGTAATCAATCCCTTTTGCATTGGATGTATTCTTATTGATGTAGGTCATCATATGATGGACGGGTGATGGACGGGTGATGGACGGGTTTAAATGACGGATTCAATGTTTTTAAGTCCTACGAGAAATGATATGGCTTTCTGATACTTCTTACATAGAAAATGAATTTTTGGAATCTAGAATTGATACTATTTTTGTATTTTATAATATAGGATGTTGATATTCATTAAGTTGTATTTGAGGTGAGAAGGGATGGTTACGGTACTTTCAGAGGTAACGTTTTTTCTTGAGGCGAAGAAGTGTTCGGCGATTTGATACTCGTGGCATTTTTAATAGTGACACATTTCGATAGATTTTGATGATTGTGAAGTCTTCATTGACAATATAAAAGTGCGGATAAGAATTGCGAGAGGAAGTGTATCATATACTAGAAGTTAATGAACACAATTGGAATCAAAAGTTATGTTCGTTTCTTTATATTAAGTGTAAGTCGAATAGAATTAGTGAAGGACATAGATTCTAGCATCTTTCTTGGAGTGTAGTAACCTAAATAAATCATGTATGTAATCTATGTCTTTCATTATGTTATAAAATAAACATGAAAAAGTTCTGATGATTTTTTCACAGGTAGAAAAATGAATGGTGCAAAATCTCAAATAGAAATGACTCGATTGTCTAACGGTATTAACATAACACTTGCAAAAATACATATATATTGATATA
>NZ_WTSY02000039.1 GCF_009828775.2 Erysipelothrix aquatica | reverse complement strand
CTAGCACCTTTCTTGGAGTGTAGTAACCTAAGTATATCGTGTTTGTCATCTATGTCTTTTATTATGTTCGAAATTAAGCATTAAAAAGTGTTGATGATTTCTCACCAACACTAGAATATGTAGAACCATCTTAATCAGGTTGGGTATTTTTATGATTTTGACATGCATGTTGTGAAAAAAGCACTTTGTGTTTGCATCGTGAAAGCGTATACTTTATTTAGGAGGATTGACCAATGACCCACACATCGCTTATGAATCATATTAATACGATTCACTTACGTTCTATTCATCATTCAAAATTTGATGCCGATTGGCATTCAACACTGCACTCCCATGCTTTTACTGAACTGTTTTACGTAATTCGTGGAACTGGTCGTTTTATTTTTCAAGATAACACTACGATTAATGTTCGCGAGGATGATCTCGTCCTTGTTAACCCTAATATCCTACATACTGAATTTTCGGATTCACATGACCCCTTAGAATATATTGTTGTTGCCATTGATGGCATTGAGTTTGTTTCTGAGTATGAAAATGATGGTTTTTCTGTCCATAACTATTACGAATACAAACACGAAGTTCTCTACTTTTTAAAATCCTTAGTCACAGAAACTAGACTTAAAGAACCTTATCACGAAATGATTGTAGATCTTCACCTCAAAAGTCTCATTATAAGTATTGTACGGCGAACCATCTTGAATCTCACAGTTGTTGTTAATCGTGAAGACGTCAACAACGATTGCATCTTCATTGAAAATTACATCAATAAGAATTTTAGAGATTCAATCACGCTGGATAAGCTCGCTGAACTCACGTTTCTAAATAAGTACTATATCTCTCATATCTTTAAAAAACATTCGGGTATGTCGCCTATCGATTTCGTCCTTAACAAGCGAATCACCGAAGCAAAACGTTTGCTTGAAAGCACTGATTATTCAATATCACAAATCTCAGCTATTGTAGGATTCTCGAGTCCATCCTACTTTTCTCAGTTTTTTAAGAAAGAAATCGGTATGAGTCCTAGAAAATATAAGGATACATTTCAATCAAACTAATTTTTCAAACAAAACAAAAAAAACGCTTCTTTCGAAGCGTTTAACGTTTTCCTTGATCGTATGGATCCCCAAGAGCTTTTGGAGCTGCTTGAGTTTTCGAAGAGAACCATAAGACAATTAAGGTTGCAATATACGGGAACATCTTGAAGAATTGTTCGGGTATATTTAAATTTGTAAAGAATGGAATTGCAGAGTATACATTTGAGATTGTAAGGGTTAATGCAAAGAATATTGATGAAATGAATACCGGTATCGGCTTCCATTGTCCAAAAATTAAAATTGCAAGCGCTAAGAACCCATAACCACTCACAGTTCCTGAGAATGAAGTACTTACTGGAATCATAATTGCAAATCCACCAAGTCCACCCAATGCACCAGAGATTAATACGGCTGCCCAACGAATTTTGTAGACATTAACTCCCGCAGCATCCAGTGCATTAGGGTTTTCACCCGCCGCACGCAAACGTAATCCAAAACGTGTTTTGTACATTACGAATACAACAACAATCAGAATAATAAATCCGAGATACGTTGTAATATACGCATTTTTGAAGAATAAGTCTCCAATAACAGGTATATCCCCTAACAATGGAACTTTTCGAATCAAGAACACATTTTTAAATGGAATTTCTTTAACTGAGTAAACGAGTCGCGCCATAACAACTGCAAAAGCAGGTGCGAACATATTGATCGCAGTACCCGAAATAGTTTGATCCGCCTTCATGTTGATAGATGCAAATGCATGGACTGCTGCAATTGCCATTCCTGCTAGAATCGCTGCGAGCATTCCGATTACAAACAGAAGTTGCGGCGCAAACATTCCTTGTAACATGAATAACGTTAAGATTCCAAAGAAGGCACCAAATACCATGATTCCTTCCAAGGCAATGTTTACAACACCACTACGTTCTGAAAAGAGTCCACCAAGTGATACCATGAGTAACGGAATCGCTACATAAAGCATTTGTTGAAATACAAAATATGCCATTGTCATGATTCTTTACCTCCTGATTTTTTATCACGTGTTAGCTTTCCGATAACACCTCGCAAGAATACAGTTAACGCAGAAATATAGATAATTGCGGATGTGATGACTTGGATAATCTCAGGCTCAAGGCGGAATAATTGTAAGTTATTACCACCATATGTAATTTGAGAGATAAAGAGACCTGAGAAGATTATACCTATTGGATTGTTTTGACCCAACAAGGCAACAGCAATTCCATCAAATCCTTCTTTGAGTAATCCATATAGGGTTGTCATGTAGATTCCAACATCAGATAGATACATCAACGCTCCACCAAGGCCAGCAAGACCTCCAGCAATCATCATTGATAAGATGATACTTCGTGTCTCGTTAATTCCAGCATAGCGGCTTGCATGTCGGTTAAATCCAACTGCACGAAGCTCATACCCAAATGTTGTTTTTTCGAGCACGATATACAAAACTATAGCACTAATTATTGCAATAATGATACCAATATTTAATGATGAATTAGGGAAGATTGCATCTAACCCCATTCTTGGCAAGTATGCATTTTTAGGTGGTAATGTACGACTGTATTGCGCATCAAATGCTGTACGCATAATCAAGAAGTTGACCAAATAAACTGCAATATAGTTCATCATAATTGACGAAATAACTTCGTTAACATTTCGATAGGCTTTTAAAGCACCAACTACAAGTCCCCATATAGCTCCTGCAAGAGCACCTAAAACAATTCCTACAATCCAGCCAAATCCTGGAGGTAAGAATGTCCAGTTAACACCGACATAAATTGCAGTAAAGGCACCAACTGTAAATTGTCCCGTTACTCCGATATTAAAGAGTCCCGTTCTAAATGCAAATCCAACAGATAAACCCGTCATGATAATTGGTGTTGCGTTAAAGAGCACATTACCAATTCCACGAAGACCATCATGTAACCCACCTTTTAGAATTAACGCAAATGCGCTTAAGACAAATTGTGGTTTAATCGCTAAAATAACGATAAATCCAAAAACGAGTCCAATTGCTACTGCTAGTAATGAAGCAATTAAATTGTGGGATTGTTCGTTTTTAAAATAGTTTTTGATTTTACTCATCAATATTTCCTCGTTTCGCTCCAGCCATGTAAAGTCCTAATTCTTGCTGTGTTACGGAATCTGGAGTAAACTCTCCTACTAATTCACCATTATGCATTACAAGAATTCGATCACTTACATTCATTATTTCAGATAGCTCATAGGATACAAGAAGTACGGATTTTCCTGCATCACGCTGTGCAACAAGTTGTCTATGAATATATTCAATCGCACCAACATCAAGGCCCCGTGTTGGTTGCACCGCCATTAATACATCACTACCCATATCAATCTCGCGGGCTAAGATAGCTTTTTGTTGATTACCACCTGACATGCTTCGGACAATTGTATGAGGTCCTTTTGAACTTCGAATATCAAATTTCTCGATCATTTCTTTTGAGTATACATCAATGGCGTCATACTTCATAAAACCATTTTTTGAGAAACGGTCTTCAAAATATGACTTCAATACAATATTGTCTGCCAAGTTGTATTCTAATACGAGTCCATCACGGTGACGGTCTTCGGGGATATGTGAGAGTCCATGAGTATTGCGGTAACGAATCGATTTACTGGTAATATCATTGTCACCAAGCGTAATAACACCAGATTTAATTGGCAAGAGGCCTGCTAAAGCATATACAAGTTCGTGTTGGCCATTTCCTTCAATCCCTGCAATACTTACAACTTCACCACGTCGTAAATCAAAGCTAATATTTTTAATTGCATCATGACCACCGTGGGTGGAATCAATGGACAAGCCATTAACGGATAGCACAACATCACCAAGTTTTGCAGGTGCTTTGTCGATTGTAAGATCAACCTTGCGTCCAACCATCATTTCTGACATTTCTTCAATTGAAACATCTTTAACATCGACAGTTCCAATATACTTACCTTTACGTAAAACAGTACAACGGTTCGCTACTTTTTTTATCTCACCTAGTTTATGCGTAATGAAAACGAGTGACTTACCTTCTTTTTGAAGTTGCAACATAATTTGCATCAATTCATCAATTTCTTGAGGCGTTAGTACAGCTGTCGGTTCATCAAATATCATGACATCACTTTCGCGATAAAGCAGTTTAAGTATTTCGACACGTTGCTGCATTCCTACAGAAATATCTCGAATTTTTGCATCTGGATTAACATTCAGCCCATAGCGTTCACTAAGCTCAACAATTGCTTGACGTGCTTCTTTTTTATCTACGACACCTTTTGACGTTTGTTCCACACCAAGGATAATATTTTCTGTAACTGTAAACGTATCAACAAGTTTGAAGTGTTGATGCACCATCCCAATTTTAAGCGCCGTCGCTTCATGCGGGTTTGAAATTTTCGTAGGAACTCCACGAACAATTATCTCTCCGCCATCTGGTTGATACATACCAAAAAGGATTGACATCAACGTAGATTTTCCCGCACCATTTTCCCCTAGTAGTGCGTGAATTTCACCTTCACGAATATTTAATGTAACTTGATCATTCGCAATGATGCCAGGAAATACTTTAGTTATTTCTTTCATTTCGACGATATGATTCATCGGTTTCACTCCTTCAATGAATTTTAAACAGAAAAAGCCCCAACGAAGGGGCTTTTCTAATTACTAGTTGGTTTAGACAATTTTAACTTTTTCTAATTTCAAGTCGCTGAAATCATTAGCATGTGTTGTTGGAATTGATGAACGTATTCCATCTTTGTCTGCTTTGAAATCTGCGTAGATTTTATCATAATCTGCTTTTGTGAATGTCTCGAAACGATCAAATTTGTCTGGCAATCCTACTGAATCATTAGCGATTCCATAAGTTGTTGCCTTACCACCTTCGAATTTACCTTCGTAGTGATTTTTCAATGCTGCGTGAACAGATCCTTGTAACTGCTTAACTGCTGATGTAATGATTGTTTCACTGTCAGCGCTTTGATCTTTGTCAACACCAATAGATTTCTTGTTTGCTGCTTGTGCGGCTGCAAAGACTGAGTTTCCTGCACCACCCGCTGATGCGAAGATTACTTCAGTACCAGCTGCATACCATCCAGCTGCAAGTGTTTGAACTTCTGGTTTTGGCTCAAATGTATTTGCATAGTTGTAACGGACTTCAACGTCAACGCCTAACTCTTTAGCTGCTGCATCTGCTCCATATAGATAACCAATACCATATTTTTCAACTGCTGGTACTCGATATCCACCAATAAATCCAAGTTTAGTCATGCCATCTTTAACTGCTGCATATCCTGCAAAGAATCCTGACTCATGTTCATCATATAGCAATGAGTTTGTATTGCTTCCAATAACTGGCTCAGAGTCACCATTTTCTTGAGGTAAACTATCCACAAAGATAAAGTTTACATCAGGGAAATCTTTCTGTGCTCTAAATACTGCATTATTAAATAGGAATCCAGGTGTTACAATAACTTTAGCTTTTCCATCTTTGATAGCTTTACTAATTGTATTGTAGTACTCATCATCATTAGCTGTTGATGGTCGGTAATAAGTTGCTGAGATTTGTTTGTCCTTGTTTGCTTCGTTATGTTCTTTAACATACGATTGAACACCTTCCCATGATCCTTGGTTGAATGATCCGTCATCGATCGTTCCAACGTCTGTGATTAAAGCAATTTCACCACCGGTACCTTCTTTGCCTGTTTCTTGCTCCTTTTCAGGTGAAGCACAAGCTGTCAGTCCAAATACCATTAATGCGACTAATGCTATAGTCCAGAATTTCTTCATTGTTATCCTCCGTACAAGTTCTCCTTGTAAGACAATAATAAGCAATATTATGCCTAAAATCAAGTCAAACAAACGCACTCTAGAGTGCATTGAAATCGCTATCATTGATTGTTGTGGTAATTTGATTTAGAACATTGTATAATAAAATGTTACTAGGGTTATTTTTATTTTATATCATGTGATATTTAAATGAAGTTCAGGAATCGTAAATATGTACTATTTAAAGGATTTTTTCCACAATTCTTAAATTTCGCTTCTTACCCTTCGAACGTAATATTTCTATCTTTATTAGGTATGTGTGGCAACGAAAATAATTTCACATATTATTCAAATAAAAAGAATCCCTGCCTGGGCAGGGATTCTTTTATGCTTCCTTGTTAATTGTATGAATGTATTTTGATGTTACTTCTTCGTTAACAAGAGCAACAAAGTCTTCAAGACTGAATGGATTCTGAGCACGTTCACCAAAACGGCGAACATTGACCGAGCGTTCCTCTATTTCTTTATCACCAATAATTACTTGCATTGGAATTTTATGCATTTGAGCTTCACGTAAGCGATATCCAAGTTTTTCGTTACGTCCATCAACCGAAACACGAATACCTTGTGCTTCTAATATTTCTTTAACTTCATTTGCATATTCCATGTGGAATTCTGTATTCACAGGAATAATTTCGACTTGTTTTGGTGCTAACCACAATGGAAATGCTCCAGCAAAGTGTTCAATAAGGATTCCAATGAAACGCTCGATTGAACCAAATATAGCACGGTGAAGCATGATTGGTCGTTGTTTCGAACCATCTTCCGCAACATATGTTAGATCAAAACGTTCTGGTAGATTTGTATCCAACTGAACTGTTCCACATTGCCAAATACGATTTAACGAGTCACGAACCTTAAAGTCTAGTTTTGGTCCATAGAATGCCCCGTCACCAGGATTGATTTTGAATTCTTTACCCGCTGCAATACATGCTTCTTCAAGAATCTTTTCGGAACGATCCCAATCTTCGATAGATCCAATATATTTATCTTCTGGACGTGTCGAGAGTTCAATGGAATAAGTTAGTCCAAAGACAGAATAGATTTCTTCAATAAAGTCTAAGATTTCAATAATTTCGTCTTGTAATTGTGCAGGCGTCATAAATAAGTGAGCGTCATCTTGCGTAAACATACGAACGCGGAATAATCCATTAAGTGCTCCACTCGCTTCATGACGATGCACAGTCCCCATCTCTGCAAGGCGAATCGGTAGATCTCGGTATGAATGTAAGTCATTTTTATAAACTAACATACCACCTGGACAGTTCATTGGCTTGATTGCGAAATCACGATCATCAATTGACGAAGTATACATGTTTTCACGGTAATTTTGCCAGTGTCCAGAAACTTCCCAAAGATCCTTGTTTAACATTGTAGGAGTTTGTGTAAAAACATAACCACGACGTGTATGAGCTTGTTGGTAATAAGCATCCAGAGCTTGTCGTAACTTCATTCCATTTGGCAACCAGAATGGGAATCCAGGACCATACTCACTCATCATGAATAAGCCAAGTTCTTTTCCAAGTTTTTTATGGTCTCTAAGTTTTGCTTCTTCAAGCCAGTTTAGGTAATTGTCGAGATCTTCTTGTGTTTCAAATGTAATTCCATAAACACGTTGCAACATCTTATTATTTGCATCGCCTTTCCAGTATGCACCGGAAACCTTGAGAAGTTTAAAATACTTCATTTTTTTCGTTGTCTCAACATGAGGTCCACGGCAAAGATCGATAAATTCCGCTTGACGGTATGCTGAAATTGTTTCGTTTTCATCTAAGTTTGAAATGATATCAAGTTTATAGGAATCATCTTTGAACTCTTCCATTGCCTCAGCTTTTGAAAGCTCAATACGTGTTATTCGTTTGTCTTCTTTAGCAATTTTACGCATCATTGACTCAATTTTCGGTAAATCGTCTTCTGTTAATTTGACATCTCCTAAATCCATGTCGTAGTAAAAGCCATCTTCAATTACAGGACCTACCCAAAATTTTGCTTCTGGATAAAGACGCTTCACGGCATGCGCAAGTAAGTGTGCGGATGAGTGATTAAGAACATTTAATTCTGGATTTTCTTTAATATTAATCATTGTACTTTCCTTCTCTTTCTAATAAAAAAGTACCACGATAACAAACCCTAAAAGGACGTGTTAACGCGGTACCACCTTCATTCACTGTAATAGTGCACTTTATCTGTTAACGCCAGCAACGGAATTTTTTCGAAAATTCACTCAAAGGTTGTAAATGCAAATGTCTACGAGAAGTTTTCAGCGACCACTTCACTCTCTAGTTCAACGTTTTCACATTCATGTCCTTATCATCGATTTATAGTATTATTATACTCGACTCTTTTTAAAATACAAGTCCAAAGACTATAGAACTATATTTCCATCTTTGATGATTGTAACGATATTTCCATCAAATGTTGTTCCTTCTGCATGCATATCCTCACTACCAAACATAAAGTCCACGTGAATGAGAGATTGATTAATGCCTCGTTCTAGTAGTTCGTCACGATTCATGCTTCCACCATTCTCTATTAGAGGATATCCTTTTCCAAGAGCAATATGGCACGATGCATTTTCATCAAAAAGTGTGTTGTAGAACAATGTTTTTAGATTTGAAATTGGCGAATCGAACGACACCAATGCAATTTCACCAATACGTCGGCTATTTTCATCTGTATTGAGAAGACCCTCGAGTGCCTCTTTTCCTTGTTCAGCATCAAAATCAACGACGACACCATCTTCGAATTTCAACCAAAATTTGTCGATGAGTCGACCGTTATTGTTTAGCGGCAACGTATTGTAGACGATTCCATTTACATTCATACGATCTGGAGTCGTAAATGACTCTTCAGTTGGAACATTAGCGTTAAATGGGATTCCTTTTTGGGATGGACTATTACCACCCGACCAAATGTGTCCTTTGACAAGACCAATTGTGATGTCTGTTCCCAAACCATTTTTAAAATGAACTGACTCAAAATTGTATGCGTTTAGAGCGCTATTTTGTTTATGGAGTTGGGCATTATGTTTTTCCCACTCTTGTTTTGGATCATTATCTTCTGTTACACGAGTAGCGTATAGAATGTACTCGTAAAGCTTATCATATGCCGCCTGCGCTTCTAATTCAGGAAATACTGCCTTAGCCCAGTTATAGGTGGGGTAAGCTGCAACCAGCCATTGTCCTTGATTACTCATGGAGTAGTTTGCAAATGCTTGTAATGCTTTTCCTCTAACTTGAGATACGGCCATAACTTTCGAAGCATCGACATCATTCATGAGTCCAGGATTCGGACTACGTAATGCTAGTTTAACTAGATCTTCTTTAAGGTACTCGTCGTGTTCAAGAATCAATGATTCTGGGATATGTGTTAGCGTTTCTTCACTTTGATAAAGATAGTGAAGTCTTGAAATTTGTTCGCTTGTGAACTTGACGATAACTTGTTTTGCTTTTAATTTGTATGCTTCTTCGGTAAGAAGAGCAACAAATTCATGGTGTTCTGGCCCCGCATTGATAATCAACGTTTGATTAGGTTGTACATTAAGTGCCGTTTCAACCAACAAATTTGCATATTTTCTATCGATATTTTTCATAAGTACCTCTTTCTTTAATTAAAAGCGTGGTTTCCCACGCTTAGATTACAAAGTTTCCTGCTTCAAATACAACAACTTCAGTACCATCTTGTGTTACTCCAATGACACTCATATCTTCACTTCCAAACATGAAATCTTCATGGTTAATTGAATCGTTTGAGTTATGTGCGAGTAATTCCTCTTGTGACATTGATGTACCATTTTTGATGTTCATAGGATAAGCACGTCCAAGAGCCATATGGCATGAAGCGTTCTCATCAAATAATGTATTGTAGAACAAAATATTTAGGTCCGAAATTGGTGATTTGTGTGAAATAAGGGCAATTTCACCGATGTGACGGCTTCCCTCATCAGTATCAAGAAGTTGACGTAATGTCTCTTTTTCTTGTTTTGTATCAAAATCAACAACTTTACCATCCACAAAGTCTAACCAGAATTCATCGATAAGTTTTCCGCTATAATTCAATGGTTTTGTACTGTAAACGCGTCCGTTGACATTAAGACGGTCTGGCATCGTAAAGGATTCTTCTGTTGGCATATTCGGATTAAATTTATGTCCACCCTCAGATGTTTCTTCTCCACCTGCCCACACATGATCTTTTACAAGACCAACTGTGATGTCGGTTCCCTTATTGTTTTTAAAGTGTAATGATTTGAAGTTATAGTCATTTAGAACCGTATTTTGATGTGCTAAAACGGCGTTGTGTTCAGCCCATGCAACAACTGGATCTTTATCTTCAGTGACGCGAGATGCATAAAGAATTGCTTCAAGTAATTTTTCATAAGCCGCTTCCACTGGTAATTCTGGGAACACTACATGTGCCCATTCGTTTGTTGGTAAAGAAATTAATGACCATTGCCCACGATTTGCCATCGTATACTCACGCATTGCTTTAAGAGCTTCGCCTTGAGCTTTTGCTGCAGCAGCGAGTTTATCGCCATCTACATCCGCAAATAAGCCCGGTGATGGAGCATAAACTGACAAGCGACATAAGTCTTGTGTTAAGTAATCATCATTTTCGTCAACAATCCATTGAGGCACGCGTGTATATGTTTCTAAATCTTGATGTAATGCGTGTTCTTTTCCAATAATGTCGTCGCTGAACTTAACGACAACTTTTTTAGCACCAACTGCATAAGCTTCTTTTACGAGAAGTCTTGCAAATTCATAGTGCTCTGCTTTTACGTTAATAAGTAGTGTTTGTCCTGGTTGAACGTTAACACCGACTCTAACGGCTAATTGTGCATATTTTTCAATTAATGTCATACATTTTTCTCCTGTGAGTAGCATAACATCGCCGCTCCGATAACTCCTGGTTCTTCTAATGACGCAAGCACAAATTCACGATCACGCATTGTAGGATGAACCAATGATTTATACGCTTCAATCATCTTGTCCCAATACAAATGACGAGAGAATGTGACGCCTCCACCAAGGACGAAGATATGAGGATCTGTAACGTGTGAAATGATTGATAAAAGCATTCCTACATCGTAAGACATTTCTTCAACAAGTTGAACTGCCTTTGGATCATTTGATTCGTACAATTTAAATATTTGAGAAGCAGATGTTATTTCTGGGTCAATTAATTCTTGAGCCTTGCGAACCATTGCGGATCCACTTGCTTCATTTTCAACTGCACCAGCATTCAATGTGTTTACGTCATCGCGTCGTTTGAGATGTCTGTCAATTACAATATTTCCAATTTCACCAGCATATCCGTGAATTCCGGATACAAGTCTTCCGTCAACTACGAGTGCACCACCAATTCCTGTTGAATGCGTAACATAGTAAACTATTTTCTTGCCTTTTCCTGAACCAACTAAAGCTTCAGCTAAACCAGCAACATTTGCATCATTATCCATGTAAATGGGTAAATCAAAATGTTTTTTTAAGTAATCAACTACTGGAAAACCAGTAAATCCAGCAAGATTTGTCGATAGAGTTACCGACCCTTTTTCTGTATCTACTGGTCCAGGAATTCCGATTCCAATTCCAGCACATTGATCACAGTTTTCTAAACTGTTGATCATGTCAACGATATTGTTTAGAACAGTTTCTGGTCCTTGAGAAGCTAAAGACGGACGCTTGATTTCTTCAACAATGTCACCTAGCTCGGTAACAATTGCAACACGAACATTCGTACCACCTAAATCAACACCAATATACTGTTTCATAATTTTACCTACTATTTAACTTCAATAATTTTCATCAAGTTAGTGTTACCGGTTCCTGTTGGATATCCAGCAGCAATGATAACTTTTTTACCAGGTTCAATACCAAATGTCTTCGCAAATGTTGATGCAATTTCATCATCATTTGTCATATCATTACGGACGTCTGAGTAAACTGGAATGACACCCCATGATGATTGAAGGCTACGTTGAACTGCTTTATCAAATGTAACTGCAATAACAGGAACATTTGGACGGTATTTTGAAATACGACGTGCTGTTGAACCTGATTGTGTAAAGGCAACGATTGCTTCTACATCATTCATGTTCAATGCTGTTTCAGCAACTGACATACCAATTGAATCTTGCATTGTACGTTTTGAAGTACTGATTGCATGTGATAAACGCTCACGGTAAGGAATAATTTCTTCCATTGCTAATGCAATTTCACGCATGACACGAACTGCTTCGATAGGATATGCTCCAACAGCAGATTCTCCTGAAAGCATGATTGCATCAGTTCCATCAAGAACTGCATTCGCAACATCACTTGCCTCAGCACGTGTAGGGCGTGGGTTTTGTTGCATTGATTCTAACATATGAGTTGCAGTAACAACTGGTTTACCCATACGGTTAGCTAATGCGATCATACGTTTTTGGTAAATTGGAACTAAGTGTGTACTTACTTCCACACCTAAGTCTCCACGAGCAACCATGACACCATCAGCAAGTTCTAAAATACTTTCTAAGTTATCGAAACCTTCTTGGTTTTCGATTTTTACGATGATTTGAACATCAGGACGTCCTGCTGCTTCTAAAACATCACGAATGTCTTGAACATCTTGAACACGACGAACGAATGATGCCGCAACAAAGTCAATTCCGTTGTTAGCACCAAAAGTAATATCATTGCGGTCTTTTTCTGACATAAATGGCATACTTAGTACTACGTTAGGAATATTCACACCTTTACGTGTTTTGATGAATCCTGGGTTTTCAACACGGCAAATTAGGTCTTTGTCATCTTTATCGATAACTGTTAACTTCATTTTTCCATCGTCGATAAGCAGGTAGTTTCCGATTTGAACGTCAGCATGTACTTCAGGCACTAAAAGTGTGAAACGTTCTTTAGTTCCCATGAAATCTGCATCAAAACCAACGCGAACGACATCACCTGTCTCAAAAGCGATTGCACCATCAGTCATGTCGCCACAACGAATTTCTGGTCCTTTTGTATCAAGTAGAATTGCCAAGTTGATACCAATTCGGTCGCTAACTTCACGAACAACGTTCATGCGTCGTAAGTGGTTTTCTTGGACGTCATGTGAGAAGTTGAAACGAACAATATTCATCCCCTCTTTTGCCAATGCCTCAAGCATTTCTGGTGACTCTGAAGCTGGTCCAATCGTACAAATAACTTTTGTTTTTTTCATTTCTTGCATTAAATAATGTCTCTCTTTCTTATACCAATCGATCGTGTAACTCAAATAAAGGTTTTCTGGATTTCTTAGGTGTACGTAGCGCTTCAGTAATATCGATTGTCATTACTTTTTCGCTTACGATTCCAACACAACGGCCACCTTCGCCCGACATTAATGCCTGCACTGCTTTATCCCCAAACTGTGTCGCAAGAATACGGTCACGCGCAGTAGGTGAACCACCACGTTGAATATGACCTAAAATTGTTGCACGTCCGGAGAATCCAGTATGTTGTGATATTTTTTGTGCTAATAAGTGTACATCGGTAATTTTCTCACTGATGATAAGGATCGCATGACGCTTCCCTTTCACTTGTTCAAAGTAATTGAGTCGTTCAAGAACTTCAGCTTCATCATAGCCGGTTTCTTTTGTAACGATAACTTCCGCACCCGTTGTAATTCCTGCATAAATTGCAAGGTCACCACAACGGTTACCCATTACCTCAACTACTGAACAGCGGTGATGTGAACTTGATGTATCACGTAATTTATCAACGTTTTCGATAACAGTGTTTAGTGCTGTATCAAAACCAATTGTGTAATCTGTTGAATCGATGTCATTATCGATTGTCCCAGGAATACCAATACAGTTAATTCCCATTTCCGTTAGAGCAAGTGCCCCACGATAACTTCCGTCACCACCAATGACTACTAGTCCTTCAATACCATGTTTTGCGAGATTTGCGACTGCCTTTTCACGAACCTCAACGAGCTTGAATTCTTCTAATCGGGCGCTACCTAAGATCGTTCCACCTTGAATGATAATATCACTCACGTCGCCACGATCTAATTTACGAATGTTGTCATTGACTAATCCTTCATAGCCATTAAATACACCATAAACTTCAAGGCCTGCACTTATTCCAGAACGCACAACTGCTCGAATTGCTGCGTTCATTCCTGGCGCATCACCACCAGATGTCAAAATGCCAATTTTTTTCATAATCCACCTCTTGAGTAATCATACCACTTTTTGCCAATTTTTTCGCCTTTAAATATCTATTTTTGTGCAATTCGACGGTTTTTGCCCGTCATTTCTAATGGGCTTGTTAACGCATGGATTCTATCCACGAGTCTTCGTGCTCTGATTTCATCTGAAACCCCTCTAGTATCCAGTTTATAGAGCCCTACTAAAAGTTCTGGACGGTAATTACTTGTGATAATTGTCTTACGTTTATTCTCAAGTCTATCATTGAGAATAGACAGTAATATTTCATCACGACTCCACGACGTAATCGGTTCTGCACCTAGATCATCAAGTACAAGTACTTTAACGGACCTAAGTTTACGTAAAATTCGATCCAACTCGTATGAGTTATTAAAATTTTGCTTTAACAGGCTCAGTAATGAAGGCACATGAACAAATGCTACTGAATGGTTCTTCTTAGCAAATTCATTCGTTACTGCTGCACTTATATAACTTTTTCCAATTCCTAAATCCCCAAAGATAAAGTAACCTAGCGAATTATCTTCGACGAATTTTACTAACGTACCCATCACTGATTTAAAATGAGCACTTTCATTTTGATAGTCAATCTTATCGAAGTGTGCTTCACGTAGATTTAAGGGTAACGGCATCACCTGATATTTATTCAAATATGAGTATTCATTTTCAATTTCATCTAGAATCGGAAGTTCTGTCACGAATTCATCAATGATTCCTGTATGCTTATCGTAAGCTAAATCTACAAAGCTAGCTAACTCCGGATTAGCGACAACTTCATGTTTAGCATATGAGTGTGCTTTACGCTTTGATTGCACCCATCGTTTGAATTTCGATGCATTCTCGACGATAACCTGTTCAGGACAGTCATACTTTTCAATAAATAATTGAATTTCAGGTAACTCAAGTAATTTTTTACCCAACTCATCACGTGCTTTAATCTGATCAGGTGTTAGTTCAAATGACATATTTCTAAAACTCATGATTGTCCTCCTTTAAGATATGCTTCGATAATTCTTGTGTTTTCATCCTCTGACTCTTGGGTTACTTCAATTGCTTCTGTATAATCAGGAGACTGAATTTCTACACGAGCCTTAGGTTGACTTTGTACTTTGGTTATTGGTCTGGATACTTCATCTTGAGCTTGCTTGGCCGTTTCAATTCCTTTACGTTTCCACGTTGCAGCAATTTTTTCTACATAGTTTTTGTTCAAGTTTTTATTATTATTGTCTAGGAT
>NZ_WTSY02000038.1 GCF_009828775.2 Erysipelothrix aquatica | reverse complement strand
GAATAATACAATCTAATGCACTTTTTAATGCTAACCATTTCAAACTACTTATGGTATGGGTGATTCTTAGCTATCATAAACATTCGGTACACTTGTTCATAAAGCATTAATCGAACAAGTTGATGGGGGAATGTTAGGTTCGAAATTCGCCAACGTATATTTGCTCGTTGTCGTATTTCATCACTTACTCCATGTGAACCTCCGATAATGAACACCACCGTTTTTCCGTGATCTATCAAATCCACCAGTTTCCTGGACATTTGTTCAGAGGTAAAATCTTTTCCTTGTAAATCCAAGAGAACAACATGGTCCCGAGGATCTATTTTGTCGAGAACGCGCTGCGACTCATCTTGAATAATACCAATAATATCATTTTCTTTTTTATTACTATTTGGCAATTCAATCATCTCAATCGTATGAATCGGTTTAAGGCGTTTTTGAAATTCTGCAATGAGTGCTTGCATCTCTTTTTCTTTAATTTTTCCAATTGCGATTATTTTTATCACTTGAGAGTTACTTCCAAATCAATCGTTTTCCCAGCACGGAGTACTTGCATCGATACCGTGTCGCCTGATTTTTTGGTGTAAAGTTGATTTCTAAAAGTCTTGTAATCTGTAATCTCTTTACCGTCAAAACTTGTAATGACATCATTTTCCTTTATACCACCCAATGCTGCTGGACTCTTATCGACAACTTCAACTACAAAGACACCGCCTTTTAAATCATCCGGAATGTTGTAGTAACTTCTTTGGAATGGATTTAACGCGTCTACCGATGTTGATGATACTCCGAGTACAGGATATTGTACTTTTCCAGTTGCCGCGATTTCGTCGATGACGCGTTGAACTTCATTTGCTGGAATCGCAAATCCCATTCCTTCAACTTGTTGTGGGTTCAATTTCATCGAGTTAATTCCGATGAGTTCGCCATTTAAGTTCACAAGTGCGCCACCACTGTTCCCAGGGTTAATTGCTGCATCTGTTTGGATTGCAACTCTATCCCAATCCGGTTGGCCGTCTCCATTTATGTCAACAGGGATTTTTCGGTCTTTTCCGGAAACAACTCCGAATGTAACTGAGTTTGCGAATTCAAGATCGATTGGACTTCCGATCGCTAATACAAATTCACCAACTTTCAATCCCGATGAATCTCCTAGCACAATTGGTTCGATAGCTGTTTTTTCTTTAACTTCAAGCAAAGCAAGGTCTGACAGTGGATCAGAGCCAATTAATGTCGCCTCTTTATCTTCACCGTTTGACAAACGTACGCTAAATTTGTTTCCTCCATTGACGACATGTTCGTTAGTAATGATTTGAAGTGTATCACCAGTATTCTTATAGATGACACCTGAACCACTTCCCATGGCACGATCGCCTTGGTAATTAACGACACTTACTACTTTGTCTTCAACTTTTTCAACAACGCGTGTTGTATCAATATCAAAATTCGTAACAACTTCCTGAGATGATTTTCCTGACTCAGTTTGTGTTGTTGTCGGTTTGTTATTTACCTCATAGAGCTGGTATGTTAAGAAACCATTCCAAGCAAGTAAAACTATGAGTATTCCTAAAAAAGTGCGTTTAAATCCATCATTGTTTTTCATTGTTTATGCCTCCCATTACAATCTCATATTGTTTTGCGACGCTTATTTCTATCCTAGGGTTTGAAACAATATCCGACACAGTTTCAATTGCCAGTGCTTCGGTATTTGCTTCGGCGCTCAAGTGCGCGAGTACTATTTGTTTCGTATTCTCTGTAACAACTTTTGATAACACTAACCCGGCATCAGCATTTGACAAGTGCCCAACATCTGACAGTATGCGCTGTTTGATATAGTATGGCCTTATCGTTTTCATCAACATTTCCGGATCATGATTACTTTCTAAAATATAGTAATCTGCATTTCGTAAATAGACGAGATCTGTTTCCTTAACATAGCCTGTATCGGTCATATAAACCAACTTGCGTTTTCCATCATCAAGAACATAGCCTACAGAATATGCATCATCGTGCGATGTTTTAATCGGCATGATGTGAATCCCTTCAATCTCAAAGGGCTCATATGGAATGACTGTTGTAAAGTCTTCCATATCAGGAGACGATGTAAATACTGACTTGTTCTTGAAATGCTTTAATTGGCTTGTATGGTCGGAGTGGTCATGTGTTATCAAAACATGATCGATATCATCAAATCCTAAACCAAGAGATTCAAAACTTTGACTTAGGTATCTTTTGGTTGTACCACAGTCAATAAGGATGCGTGTACCGTTTGTTTCTATAATACATGCATTCCCTTTCGATCCACTTGCCAGTATTGCATAATTCATTTTTTTACACCACCTCCTGCTAACAACCTAACACAGAACATGGATCAATCCGTGTTCCGGATTGGTAAACTTCAAAGTGAACATGGGCTCCAAAACTTCGACCCGTATTACCAATATACCCAATCGGCTGGCCGGCAGTAACAACCTCTCCGACTTGGACATATGATCCCGGATTACGCATATGAGCGTAACGTGTTTGGTATCCATTTCCATGGTCTATTAATACATAATTACCCCAATCGTCTTTGTATGTCGCTTCGATTACGACACCGCGGTCAGATGCATAGATTTCACCCAGACCACCATTTCCAAAGTAAACAAAATCAGTTCCATTATGTCCTTGATAACAACTATTTCCATAAGCACAGGTGATGAATCCATTGGTAACAGGCCAACGGAACTTCCCACTCCCAATGCGAGGTTCAATTTTTGTACCAACACGTACTTTTCCGCGTATTGGTTCGACTGTAGTATGCTCCGATACTCTTTTGGAGGAAACCGACTGCATATTGACCGTTGTATCGTTATACGTAACATCACGCAATCCATTTCGTTCGACAACATCGATTATTTCGACGCCTTCTTTTAGTTCTGGATCTTCCACGTATTCAATGTCTTCGGGGTACACAATCTCCTCAATACGTCGTTCTCGAACAACTTCAACTGTCAGTGGCGAGTTAAACTTGCTAACATTTAGAACTGTTCCTGGCTGTAAGAGTTGTTCTCTACTAACAATTTTATCTCGGTTCAGCGAAAGAATTTGAGAGCCTGTCATCCCATGTTTCCAACCAATACCATCAACGGTATCAAAGCGTTCGACTTCATAAGTTTCAATACTTGGATCGTATCCATAACTTAGAAACTTAAGTACAGTTGCTTCGTCCTGCATAATTTTGTCAACCGGCGCAAAGCCTGGTGTAACTTGAATTGTCTCTTTAACACTCAGTGCAATCTCTCGTTCACCATAGCCAGTCATCGGCGGTAATTTTTCACCTTTTTTTAGTACATTGTAGACATCATCCGATGACACAAAGTTTTTAATGAATCCTTCACGTGCTCGTTCGAAATCTTCGATATTTTTCACGTAAATAATCGCACCGTTTGAAAACTCAATTTTATGTGCTTCAATAGCCAATAATCCTTGGTCGTAAAGGTAATTGAAAATTTCTGTGTCTTTGTTCTCGTATGAATTGTAGCTGAGTGCCTTTGTTGTGTAGACATCTTCTGATGGTCCAAGTTTTGAATTTTCAAATTTGTCTTTGTACTCTGCTTCATAAACACGATCAAAGTTGCTTTCAAACGATTCTGTATTGTTTAAGATTCCAATCAAGGTATCTTTTTGGTATATTTTAACGACCTCATGGGGTTTATCACTGGTTGCAACAACATTTTGTGGAATGATTGCTGAGGCAACATCTGTAATTTGATAAGTCTCACTATTTCTCATTTTGGAGTCACTCTGATTGAGCAAATATCCCAAAACAATACTTAGTAGAGCTGCTCCTAGAATAACGGGTAGCTGCTTTTTCAAATCAAACATCCTTTCTATCTACATGTAACAAAGCCGTTGCATGCATTAAGTCGATTCCCCCCAGAATCCCAAATTTCTAAATGTAAGTGAGGTGTAGTTGCAAAACCTGTATCTCCAACTTGACCGAGATACTGTCCAGCTGCAACCGTTTCACCTTGCGATACTGCTGCAGGACCTGGCATATGGGCATAAAGTGATTGGTAACCATTACCATGGTTGATCCGCACCCAATGACCCCACCCAGATTGATCATATCCTTTACCATTTACAACACCACGGTCAATTGAGAAGATTGATCCATAGACACCCCACGGTTGCATATCAACCCCACGGTGTCCACCGTAACATCCAAACTCACAAATAACACGTCCATCCGCCAATGGCCATCGACCCGTTCCAGCAACACCAATATTTGATACTTTTGGCTCTTCTTTGGTTCCAATTCGCACTTTTCCGCGAACCGCTTCTGTGGTCGTTTTTCGAGATGTTTCATCGGAACGCTGTTGTTCCCCGTTCACAAATAAAATGTTATAGGAAACATCCGCAATACCTTCTTGTGCCACCACATCTACAATCTCTGTTCCCTCATCGACTGTTGGATCTTCAACGTACTCGATATCTTCTGGGTAGATTGGTTCAGTTGTTTTCATTTCTTTTGTTACAAGAACGGTAAATGGTGAGTCAAATTTACTGACGTTCAATTCCATACCTTCTTGTAAAATTTGTTGTTCTGACGAAATTTTATCGCTATTGATGGATACAATTTGTGATGCGGACATCCCATTTTGTGACCCCACCCCAGCAACGGTATCATATTTTTGGACTGTATAATTCTCAAGTTTAGGTTCATAGCCATAGTTTAAGAACGTCAACACCTGGTCTTCATTCATGAGAATATCTTCTTTACTTGCAAGTCCTTTTTCGATTTTTACTGTTTCGTTAATTTCCAGAGATTTTTCGAGCATACCTGAACTATCGGGAGTTGTCGGTTTCTTTTGATTAACAAATGCCTCGTAACCTGCTTCTGTCACAAAGTTTTTTATAAACATTTCCCGCGCAGTGTTAAAGTCTTCTCTATTTTTAACATAGATAACTGCACCGTTTGAGAACGTTACTTTGTTACTTTCAATCGCAAATAAATTCTTCTCGTGAATATAGCCAAAGATTTCTACATCACGATCTTCGTAAATGTTATAACTCAATTCTTTGGTTTGGTAAATATCATCGATGAAACTCAGTTTTGAATCTGGAAACTCTTCTGCATATTCATTAGCATAAACATCATTGAACATGGTATCCAATCGCGATGTATCGCGAATGATTCCGACAAGTTTTCCTGAATGATAGAGTTTTGTGATCTCAACTGGGCGATCATTTACCGCTACAACCTCTTGAGGGAAGTTTGCTTTCGATGTATCAATGACTTGCATAGCCGCTTCAATGCTTTGTTGGTCTGATTGATATTTACCGAGCAATCCAAGAATTACACTCAGTCCTAGCGCAACTCCTATCACAATAAAATTTTTCTTCATCGAGCATCACCTACCTTCCTGTTGCTACATCGTAAAATTTAGTTATTGATGCATTGAATTGCATCGTTATATCTGCAAGAGCACCGTTACGGTGTTTACTAATTTTGACCAAAACTTCTTGCAGATCGGGTTTGGGCCCTTTCGGTACATCATCGTTTTCTTCGTGCTGTGTATAGTATTCTTCACGATAAAGGAACATGACGATATCCGCATCTTGCTCAATCGAACCCGACTCACGGAGATCACTCAATTGCGGGATTTTGACTTCTCGTTTTTCCACGTTACGCGATAATTGTGAGAGCGCAATAACCGGAACTTCCATTTCCCTGGCTAATTGTTTTAGACCACGGGATATTTCAGAAACTTCTTGTTGGCGACTATCGGAATTTCCACGTCCTGTAATCAACTGAATATAGTCAATAACAACCATATCCAAACCAACTTCTGCTTTTAATTTTCGGCATTTCGAGAAAATCTCCGCCATCGTTACTGTCGAACTATCATCGATATAAATATTCGTGTTTGACAGCACGCTTGCCGCCATACTTAAATCATTGGACATTTCATCTGTCAAATTCCCCGATCTTAAAAATTCACTTTTAATCGAAGATTGTGCAGCGAGCATACGGCTCATTAAATGTGTGGCTGGCATCTCTAAGGAGAAAACTGCAACACTTCCTTTACCGTTATCGTTATGTCTTGCCACATTAAGTGCAAGGTTTAGTGCAAACGCTGTTTTACCAACCGACGGGCGGGCGGCTAAAATAATTAAATCTCCACGTTGAAGTCCATTTGTAACGCGATTTAAACTTTCAAATCCTGTCTTTAAGCCGGTGATACGATCTCTATTTTCTTGAATTTTTGCTAGATTCGCCAAGAATTCAGCAACAACTTCCTGACTTGATAGCATATCTGAAACCTGGCGATCTTGCGTAACTTCTAATACACCCTTTTCCGCAAAATCGAGAAGATTCTTAACTTCTGTTGTTGAGTCGAACCCTTGGTCCACGATTAATTGTGCAACACTAATGAGACGTCTAATTTGTGCCTTTTCTTGAACGACATCAACATAATGCTTCAATGTAGCAGGGGCTGCAGCATTCGCTGTTAAATAGAATAGAAAGTCAACGCCACCAATACTATCAAGTTCATGATGATCTCTAAGTCTTGAAATTAATGTCGTTGCATCTAAAAAGTTTCCAGCCTCAATTATGTCTAACATATGACGGAATATTTTTTGATGTTCAGTGTTGTAGAAGTCATCTACTACAAGGTTATGTTCATTAATACGATTGACTGAATCTGGATAGACCAGTAACGTACCAAGAATCGCAACCTCCGCATCATGACTATACGGTAATTGACGCATGGATTATTCTTCCCCTATTAGTCGAACTTTGATTTCACCTGTTACATGATCGAAGATTGTTGCCGTAATACGGTTCATACCTAAATGGGATACGGGACCATTAGGTTTGAATTTACGTTTATCCACACGGATATCGTAGTCTTTACGCAATGCCTCTTCCACATGTTTTGTCGATATTGAACCAAATGTTCGACCACCTTTTCCAACTTTAACTGTAAATTCTAATGTAATATCTTCTAAACGTTTTGCTATTTCTTTTGCCTTTTCAACTTCAATTGCATGTTCCTCGGCGCGAGCATCTTTTTGATCTTTGAGAACTTCACGACTTCCACCACTTGCAATAACCGCTAATTTCCCAGGAAATAAAAAGTTACGTGCGTAGCCATCTGCAACCTCTACAATTTCGTCTTTTTTTCCTAATTTTTTTACATCTTTTAATAGTATTACTTTCATATTAGTCACGTTCCTCTCTTACTGTTTTAATCGCTTCTTGTAAAGCTTCAACGATTTCATTCATTGATTGATTTCGAATTACGGTAGCAGCACCTGTAAAGTGTCCGCCACCCCCTAATTTCTCCATCACAACCTGGACATTGAGTTCGCCTTTAGAGCGTGCTGAGATTGCAATCGATTCTTCATCGACTGACGCAATCACAAAGGATGCCTCAACCTCCCTTACGGATAGAATTTCATCTGCTGCTTGCGAAAGCATTGTTCGTTGCAATATTCCGTGTTTATATGCTGCGATAACGTAATCATCATAGAGTTTACTTGTCGCAAGAATTTTTGTTTTCGTTTCAAAGTCACCATAATCATCACGTAGCATATTTTCAACTTCTGCTAAATCAGCACCATATTTGCGCAATTCCGCTGCTGCTTGGAATGTTCGGCTTCCACTGCGGTGTCTGAATCGGTTTGTGTCAATAATCATTCCTGTATACATATATGTTGCAACTAACTTACTAATCACAACGTTTTTACGATGGTACGGGAAGAGTTCAATTATTAATTCACTCGCTGATGAGGCCGATGACTCAATATAGGTAAGGAGCGGTTTAAATTTAAATTCTCCAGTTCGACGATGATGATCGATAACAGCAATCCGTTTTGCCATTCCGATAATATCTAAGAATTGTGTCTGTTCAAGACTATGGTGGTCAACCATGATCACTAATGTCTTGTCTGTAATTATACTGAGTGCTTGTGAATGACTTATGAAATTATGATTTTTTTCAAATTCTTCACGATTTTTTCGTATTGCATCGGATAGATTTGCTTCGATATCATCTGGATTCAGGACGATTGAAGCACGTTTGCCATAAACTTCTGCAATCGCTGCTACCCCTAGTGCACTCCCAAAGCAATCAAAATCCATCATTCTATGTCCCACAATAAGGACTTCTGTCGAATTATTGATAACATCTCCGAGATTTTGGGCCATGACACGAACACGAACCTTACTTCGTTTTTCAACCGCTTCTGTTGATCCACCGAAATATGTCATTTCGCCATCTTTAGTGTTAATAACGACCTGATCTCCACCACGACCTTGAGCAAGTTCAAGAGCACGGTTCGACATGTCTTCTAACTCTCTAAAACTCTCAGCTTGGCGGGCAAACGCCAATGATAATGTAATACTTGCATCCATCTTTGCCGCTTCTTTGCGAATTTCATGGAGAATTGTAAATCGTTCTTGGGTAATTTCTTGTAAAATTTCTTCATTTAGTACCAACAGATAACGGTCTGATCGAATACGTCGGATGTACATTTTATGACGATCCGCCCAACGTACAACTGCTTGCCTAATATTCATATCAATTAACGCGATAACTTGTTCCTCTTCGTACTGTGTCGTTTCTTCATAGTTATCTAAATACGCAATTCCTAAAACAACGGAATTGTTACGGTTATTGCGTTCCAACTCAGTAAGTCTCGAAACATCTTTAAAAAATATGATATTGTCATTATTTCTAATGGTCGCCTCATATTCTTTATTCTTAATTGTTAATCGTACAAATTTTTCTTTGCCATTTATCAATTTCATAACTTCGGGGTATGCAGTTCGAATGTTTTTTCCAATATCCGATTCTTCAAAATTTTCACTCACCCATGTTATGGTTCCATCATCTGTAATGGTGACAACAGAAATTTTCCCGTACTCAAACGCATCTTGTGCCTCATATCCTAATAAGTCGGATACTTTAAGAACACGACTTTGGGTGCTACTTACAGTCGTGTAAAACATTACACCAATGATGATAAGATTTACGAGAATAATGATATATTGCAAGATATAGAGATTATCTGGAAAAGCTAATTGAAAGACAACGATTAGTGCGACTTCCACAAACGCAATAATCAAGAGTTGCGTTTTAAGCATTTCGAATTTTTTTATCATAAAATTCCCCCTAAGGTTTCGTCTATAATTTTATCACAAATAGGACTTTCTGACTATTGACTCATTTTTTAAAGCGTCGCTGCATAACATTAATGAGGATCGTCGAGCTTGTTTTGATAATGAAGGTTTCCATGAGAATCAATATTAAGATTCCTATAATAATTATTATATGGTAAATCGCAGGATTCGCAATGTACGGCATCATATTTTGTGTTGCCGAATACGCAAGGGAATATTCAAATCCAAAAAAAGCTCCGAATTGTGTAATCATCAATACGTAAACAGGTATTGCGGATACCACCAAGAGTGCATAGGTTTGCCTTGTTTTCAACTTCTTGGAATTTGCAAAAATACAAACAAGCCCAATAAGACCATAGCCTGTCATAAGGAGAACTGTAGGTAAATATCCGGTGAAAATAAGTGCTGATACAACACATGCAACATACACCGGAAAACTAGATTTAAGCCCAAAGTAGAACCCATACACAATGAGTGGAACGGGTAAAAAAGACATAAATACGCCAACAGTTGCGCGATCAAAAAGCATTACAAGCGTTGTAAGTGCTACGGTCATTGCACCGGTTGTTAGATGTTTTGTAGTTTTCATAAGTACACCCCTTTATATAAAAAACCTCTCACTTGCGTGAGAGGATTCATATGTATCTTAGTTGTCTGATACGTATGGTAATAAAGCCATTTGGCGTGCACGTTTGATAGCTGTTGCTAATGGACGTTGGAATTTAGCTTTTGTTCCTGTTACACGTCTTGGAATAATTTTACCGTTTGCTGAGATAAAGCGTTTTAAGAGTTCCACATCTTTGTAATCGATTGTATCGATGTTATTTTTTGTAAAGTAGCAAACTTTACGACGTGGTCCACGGAATTTTTTGAATGACATAGTCTAGCTCCTTTCTGGTTAGAATGGAAGATCGTCACTAGTAATATCTAGAACTGGTTCATCATCCATTGAGAATGATGGTTCCGGATCAGCTTGATATGCAGGTGTAGATTGTGCACCTGATGACTGATACGGTTGAGTTTGTTGCTCACGCTCTTGACGTTGTGTACGTGATTCCAATGAATTAACACTTTCAGCATTAATTTCTTGTACATATACACGTTTACCAGTAGCATCTTCATACGATCTCGATTGAATTGAACCTTCGACACTAATTAAAGCACCTTTTGTAAGGTAGTTTGAGATAAAGTCAGCTGTTTGATTCCACGCGACACAGTTTATAAAGTCAGCTTGCTCTTGTTGAGAAAAGCGACGGTTTACTGCGACAGTGAATGAAACAACGGATTTACCTGTTTGTGTTTTACGAAGTTCTGGGTCTCGAGTCAAACGACCCACTAATATTGCGCGGTTAATCATAGTTAAATCACTCCTTTAGATTAGTCTTCTAAACGAACAATCATATGACGTAATACATCTTTATTGATACGTGTTAAACGATTGAATTCGTTTATTGCTGTGTCTTCTGATGTAAATGTAGTAACAACATAGTAACCTTTTTTAAAGTCTTCGATTTCGTATGCTAGCTCACGTAATCCCCATTCATTGACGTTATCAAGAGTTGCTCCGTTATCTGTTAAGATTGCATGTGACTTTTCAATCACTGCAGTACGTGCTTCTTCGTCTAATGAAGGTTTTACGATGTACATTAATTCATATTTACGCATGTGTACACCTCCTTTTGGTCTATGGCTCATAATGAGCAAGGATAATTGCGTTTATCCGTTTATTCATTATAGCAAATGAATCCTTGCGTGTAAATACATTCCATCAATGTTAAATACGCAAGGATTCATTCTTTTCATAATTATTAATTATTGTTTTTTAAAATAAAGCGTGCGTTGCGAACATCTCCGTGTTCTACCGCAATTTTCACTTCACTGACAGCACGGACAACGGACGCATCATCTGTAAATTCATGATCAATATTTCGCGCTTTATTATAGCAGTTAATGATAAATGATGTATTGAATGCTTGTGGTGTCTGAGACACCATGAGCGTTGATGTGTCTACCGTTTCCACGATGTATCCATTCACAACTCTATGTACTGCAGCACGTGGTTCAATCGCAAGGACACATGCCTTTTCGGTTCCCATTCGATGAATAAGTTTATCAATGAGACTTTGGGTTAACCATGGACGAACACCATCATGAATCAAGACAACATCTTCCGATATCGCCATCAACCCAATTTTCACACTATCGGTACGTGTTTTTCCACCTTTTACGTAGACGATTTTACCACTACCTGTAGTTTGCACAAATTTTTGCATATCCGCTGCACTTGTAACGATTACAATTTGGCGACAATTTTCATCGCGTTGAAAAATTGAAATGGTTTTTCCGAGAACACTTTTGGAGTCATCAAATGATGCAATTGCCTTTTCATAGCTTTCACCCTCTGCAGCACCCTTACCTGCCGCAACTAACAGTACTGAATAATTCATAATACACCTCTTATTTCCCTTTGAGTTATTCTAACATATTGTATTTACGAGATAAAGTTTATCGGGTAATTTCGTAGAAAAACCCGAATACTCGGGTTTTGGTTCTTGTAACGCTTTATATAGTATTATAACCCATTGTTCATTATCTCAAATATGAGCATGAATCTTCATTATATCAAGCATATGATTAGAAACTAATTCTACAATTTTAGTGAGTAAGTCACAATCATGAATACTTCGTTCTTGGTTAGTTATCGCCACTTACCTCACCCTTAAACTCATGTATTTGTTTCACGATTTCGACCGACTGTGTATGATGAAGATAATGACCACCCTCTAAGACAACAAGTTTACCTTGATTGACATCTTGCAACATTGCTTCATGTATTGGAATCCAATTTGGATCAGGATCCACGCTTTCACTTGCCAGAATGTATAGGACCGGTAAATCGCTTGGGTACTTCAAGTTTATTGTTTTATCAAAGTTATTCTGCATTTCTTTGCCTTCATTGACTGTCGCACTAGAACCAATATTTTTAAGTGATATATATTTGAACTGTTTTTTCGTAGCTTCATCGGTACTTGGAATGAGTAAAAAATCATCGGATGAATCTGCCATAAATCTATAAATACCTGATTTAGCCAAGAAAGCGATAGTAGATTCTTGATTCTCATCCGCACCACCCTGTGATGGTAAACTACTATCTATACCCACATGCATTGTGACCTCATTGGGGTATGTATTTATATATTTTAACGCATATACTCCCCAGATTGAATGTGTAACAAGTGCATACGTGTCGATATCCAATGATGCAAGCGCTGCATGAATTTCCTCGACCATATTTTCAACAGTTCTTGGCGTTTCAGTATCATCACTTAACCCATATCCAAAGGGTTCTACCACAACCACACGCGCATCTTTAGAAAGCTCATTAATAAGTAATTCAAAGTCAATTTTAGGGGAACCCGTCAAGTATCCAGGTAAAAGAACGAATGTCTGATCTCCTTCACCTTGCATGTAAACCTGCATGTTTTTACCACTTACTTTAACTTTTTGACCATATTCAATAATTTCGCTTTTTTCGGCTTTGAGTTTATTTTTGTTGTTGACGTATAATCCCCCAAAGATTACTCCAACAATAACTGCAATTGTAATAACTAGAATAAGAACAATCTTTAACCCTTTTTTCATATTTACCTCTATTCGCTTTTTGCGTTTTTCCCGACTTCTTCACTCATGCGGTTCAATACATACTCGTCAAGAATATTTACATTACTATTACTCAAGAATGCTTGTGCAACCATCAATTTCTCATTCAGTGTTTCAACAGTATTTGGAAATATAGCATTTATAAACCACGTACTTAATACTAACGTAACTAATTCTGCCGTCTGCCTGATATGGGTAACGCTAAGCGAACCATCGACTGCACCCTCTTCTAGACCACACTCGAGATATGGAACTAATAGTTCATTTACATACTCAATGTACTTTAGAAAGAATCTTGGGCTACTCAACAATTCAAAAGAAGTGCTTACATATTGATATGTTGATTTATCGAACATACTTGCAAGAAACAATTCTTGTATTTTTCTCAATCCATTCAAAGAAGTGTCCTTGAGTATTGAATCAAACACATTACGATCAGGTAGCATTCGTTCAACAACTTTATCAGCGATTTCTTCTTTAGACTTGAAGTGATGGTAAAACGCACCTTTAGTTAAGCCATCTAACGGGTCCATAATATCTTGTACTCGAGTTGTCTCGAATCCTCGACTCGTGAACTGCTTGACTGCACTATCAAGAATCAAAACTTTAACCTCTTTCGCTGTGTATTTTTTCATTGGCTTTCCTCAAACATTCTTTTGGTATGTTTTAATTTTATACCTCGTTTATTAATCTGTCAACAAAAACATTCTTCAAGAATGTTTTTGTTGACCTTGCAGATATTCGCTGTGTAACGACAAAAAAATCCATAACAAGTGATTGTTATGGATTAAGTAAAATACATTTTATCTGTTTTTCATGTGTGGGAATAAGAGTACATCGCGAATGCTTGCACTATCTGTGAGGAGCATAATAAGTCGATCTAAACCAATTCCAATTCCACCTGTTGGCGGCATTCCATATTCAAGTGCCTCAACAAAATCGATATCCATGTCCGTTGCCTCATCATTTCCAAGGTCTTTTTCCTTAAGTTGATTCTCAAAACGCTCACGTTGATCAATGGGATCGTTAAGTTCGCTAAATGCATTTGCATATTCACGCGCGTCAACGAAGAATTCAAAACGGTCTGTAAAACGAGGGTCTGCTGCATTTTTCTTCGCGAGTGGAGAAACCTCAACAGGGTGACCATAAACAAATGTCGGTTGAACAATTGTTTCTTCACAGAATGTTTCAAAGAATTCATTCACAACATGACCGAATGTTTGTTGGTGTTTAGCAATATGAAGTCCATGTGCTTTTGCGATCTCAAGTGCTTCAGCATCTGATTTTACATCGAAGAAATTGACACCTTTAACTTCATTAATCAGCTCTGCCATATGGACGCGTCGGTAAGGTCCTTTTAATGAGATATCTTTTCCTTGATAATTAATCTCTGTTGTACCTAAGACATTGTCAGCTAGATATAGCATTAAGTCTTCTGTCAAATCCATCATATCATTCATATCTGCATATGCTACATACGCCTCTACAGTTGTGAACTCTGGATTATGTTTTGGACTCATTCCTTCGTTACGGAATAGACGTCCAATTTCGTAGACCCCTTCCATTCCACCAACGATTAATCGTTTCAACGGTAGCTCCGTAGCGATTCGTAGATAGAAATCCATATCTAGCGTATTGTGATGTGTTACGAAAGGACGGGCAGCTGCTCCTGAAAGTATCGGTGTTAGCACAGGTGTTTCAACTTCCGCTAATCCACGATCATCAAAGAAATTACGGATTGCTCTCATAATTTTAGGACGCATAAATGCTGTGTTTCGTGACTCTTCATTCATAATGAGGTCTAGATAACGCCGACGGTAACGTTCTTCAATATCTTGCAAGCCATGGAATTTATCTGGTAATGGACGTAGTGCTTTTGTTAAGTGGACTACATTTGTTGCCTTTACGGATAATTCCCCATGGTTTGTACGGAAAATAATCCCTTCGACGCCAATGATATCGCCTAGATCTAAATCTTGGAAATATTCAAATTGTTCATCACCTACTGTATCTTTACGGATATATACTTGGATTTGTCCATCACGGTCTTGAAGATGGATGAATCCAGCTTTTCCCATGAGTCGTTTGGTCATGACGCGCCCAGCGACAGATGTAGTTACAGCTAATTCTGCGAGTTCTTCTTTTGATTTCAGGTCGTATGCATCCAAGATTTCTTTCGAGCGTTCCTTCGGCTTGAAACCACTTGCGTAAGGGTCAATTCCCTTTTCGCGTAAGGCTTCCATTTTTTCTCGACGAACAAGTTCTTGTTCTGTTAATTCATGCGACATAATTTCACTCTTCTTCCTTGTTATTAATTTATCACTTACTATTCTATCAAATTCTTTGATTTAATTCATCTTATATCGTTTCTTAGATATTTTTTACTGAATATGCAAAGAGCGAACGCAGTGCGTTCACTCATTTAACTTCGTTCATTGATAATTGATTGAAGTTCGTTTTCTTCGAAATGGTATTCTTCATTGCAATAATGACACTTCAACGTTGCGCCTTTATCTTCTTCGATAATTTCAGTTAAATCATCGCTCGATAATGTGCGCAGCACATCAAGCATTTGCTCACGATTGCATCCACAGTAATATTGCACATCTTGGCTTCCTAAGATAACACTATCTTCAAAAAGGGATGCCGCAACATCTATTGCCTCTTTATCAATCATAATGTTGGAAACTGGCGGCAACTGTGAAAACACAGTTTCGATTGCTACAATATCTTCTTCTGTCGCCTCTGGTAGAACCTGAATTAAAATTCCTCCCGCAGACATAATGCTGAGATCTTCATTTACCAACACCCCAACAGATAATGCTGATGGAATTTGCTCACTTTGAGCATAGTAATATGCAAAGTCTTCACCAATTTCACCAGTCCGAAGTTCTACTTGGGAACTAAACGTTGCTGAGTTTCCAGACTTATAAGTGACATGTAGTGACCCTTGACCTACGATGCCTCCGACATCAAGTTTGCCCGTTGCTTCATTCACCTGATGAGCGTGAGGGTTTGATACCAATCCACGTACATTTCCTGCATTATCTGCATTTACGAGAATATGGTTAAGAACACCATTACTTTTGATTTCCGTAACAATTTTTTCGTTATCACTTTTTAAGGTTGATCCCATAATTACAGCAACACTCATAACCCGACCTAATGCTGCGGATGCTGCTGGATAGGTATCATGAATTACTCTTGCCTTTTCTACTGCGTTTGTTGTTTTAGTCACAAAGAACCGAACACGGCCACCACGTGCGAGCCCTCGTACGATTTGATCTGTCATATTTATCTCCTATTTGGTTTAAAATGCCCCATCGAAATGGGGCATTGATTATGCTTCTACTATTTCTACTTCTACAGGTTCATTCCCCGCATCATTTGCATCGCGTCCTTCAACAATATTATTGATTTGTTCTGCAGTAATTGTTTCAAATTCCAGAAGCGCAGCAACAATGCGTTCCATTAATGGACGTTGTGCCTCAATAATAACTCTTGCTTCTTCTTTAGCTTCGTCAATAATGCGACGTACTTCTTTATCAATTTCAAAGGCAATTTCGCCAGAGTAGCTTGAACGTGATGAATAGTCACGACCTAAGAAGACGTTGTCACCTTGGCCATCATCATATTGAATAGGTCCTAAATTACTCATTCCATATGTTGTAACCATTGCACGAGCTATACGTGTAGCACGTTGAATATCACTATATGCACCCGTTGAAATTTCATCAAAGAATACTTCTTCCGCAACACGACCACCAAGTAATCCAGTAATCTTAGCTTTAAGATCTGTTGCACTTTGTGTAAATGTTTCTTCTTCAGGTGTCATCAAGTTATATCCACCAGCTTCGCCACGAGGGATGATTGTAACTTTCTGAACTTTATCAGCTGCAGCAAGTTTCAATCCAATAATAGCATGTCCTGTTTCATGGACTGCGACCATATGACGTTCTTTTTCACCATACTTACGTGATTTTTTAGCTGGACCCATCATGACTCGGTCAATCGCCTCATCAAGTAGTTCCATTGTAATTTTAGGTTGTTTCTCTCGAACCGCAAGAATTGCTGCTTCGTTGAGAACGTTTTCTAAGTCAGCTCCTGAGAATCCAGGTGTACGACGCGCAATATTTTCAAGCTCGACATCTTGTGCAAGTTGTTTATTACGAGCATGAACGCCAAGAATAGCTGTACGGCCTTTAACGTCCGGTAACCCAACAGTAATTGTTCGGTCAAAACGGCCTGGTCGTAGCAATGCAGGATCAAGAACATCAGAACGGTTCGTAGCTGCTAGAATGACAACACCTGAATTTTCTTCAATTCCATCCATCTCAACAAGCATTTGGTTCAATGTCTGTTCGCGTTCATCATGACCACCACCAAGACCGGCGCCACGTTGGCGACCAACAGCATCAATTTCATCAATGAAGATGACACTTGGTGCATTTTTCTTAGCTTCTTTAAACATATCACGAACACGGCTTGCACCGACACCAACAAACATCTCAACAAAGTCAGAACCTGAGATTGCAAAGAATGGTACATCAGCTTCACCGGCTGCTGCCTTAGCAAGTAATGTTTTACCTGTTCCCGGAGGGCCAACTAATAACATACCTTTAGGAATTCGGGCACCCATTTCTTCGTATTTTTTAGGGTTTTTCAAGTAGTCAATTAACTCTTTCATTTCTTCTTTTTCTTCGTCAGCACCCGCAACATCCTTAAATCGAACTTTTACGTTTGATTGGATTTTTGCACGTGACTTACTAAATTCGAAGGCTTTGTTATTTCCGCCGCCGCCCATTTTAGAGAATATAAAGACCATACCACCAATAAGTAGTACATACGGTAAAACTACAACTAGAAGGTCACTAAAGAGGTTTGATTCCGTAATGTCCGGATATGTAACCTTTGGATCTTCTGCTTCGATAATTTTTTGTAATTCATTAACATTTTGTTCTGTGCGTGGGAAGCGTGTTTCAAACGTCTTCATACGTCCATTTTCATCTTTATACTTACCATTAATATCGATAACAAACTGACGAACTGTCATTGATGAATCTGTTACGGTATTTTTTTCGATTACATCGTAGAATTCAGCATTTGAAATCGGTGCAGATCCTTGAAATGTGAAAAATCTTATAAGCATAATTGCCATAAACAATGTAATTAATGTCAGAATAATAT
>NZ_WTSY02000037.1 GCF_009828775.2 Erysipelothrix aquatica | reverse complement strand
AGAATTTTACTAATATCAAACACAATGATACACTTAGAAATAAAAAAACCATCATCATATTTCTATGACGATGGTACTGACTCTAAATATGTCGGACTATCTCACCAACACTAGATTATAAAGAGCCCTTTTTTGATGGGATGCAATATTATTACATCAATAATATGTGTGATATACATTGCTTGGTATTAGAGGGGTAAACACACAAAGCTGTATACCAAATCTGAGAGGTAGTAAAACTGAGGAGAGTACTTGAAAAAGTACGAATCGTAAGAACTTGCTAACGCAGGCATGTTAGGACAATCAATAACTGATGTCGATAACAAGGAGAAACTAGCGATTGAAGTATATCGGGGATTTCAAAAGCATGTGCGTACAATTTACGGGGTTTGATAATGACCAATTATCAAGTTTGCGGATATTAGTGTAAATTGTGAATAGAATCGTTGATATCCTCTCAGAATATCAGCGGATTAAAAAAGATGAAACGAATGCGGATAAATTCAAATGTGATTTGAAATGCGGACTTATTCAACACTCAGCGTATGTTAGACATATGTTAGGAAATCATCTTTTGGCTTCAAGTACTATACGAGACAGAGTATATGACATCAAGTTTCATGAGTGCGGATATTATGATTGCTTAATTGCTATTTGATTATTGTAGGATTAAGGTAACAATAATCAAAAACTTGATACAATTAAGTGCATCTGAACCGATGAATTTTACTCTGTTACTATAATACAAAATGTATGGTTTCAATAACATCGATATACAGGACAAAATTCTTACAAAAATGTAAGAAAAGCGTATAAATACAATGATTTAATGTATTTTCGCAATATAATTTCACCAAACGATATAAATATCCGAAACAAACAATCAATAACAATCATTTTCGAACAAATGTGATTCGATGCGTGCTACGTTTCGCACACGGGCGTAATCGTAGAATGTCATGGAACATTGATTGACATTATGCGGTAATTAGATTATGATTTATTCGAAAAAAGAATCCTTTAAACTGATCCTGAGAGATCAAGAAGGAAAGAGCAACTATGATCATTATCAACGAGCCTCTTTCTGTGAGTGGCTCTTTTTTTATGGAGGAACGTATGTCGAAAATAATTCTGAATGAATCGGAAATGATGCGCGCAATTAACCGTCTTTCGTATGAGATCGTTGAACGAAATCAAGGCATCGAAAATCTTGTGATTGTTGGTATTGAGACACGTGGGGTGCCGATTGCCAAAAGAATCGCTGAAAAAATTGCATCTATCGAAGGACCTGTCGATGTCGTAAGCTTAAACATTTCGGGTTATCGTGATGATCAAGAAATCCACAGCAACGCATCATCTAATGATTCACTAACAGGGAAACATGTGGTATTGGTCGATGATGTACTGTTTACAGGAAGAACAATTCGTGCAGCAATGGATGCAACGATTGATATGGGTCGTCCTGCAGAAATTTCGCTAGCGGTTCTCGTTGATCGCGGTCATCGAGAACTTCCAATTCGTCCAGATTATATTGGTAAGAATGTTCCTACATCCAAAACAGAACGTATCTTTGTTCATATTAAAGAAATTGATGGCGAAGATTCGGTAAATATTTCATAATTAAATTCACTTTAAAGAGTACCAGAGAGTTCTCGAAGCGAATCATATCTTTTAAGATACGCGCTTGAATTCTATGGGTTCAAGCTTTTTATTTGAATTGCTTTTCAATGAAGAAAAAGAAAGAGGTTATTATGTCAGAAGTTATTATTGCACTGGACTTTCCAGGAAGAACAGAAGTTATGGAATTCTTAGATCATTTCGAAGAGTCCCTTTACGTTAAAATTGGTATGGAACTGTACTACCAAACCGGACCGGAGATGGTTCGTGAGATTAAAGAGCGTGGTCATCGCATTTTCCTTGACCTGAAATTGCACGATATCCCCAATACTGTAGAAAGTGCAATGCGTGGCTTACGCAAACTTGGTGTCGACATGGCGAACGTTCATGCAGCAGGTGGCATCGAAATGATGGAAGCTGCACGTCGTGGTTTAGGTGATGGTCCAATTCTGCTTGCGGTAACACAACTGACATCTACTTCTGAAGCACAAATGCACAGTGATCAACTCATTGAAGTTTCACTCGAACAATCAGTACTCCATTACGCAGCGTGTGCTCAAAAAGCAGGTTTAGATGGTGTTGTATGTTCACCACTCGAAGCGCAACAAATTGCGCATGAGTGTGGTGAAGAGTTCCTGCGAGTAACACCGGGAATTCGTCCAGCGACAAGTGATGTTGGTGATCAAAAGCGCGTCATGACACCATCTCGTGCACGTCAAAATGGGTCTTCCTATATTGTGGTAGGTCGTCCAATTACAAAAGCAGATAATCCATATGAAGCATATGTAGCAATTAAGAATGAATGGGAGCAAGCATAATGAACACAGCACAACGCATCGCTAAATATTTACTTGACGTCGAAGCCGTCACCCTAAGTCCCCTTGAACCATACACATGGGCAAGTGGGTTAAAAAGTCCAATTTACTGTGATAACCGGATCACGATGAGTTATCCTGAAGTACGTATGAATATTGCCCGAGGTTTAGCTGATATTGTACGTCAAAAATATCAGTTTGTTGATATGATTGTCGGAACAGCAACCGCAGGAATTCCGCAAGCATGCTGGGTATCTGAAGCGCTCGCTTTACCAATGGCCTATGTGCGTGTTGCGGCAAAAGATCATGGCCGTAGCAAACAAATCGAAGGATTTATTCCTGAGAAATCAAAAGTCATCGTGATTGAAGATCTGATTTCAACAGGCGGCTCGAGTATTAAAGCATGTAAAGTACTTGAAGATGCAGGTCATGAAGTTGTTGCGGTACTTTCCGTGTTTGATTATGAACTCGATAGCGCACGTCAAAATTTCGAAAATGCAGGAATCCCGTATGAATCACTTTCTAACTATTCAACACTCATTGATGTAGCAGTAAGCTCTGGGACCATAAGTCAAAGCGACCTTGCTTCGTTAAAAGCTTGGCGTCAAGACCCACAGGCTTATACTGAAGCACATCAATAGTGTCATGACAAACCCTCATAAATCACGTATAATAGAATGAGGATATGAGGTGTATTATGGAACGTGAACGTCAATATTTATTGGGTATTAACAAAGAAACAATTCGAATTAAGATCACGGCATGGGTCATTGTGTCAGTGTTAGTTATCGTTGTTGGAACCTTGGCATCACGTCAAGCCTTTCCAGAGCAGACGCTCGTGAGTTCGGCATTAATGCTTACGGCCGTGTGTGCTATTGTTGTAGCATTTCAAAGTTTTCGCATGTATCAGAATACTCAAAAGATTGATCAAGTGATTCATGCAATGGACAAACCATCGATTGTACTTAATTTTAATTTGTATATAAAAAATAGTGTCTCGGAATTTCCGATTCTCATAGATGGCGATCGCTTGATTCTTATTGATACAGGAAAAGCAGTCGTACTAGAAGATGTTGCCAACGTTGCATATCGCAATCAGCGTTATACGGGAAAGAACCAAGACATCTTTACACTAACTTATCAGGATGGAACAAAAAAGACATTTAAACTGCTGACACATCCTGAGGTTCAAGAAACGATTCTTAAATACATTAAAGTTTTAAATCCACGTGTTCAAATCGAACACTAAAAAAGCTGGACCATTTCGATGCTAGAGGGCATTGGATAAGGTTCAGTTTTTTTGGGGCAAATTTGCAACGTAAGACTATAATAATGCAGCAAAGAGTCCGAGTAGGAATCCAATGACGCACAATCCAGCAAGTACAATGATAACTTTAGTGGTGTTATACTTTGGTTGGTTTTCATTTCCATTTTGGCGTTGATAGTCATTACGCATTTTGACATATTTTATAATTGTATAAAATAGTAATCCAATGAGCAAAATTCGAAGAAAAATGGATACAGTATTAAGTACAGGCATACTCGTACTTGAAAGGATATCACCATCAATAAAGAGTAATGTTAATGACGATGTCACCAAAACAATCAGGGTCAGTATGTTTAATTTGTTTTCCATTGTTTTGATATCAGAATCTTTAATTAATTTTTCCATAACTTTTCGGTCTCCTTTTAATAAGTCATCGAGGGAGATCTGGTAAATGTCACTGATTTCGACAATGCTTCTTAAATCTGGAAGACTTCGATTATTTTCCCAATTAGACACAGTTTGTCTTGAGACATCAATTCCATCTGCGATGTCTTCTTGTCTGAGTCCTAGTCGAGCTCGTGCTTCCTTAAGTTTTGTTCCAAAATCCATTAACCGTTCCTCCTAACCCCACATTAAAAGAGTTTCGTATATCTATCAATCTAAAAGTTCTTTACATCCTGATTCGAATGCATGTCAAAGTCTTTTTACGTTGCTTCTAAAAGGTCTATTCAAGGTCTCATAAAGCGATACAAATAGTGTAATCAATAAATCGCAGAATTTAGTAGTTTGTAATAGTCGAAAAAATGGGACACCTGAGAATCATATCTAAACTGAGATGATTCTCGAAGGTCCCATAGCAATTCTATTATTGATATTTATCTTGGAAGCGGATCATGAAGTCGACAAGCTTTTCAACCGCTTCAACAGGCATCGCATTATAGATGCTGACGCGCATGCCTCGAGAACTACGGTGAGCCCCCAAATTAATCATGCCTTCAAGTCCTGCTTCTTCCACAAACAGCGCATCCAATGTTTCATCATTTGTTGTAAAGACAACGTTCATTGATGAGCGATCAGATGGTTTAACCCAGTTGGAATAGAAGCCCGAACGATCGATAAGTTCATACAACATTGCTGCTTTTCTCTCATTTTGTTGAGAGAGCGCTTCGACACCACCTTGTTCTTTAACCCATGTCAACATTAAATCGGTGACATAGATTGCGAATGTTGGCGAGGTATTATAGACTGAATTTTCTTGGATATGTTTTTTGTAATCGAAGATATAAGGAAGTCCTTCCACATCGCGGAGCATATCATTACGAATGATTGCAAGTGTGAGTCCTGACATACCTAAATTCTTTTGCGTTCCCGCGTAAAGCATTGCAAAGTCATTAATATCATATGGAAATCCAAGAATATTAGAGCATGCATCACCAATCAATGGTACTCCATTAGTATCGGGGAGGTCACGATACATGAGACCTTCTGATGTTGCGTTAGTTGTGATGTGGACATAGGCGCAATCTTCGGGAACATTAAGATCCATTGGAAGATAACTGTAACCATCTTCTTTGCTTGATCCTACAACCAGTGTGTCGTTGAGAATATGGGCTTCTTCAATCGCTTTGGCTGACCAAAAACCAGTATCAACATAGGCAACACGTTTTCCTTTCGCAAAGTTCATGGGAATCATTGCAAATTGCTGACTTGTCCCCCCCTGAAGAAATACAATTGAGTATGTATCGGGGATATTCATGAGTTCTTTCAATGTTTCCTTAGCATGATCGATAATTCCGAAGAATTCTGACGAACGATGATTCACTTCTAACATTGAAACATTGGATCCTTGATAACTTAATAGTTCATCTTGGATTTTAAGTAAAACTGATTCGGGCAACATAGCGGGCCCAGCTGAAAAATTATAAACAGGTCTCATAGACATCCTCCACTTTTATATATTATTATAAAACGAATTTATGAAAAAAGAGTAGGAAAATCTACTCTAATTCTAAAAATATGTTTAATCGGTCTTCATTGGTTCGTGGTGTATCAGGATCGTCCACGATACCTATTAACGGATTATTGGTGTTGAAAATATGGATTGTTTTCCGTTCCGGAGCCCATGATATTTCGGGGTAATTAACCAGCAACATAGTATCCAATGGCTTTCGATCAGTGTAATCTACAGAGTCAATATCAGCAAGATATCCCCCCTCAAAGAAATTGAAATCAACAATCCAGGGATCGTATTCATGTTCGACAAGCGCACTGACGAAGCCATCTCCAAGGGTCATTGCATCTTCATATGTAATATAGAAATTTGTTTTCGTAGGAATTTTAAGGACATCTAAATCCTTTACCGGCACCGAATATTTTTTTAAAACATGGGTGAATCCTTTGAGTATAAAAATATAGTGATTGGTGTGTCCGCAACTTAATTGATGATTATTGATGACACGATTGATGCGTTCTTGTAACATAAAAACCTCCTCTATAGTTCAATTTGTTCGCCAATTTCTGGAACAAGTCCACGATTGTCGTGAAGCATGTTTGTGAATTCATATGGATTTTGTTCAATAACAGGAAATGTATTGTAGTGAATCGGAATGTATAGTTCAGACTGAATCAGTTGGGCAGCGTGCAATGCATCGCGTATTCCCATCGTAAAATTATCACCAATTGGTAAAAGCGCAGCTGTAACAGGCCCAATAAGACTCATATCTGTAAAGAGTGCGGTATCTCCTGCGTGGTAGATGGTAGCACTTGTATCGTTGACAATTACACCTGCTGCAAGTCCCATATAGTCTCCATCGTATGACGAACTATGGATTGCAGGTGTTAGTTTAACGGTTCCAAATGGAAAACTAAAACTTCCACCAATGTTCATGCCGTGCGTTTTAACGTCTATGGACGCAAGATGGTCCGCTAACTCAACAACCGCTATAATCGTTGCTTCGTTATTTCGAGCAATAGCTAAAGCATCACCAACATGGTCCTCATGACCATGAGTTAAAATGATATAATCGGCAACAACCGATTCGACATCAAGATCGGAATAGGGATTGCCATTGATAAATGGATCAATAATTATTTTGGTTCCGTCTAGTGTTTGAAGTTGGACACAGGCGTGTCCATGCCAGGAAAATTTCATACAAAAACCTCCTTAATATATTTCTATTATACCATGTGAATGAGACTGTGCGTACGGATTCCGTATCTTGTCTTTCACTGATATTTAGTGATATAATGATATTAATTAGGTACACCTAAGAAAAGAGGTAAGTAATGACACCGAATCGCGAAGATTATATTAAAATTATATTTGCAATGAACCAAAGAAATATTAAACTGACAAACAAGGAGTTGGCAGCTACTTTAGATGTGTCCGCAGCATCTACAAGTGAGATGATTCGAAAACTAACAGAGTCAGGGTTGGTAGTTAGACATAAAGACCTAGGTTTGACGTTAAGTAAAGAAGGTACCCGTGAAGCGCAGAATCTTGTGCGCAAACATCGACTATGGGAAGTATTCTTAGTGGAACAATTGGGATATTCATGGACGGATGTTCATGATGATGCGGAGGTCTTAGAACATGTTACCTCCAACAATCTTGCACAAAAACTAAGTGAATATCTAAATAATCCTAAGTATTGCCCTCACGGAAGCATCATTTACGGAAATGGTGGTTTGGATCGTGATGGCGTGACCCCACTCGCTTCATTAAAAGTAGGTGACAGTGGAACATTCTCGCGCGTTCGTGATGATTTAGAATTGCTCAAGTATTTAGAAACGATTTCGTTCAACTTAGGTGAAACCTTTGAACTTGTGCGCATTGATCCTTACGAAGGACCGTTTGTTGTGAATGTGAATGGTAAAGAGGTTGCCATTAGTTATCGCGCAGCTCATGATATAGAAGTTGAGGTAACGCAATAATGGATATGGCCATTTTGCAGTGGATCCAAACATGGTCATCCCCATTTCTTAACCAGTTTTTTGCGATATACACGCGTTTGGGAGATCATGCGGAGTTGTGGATAGCAATTGCTCTTGTCCAGATGCTCAACAAAAAAACACGGAAAATTGGTTATTTTGCATTGTTCGCGTTGCTCCTTGAACTAATTCTTGTGAGTGGAATATTGAAACCGATTGTGATGCGGGTTCGACCTTTTGAAGTTGCGAACTTTGATATTTTGATTCCCGTCCCACGTGGGTCTTCGTTCCCGTCTGGACATGCTGCAAGTGCATTTGCAATGGCAGGAACATTCTTCCTCTTTATTAAAGGTAAGCAACGGTGGATTTTTCTGGGATTGGCTGCTTTGATGGCCTTCTCAAGATTGTATGTTTTTGTTCATTATCCAAGTGATGTTCTTGTAGGCTCATTGATCGGTTTTGGAATTGCTTATATACTTTATCGAAATGAAGCCAAAATCAGTGAGTATACCGCTCATACACTACAAAGTTTCAAGAAATAACGGAATCATACCACAACACCTTTCGGAAGCATATTTAAAAAATATTTGCTTGCATAAGGTGTTTTATTTATGCATAATATATAAGCGTATGTTTAAGAAATAACGTACAACAATATGTCTTAACATATGTCTGGAGGAATTCATGAAGAAGTTCTTAAGAACACTGTGCTGTATGATGATCGTATCTGGAGCATTGCTGGGCTCATATCAAGTCTTTGCAAATGAAAAAGATACCGAAACAACAGCCGTCGTCACAGCGACTTCCGGTGAAGAAGTGCCTGTCATAAAGGGTGTTTCGAAAGCACCACGGGAAGATGGTCAAATTGGCTCGACAAAACGTCAAGTTCACGGTGGCATCTTAGCTGTGTTGGTGATTGTATCTGGTTTGGGAATGGTTTATCTCAATTACCGTCCCGATACAAAGAAATAATAATTGGTGTGGTTATCCACAGGCTGCTGAGCGATTAAGAAACTTCATTGATTCGAGGATCGCTCCTTAATTTACATTAAACAGATAGAGCTACATTGTGCAGCTCTATTTTTTTTGTGTACAGAAGTGTTTCGGATGCATATGAAGGGCTAATGAACAAAAAAACATTAAATTTAATGTTAAAAATAGTCTGTTGGTAACATGAATGGGCCTTTTTATACAAGATAAAACTTAATAGAGTGTTCATTTGTTAATGTCTTAGTATATAAAGAGGTGGTACTATGAAAAAGAAATTAAAGATTTTTATGGTATTAAGCTTGGTGCTCATTTCAGTCCCATTCTTAAATATCAATGCAGATGAATCAAACACTAACCAAGAAGTATCAACGCCGATCACGGAAACAGCAATCGACAACGATACGACTGGTGAAGTGTGTGCGGATAATAATGATGATTCACCATGTGATGAATTACCTGAGACTGAGCAAGAAAATGAATCAGAAGATGTAATTGATGATGTTACAGATGGCGAGACAGAATTGGATCCAGGTACATCGCAAGAAGCCGATACAGATGGTCTGTCAGAAATACAAACGTCTGAAGATAAATCAGAAAATGTTGTCCAGGAAGTATCGACTCCTGAAAAAGAAACCAAAGCAGTAAATTTTGACGCGGTCGCAAATGTCGACGAACTAATGGAAGCAATCGCAACTGTTACGGAGGGTCAAGTAATCAAACTCGCACCTGATTTCGTGTCAGGACCGATGACGGTTACGATTCCTAATGTATCATTTGTTATTGATGGCAATGGTGTCATTTGGAATGGCGGGAATATAAAATTACAAGGAAATCAACCAAGCACCGTTACAATCAAGAACCTAAATATTGATGGCCAATCACGATCAGGATACTTATTTGATGATAGCCGCACCGGAGGATCGTTAGAATTTTATAACGCTTCAGTTTATAATGCGGGTTCGGCAGTTATTTATCTTGGGGTATCATCCAAGTTAGATTCCATGCATATTTACAATAATAAGAGTATGAACTCTGCTTCAGCAATCAAGGTTTGGGAGTATGCAGACCTAACACTTACAAATTCTACGATTGAAAACAACCATGGATCGGGTTATGGCTATGAAGCAGGTGCAATTTCTGCAAAGAACTATCGTGCAAAGATGGTGATTGAAAATACAGTTTTCCGAAACAATATCAATACCACAAAGAATACGGGTGTTCTTGGTGGTAGTGGCGGTGCCATAACGATCAATGATCTCTTTGGATCGGTAGAAATTAGGCAATCAATCTTTGAAGAAAACAAAGCACTTGGTGACGCAAGTTCACCTACTAAAGCCGCAGATGATGGTGGGGCTCTGTATGTTCGGGTCTATAATGGCAACGGAACGGTCACTATTGATAGTACGTCCTTCATTAGAAATGAAGCGGCAGATGACGGTGGTGCAATTCTATTCGAAGCAAGTAATAAAGGAAAACTTTCTACGTCCATTTCCAATTCAACATTCCTTGGTAATGTTGCGCATGGAACAAGTGGCGGTGACCGCTCAGGTGGCGCAATCCAATACTATCGCGGAGGTTTAAAGTCTTCATCAACCAATGTCATAAAAACAAGTACTTTTATTGGCAATCAAAGTGGGGATGCATTATCCACGGTTAATCAACAAGGTGGCGCTATTGGATTAAGTCAAAGTTCAATTTTAAGCCCAAACGCTTCATTTGATGCGAATATCTTCGCCGGAAATACTGTTTATGGTGCTGACGGATTAGAAAACACATCAAGTAAATATAAAGATGTAAGCAATAGTACAAATGTTGATTTAGGAAGTAAGAATGTTATGAACTTGGAAAATGATCCAAATATTGATGATTCATTATTCGAGGTCTTGGGTGTAACAACACCACAAACTGCAGTGAATGAATCACAAGTTCGTGCGGGTATCAATCACGAAGTAGTGCCCACAATCATGATTCGTCCGGGTAGTGTTGCTGACAACACTTATCAAGGCCAAGCGGATTTGGGTGATATTGGACAACGTGGACTACCGCGAGATAAAGACCATGGTTCAATTCAAGTTGCTTCTATTCTCTACGATGCGAACGGGGGTACCTTTGGTCTTGACCCGCTTGGAGAATATGACGGGACCGAGTTCTACCTCAGCAATGATGAAGGAATAATCAATGAATATTATCAAGTTGGATACCTCCATAAGGTTGTTCCAGTTCAAAACAGTGAAGATCTTAAATTAAGTCGTGAGGGTTATACGTTCGGTGGTTGGTCTCGTGTTCAAACAACGGATGGTTCACGAAGTCAAACGTTGACTGAAGTTGAGCTGAAAAGTGCGACACAAAGAGTCTATGCAATTTGGATTCCAGACGCTGTAACGTATACTGTTACATACCATGGCAATGGTGAGACACAAGGTGTTGTGCCAACCGATACGCATGATTATTTAGAGAATGATACAGTTACGGTCCTAGGCAAGGATACCCTTGAGAAGACGGGATACACATTTACTGGATGGAATACACAAGCTGATGGAAAAGGAACCTCATATAACGCTGGTTCAAGCTTAGACATCACTGAAAATACAGACTTGTATGCCCAATGGGAACTAACGCCTGTTGTCGAGAAATATACCGTTACTTACCATGGAAATGGTGAAACATCTGGTGTAAGTCCAGTAGATGCAAATGAATACCTAGCAAGTGATTCCGTAACGGTCTTAGGTAGAAACACCCTTGAGAAAACTGGATATACATTTACCGGATGGAATACACAAGCTGATGGGAAAGGAACCTCATATAACGTTGGTTCAAGCTTCGACATCACTGAAAACACAGACTTGTATGCCCAATGGGAACTAACGCCTGTTGTCGAGAAATATACCGTTACTTACCATGGAAATGGTGAAACATCTGGTGTAAGTCCAGTAGATGCAAAAGAATACTTAGCAAATGATGCCGTAACGATCTTAGGCAGAAACACTCTTGAGAAAACAGGATATACCTTTGTTGGCTGGAATACGCAAGCCGATGGAAAAGGAACCCAATATACCGTTGGTTCAAGCTTCGACATCACTGAAAACACAGACTTGCATGCCCAATGGGAACTAACGCCTGTCGTCGAAAAATATACCGTTACTTACCATGGAAATGGTGAAACATCTGGAGTGAGTCCAGTGGATCCTCATGAATATAAAGTAAATGATACCGTAACGATTTTAGGTAGAAATACACTTGAGAAGACAGGTCATAAATTCTTAGGTTGGAATACTCAAGCCGATGGAAAAGGGACTCAATACTCAATTGGTTCAAGCTTCGAAATCACTGAAAATACTGAGTTGTATGCACAGTGGGAAAAAGTAACAACCATTGAAGAGACCGATGAATTACCTAAGACGGGAATTCAAGATTCTAAGATTGGATACATTTTTGTAGCAGTTGGAGTGGGTTCATTATTATTCGCTGCAAAGATTCGCAAAGAGAAAAAGAAAATCTAAAAGTTTTAGAGAATAAGGATATTTGAAATAACGAATATCAACTATAGCAAAAGTAAAGCCGGATAGTAGTTATCCGGCTTTTTGCGTTCCATACCAGTGTGTTGTAAATTTACATTCCCAAGAAAGCGTCGTAAATTTTAAGTCGTGTTTCAATAAACGCAGTATTCGATCGCGATGGGAAAGTGCGGTTGGTCAAAATGATGAGAGCGCGACCACGCTTGAGGTCCATAATGATTGCAGGACCTGTAAATCCAGTATGGAAAAGATAAGGTTTTCCCTCATAAAGATGTAAATTCCACCCGAGGCTTCGAAGGTCTTGATTTGTATCTGCCATAATATCGATTGTTTCGGGGGTAAGAATTGTTTTTTGAAGATACCCATTTGTGAAAGCAACGAGGTCATGAATGGTTGAAAATAATCCGGCATTTCCAGAAATTCCACCAAGTGCTGCAGCTGTTTCATCATGCACTATACCGCATATTAAACCTCGTGCGGGATGGATTTCACTGGGGACGATGAATGGGGTGATCGAAGGGTTAAATGTTGTCTCACGCATGCCTAAAGGCTTGAGAACATGCTCGTTAAGCGATTGGTCCAAAGACCCATCTAAAACTTCAATAATCCAACCTAGAATAATAAAGTTAATGCAGGAGTATGTCATTGTATGATAGTTGGATTCTTGCCAATCGTACCCGAGCATGATGGAGGTCTTAATGAGTTGCTGCGAATCTAAATACTTCTTGGATACGGAAGGGTTGAAACCACTTCGATGCAACAATAAGTCTTCAACGGTAATATGTGCCATCACAAAGGATTCTAGAATATCCTGAACAGGCGTATCTAAACCGATTTCTTCATCTTCAACAAGTTGCATGATACGTGTTGTTACTACGAGTTTACTTAATGATGCGATATCAAAGTGTAGACGATCAGTCATCGCAAGATCAGGGCTAGCCTGCCCAGCAGTTTTAATTGTTACGGTTTCATTTTCAATGATGGCATAAACATAACCACCAATTTCTTGATTTGTAATTGCGTTGTCAAATAGTGTATCTATTGTCACGGTCAATACCTCCACATGATTCCTTCTTATCTTACACCAAGCTGCGAAGACACCCAACATTTTTTCAAATAGTTTTGAGAATATTGGGAAAATATGACCACATAAACGATAAATCGTACATCATAGACTATTTTTATCACGATTATCTCGCCTGAATGCTACACTAATTTTAATAGAAAGTTAAAACACCATATACTAAAAGAAAGGACAAAACTGGATGAAACGTGAAAATAAAATTAAGAAAATGACAGATATCGATGGCTTTGATGCGAATTTTAGGGCACTTCTTCGAGGTTTGTTGCTTGCTGTACTGATAACGTACATGACTGAAGCACTCATTCTAGGATTTGTCGCCTTTATCCTTGGTGCAACTGGACTTCCAATATTCAAGAAGTAAAAATAATGGCGTAATAAAAAGACATCACGAGGATGCCTTAACAATTGAATAGAGGGTACTTCGTGATGATGGCGGATTGAGACTTCTCAACCAATGGTTAATTTCATTTGAAATTAATGCAAATGTATCCGACGAAAGCTCAAAGTACTGGTTTGTTTTTGTCTCGACATTATGAACTTCGAGCAGGTATGAATCGTTAAAATTGTAATAAGTCAGTAACGTATGACCATCTTTCTCGCGAACTAAACCTTGTGTAGTTGTTGCGTAATCGGGGACTTGTTTATTTATGCTGATGGTATAGATGGGATTCCGTGTGACATCTTTATGGATGAAAGGAATTTTTGTGTACGCTGCATCGTCATAAGCGTAGGCTTGAATCCGTGGAACAACCAAAGGATTTTTTTTCGTATTCAATGTTGTCGTAGTGCCAATATTTACAGAATCAATTACCGTAGCAGGGTCATGGGTAATTAAACGTGCTTTAATCGCTTGCGTGCCCTTATAACCAATCAATAGTGAGTCCTCTGTTTCGATATCGACATCACTTTGAAGGTAGAAGGCATTTTGATTCTTAATCATGGGAACTTCTGTAGGTTCTGTTTCGAACTTAACGCGAACATCATCCAAATTTTCGTCGATAACCAAGAAGCAATGTGAATCTTTATTTAACGATAAATCAATATAATTGAGACGCTGCGCACTCATCGAATTAAAATCATAAGCAATGCCGCGAATACCAGTATAGTACATGTTCATTTGTGCAACATCTTGATAATAGTAATGACTGTTTCGCCACAACGAACCCAAACGTTCCAACACGACCGGTGCATACAAATCATCACCATATTTGAAGACATAAACTTCTTTACGATCATTGAGGGTTGTTGCGAATACTATTTCACCATATTTAGGATCTTGAGAACGAATCGCCTCAAGAACGGATATTTTCGAGAAAGTAAATCCAGTTTGAATTAAAACGAGTACGAAAAGAAGGACACCCGTAATAAAAATAAGTACCCAATTCAGATAATAATGTCGCTTATCTTTCAATAGAGTCGCCCCCCTCCATATTTTTATATATTACACCTATACCTATGTAATTGGTAGATATTCGTCCTATCTTGTCGTATTTATCGTGTATAATGTAAAAAAGGGGGACTTATCAATGAAAAGTTCATATTTTGATGGCGGTTTTATGTCATACCTTGGCTTACAAATCGTCAATGTTATTATTGTAGTCATTACACTTGGTTTTGGATCGCCATGGGCAATGGTTCGTACATATCGATGGGAAGCAGACCACACAGTCCTTGAAGGCAATCGTACAGTCTTTACAGGAACTGCAATGAGTTTATTTGGACAATGGATTGTATGGTGGTTACTCACCCTCGTAACCTTTGGAATTTACGGATTCTTTGTTCATGTTAAAGTTTTACAATGGAGAACGGAGCACACATATTTTGTTAACTAATTCAGGCACTATTATCTCGAGTTTTATTGCAAGTAAGAAGATGCGTATAGACTGGAACTCGAGTGTTTATCTTCCTGCATCCTATGACACATCGGATGCAAGGTATTCAGTACTCTTTATGTTCCATGGCGCTGGCGGACATCAACTCAATTTCCTTGAGCGTATGGATATGAAAGGCCAGTTAGACGCAATGCACTACGAAGGCATCGTAGTCTTTGTGGATGGTTTTAATTCATTTTATCTTGATGGACCGGGATATCCTATGGAATCCATGATTATGGAAGAGTTAATACCACATTATTTAGGAATGTATCGCACCAATGGTGATATTTTACTTGGTGGTATTTCAATGGGTGGATATGGCGCATTGCGATTATCGATGAAGTATCCCAATACATTTAAAAAAGTTTTCGCAATTGCACCTGCGGTATGGGCAGAAATGACCCCCGAGACAGAAACGTATGCTTGGAGTATTTTCCGCGATGAAGATGGGAACTATGATTTCGAGAAATATCATGCAAATCATCCAGTATCATTTGCGCAAACGAATACGACTCAGTATTTTATTGAGACTGGCATGATGGATATGATTGTTCCATTTGCGGATGTTGATGCAACGGTTGCGGTCTTTGAAAAATATGCACAGGTATGCTATACCAAAATTGCAGATGGCGATCATGGCTGGCCTTACTTTGAGGCTGCGGTCCAACGCGCCCTTAAAGCGATAACAGAATAAAAGACGTCGATGACGTCTTTTTTATTTGAACTAATGTCCTTTGGAAGGCAACGTTTCCATAAGGTCATAAAAAGTATTCGGATTTCCCTCATTAAAGAACGTGTACCATAATGCAAGGGTGTCATTTCTAAACACATCCAGAGTTTCGAGAATTGCTTTGGACCAGAGTAACGCGTCAGTGGAACCTGCAGTAATGAGGTTATTGTCACGAACAACGGGTTGATCTTGGTAAAAAGATTGACCTGTATAATTGGTAGCAAACATATCGAGAAATCCTGGTCCATTACTGGTATGGTTTCGTGAATTTAACATGTTCGAAGTGGCGAGAGCAAGTGTGGCACCACAAATTGCTGCAACGGTACCATTCGCATTCAAAATCTGCTGTGCGTACTGAAGTACGGCTTGGTGCTCCGGTTGATGCCACGTATCTGATCCAGGTAAAATCAACACGGTATTCTCATCCACAATCATGCTATCCAATTTGCAATCAGGAGTAACCTTAAGTCCGCCCATAGTCGTAATCGAATGCGGTGTATAGCTCACTGTTTGAATAGCAATCTCAGGTGCATTATCCTTAAAAAAACGACGCGAATGTAGTTCCGCAGTGATATATCCAATCTCCCAATCTGCTAATGTGTCCATAACATATATATAAATTTGTTTCATAGTAATCTCCATTCTCTTGATAGCTATAGTATACGCAGCTATTGTTGACACCTATATGTCAACAATCTATAATTTATTCAATAAAGTTGAGGATAGTCCCATGAAAACGGATCGTATGATGAGTATCATTATTGTATTACTAGAAAGAAAACGTACGAGTGCGCAAGACCTTGCGGACATGTTTGAGGTTTCCCTACGGACAATTTATCGGGATATTGATGCCATTGATTTGGCGGGAATCCCAATCCGAACAATACCAGGGGTAGGGGGTGGTATTGAGATAATGCCAAACTATAAACTGAATCACAACGTATTTTCAACTTCAGATTTGTCCACAATTCTTTCGGGACTTTCGAGCGTATCAGATATGACTGCAAAAGATACGTTAACGAATGTCCTCACCAAAGTTAAAAGTCTGATTCCACCCGACAAAGAGCAAGACATCATCCTTCAAACACAACACGTTCATATTGATTTAAGTTCATGGTTTGGGAACCAAAATGTCCAATCGTATCTGGAGATGATTAAAGAAGCGATTGAGTCGCAAAAGTTACTAACATTCACCTACCATGATCGATTTGGGAACGGATCACAACGGACAGTTGAACCCTACCAACTTGTCCTAAAAGGCAATCGCTGGTATTGGCATGGGTATTGCTTGGATCGAAAGGACTATCGAGTTTTTAGATTGTCACGACTCACTGACCTTCGGATGACAAGCCTGTCATTTAACCGTAGAGATTATTCACAAGAACGCCTCGACGTTTCGACTGTCGTGGATGGTCCCAACGAAACGGTTACACTACGGGTGCAGCAATCACTTATGGATCGGGTCATGGATTATTGCTCATTTGATGCATTCACACAAATAGACGATGCTTACTATCGCGTAGAGTTTCCATTCATGGAAAACGACTATTACTATAATATTTTGTTAAGTTTTGGTGATAAAAGTGAGTGCCTTGCACCAGCGCATGTACGTCAAGAACTCAAGGCACGGATTCAACGCGTTGCTGATCTGTATAAGTAAAAAGTACCCACGCGGGTACTTTTTTAGAAGTGTTTTTTTATGTAATTCATAAAGTTTCCAGATGCTAAATTTTCGGCAAAAGTAGAGTCTAAACGCAATGCAACTTCATGCAATAAATGTTGACTGTGGCTGGCATCTTCAAGATTCACAATCTTTGAGGAGATACCATCGAAGTCAGAACCAAGTCCCAATTGTGATGAAAGCCCAGCATTATGGAAATATTCGATATGGTCAACAAGCATTTCAATTGTCGTTGGCTCAACACGATGTTGATCGTTTACAAAAGCATCACAGTACACAAAGTGCACAAGAGCCCCTTTATCTTTCATCCGTTGAATTTGTCCATCATTTAGATTTCGTCGGTGTGAGGCAAGTTTCTGGGCGTTGGAGTGGCTTGCAATCACATGCTTAGCTGTATCAAGAACATCTTCAAACCCGTTCAGACTAATGTGAGAAACATCAATAAAGACATCATGGTCGTTGGCTAGTTTCACAACTTCAAATCCAAACGTTGTGAGCCCAGCACCCCGTGCTTCACCAATTCCATCACATGCCAAGTTTGCGTCGTTCCACGTCATTCCAATAGATAGGACACCTTCATCGATAAATTGCTTCACTTTCGTGATATCTGATCCGACACAATCAAGTCCTTCAAGTGTCAGAAAAACACCAATTTCATCATCCTTTAGGTTTTCAATCTCAAAGAAATGCTTAATATGAACGATGCCATCTTGCTTCAGAACATTATTTTTAAATGCATCAATTTGTCCCAAAGCAACGTCATATTTATTGTCAATATACGTATCGGGGTCAATGAAAATTGCGCAAGCCTGAACTTTGACGCCACCCTTACGCAACTTTAAAACATTAACATCAAGGTTCTCATTGTCGTAAAAACTGTATTCAGGATGCTGATGTAGTTTCATCAAAACATCGCAATGCCAATCAATAATAGGATATGTTTTCATAAGAATCTCCATTTCTTAGGATTGATTATAGCATAATTTTGCACCGTGAATCTCATGAATGTTGGCGTATGTCCTATACGTATTACTGACGATCTGCCTTCTTGCCCATTGAAATCGCAATGCGATTCCATGCATTCATTTGGTTAATACAGAAAATAATGTATACATATTCCTGATCGGAGAAATATTTTGAGATGTCATCATACACACTTTGTGGGACTCGCTTGGTTGCGACTTCAACAACATACTCGACAAGTCGTAAAACTGCTTGTTCTTTTTCAGTGTAAAAAGTGCATTCTTCCCAAACAGATAAACTAAGAATTCGCTGTGGTATTTCCCCAAGTTTTATGGCATCCGCAGAATGTGCATTTACACAATATGCACACCCATTAATTTGTGAGGTTCGAATTTTGATTAGTTCTTTTAAAATAGGATCTAACGGAATTGAATTAATGAAATTCTCCATCGCAAACATTGCTTTCATGGCATCCGGTGCAAGTGTATAATAGTCAATTGATTTATTCATAGTAACCTCCTGTTGACGATTTTATACTTCTATTATACAGTGAAACTGGAACTACTAAAGGGCCGGATATCGATAGATTGTATGGGTCCAGGAGTGTAAACGATGATAGATAAAACAAACAATATTCCTATTTTTAAACAAATATATACAAATTTAATAATGGAAATGCAGATCGGTCGGTTTAAAAAAGGTGACTTATTACCAGGGACGCGTAGCTTAGCGCTTGACCTTAATGTGAGTAGAAATAGTGTGGAGCGCGCATACATGCAATTAGAGATTGAGGGATACATCCTATCAAAACCTAATTTAGGTTTTGTGGTGCTTGATACATTTAGTGAAATAAAACTGGAAGCAATTCCGAATATGAGAAAACCCCAAACTGAAAGTTCTGATTCCATCATTGATTTCAAATATGGGGGAAATGGGTTTTCTACATTTCCTAAAGCAAAATGGAAACAGTACACTTTAGAGGTTCTCAGTTCAGAAACAGACCCTTTTCTTGATAATAAAGGCAATATCAATCTTAGAATTGCGATTTCTGAGTATTTGTACCGACACCGGGGTGTTCGTGCATCGTATGAACAAATAGTTGTGACCAACGGGTATGTCTATAGTCTAGAAATAATGAGTAATATACTGAAAGCGAGAAATCCTAAGTCTACAATTACAATGGAGAATCCAGGATTTCCTGTGACACGAAATACACTCATAAAAAATGGAATGTTTGACGAACCTTTTGTCTATAGTAACGGAAATCTAGAACTTCCTGAGAAAGTCAATCCTTGCTTAAAGGCTGTAATTGTTACGCCATCACACCATTTTCCAACCGGAAGTGTTATGGGTGTATCGATGCGCCAAACGTTGCTAACGTGGGCACGCGAGCATAGCATGTACATCATTGAAGATGATTATGATAGTGAATTCCGTTATAAAGGTGATCCAATTCCTTCTCTTCAATCGATGGATGAAAGTGGTAATGTTATCTATTTTGGAACTTTCTCTAAGCCGCTATCTTCAACTCTAAGGATGTCATATGTCATCCTCCCTGTATCACTTCTACCATCGTATGAAGCTCGTTATGAAGGATACACAAGCTCTGTGTCAACACTGCAGCAGAGTATTCTTGAAAAGTTTTTAGTGAATCAGGACTATGAGAAGCATATTCGAAAAATGCGCAAGTCATTTAAGAAGAAACACGATTTGATTAAAACAATATGCGAAAAACAATTCGGCGGACGTGTATCTATACATGGTGAGCATGGTGGCTTATTTATATTGTTGGAAGTTCATAAAAATTCGAGCTCTGATACGTTGGTGGAAGAAGCCTTGCAAAATGGAGTTAAAGTTTATCCAACTACTGATTTCTATCTTGATGGCAGAGAAAAATCAACAGTATTCATGGGGTTTACCGATGTAAGTTCCATGGATATCGAAAAAGGTATCGAATTACTTAATCAAGCGTGGTTTGGAGATTTAAATGACGTTGTCGATTAGATAACGTGTCTCTGTATATCGAGTAAATACGATTTACAGTCATTGATTCAATTAGTGAGGTCATGAGGTTGTTGCACTACTTTTGGTGATACTTCCGTGCAATCTTTAGTATCGGTCAAATATTGTCCGACACTAAAGCTATAATCAAGTTAGGTGATAGAGATGACATTAAGTAGGAAATATGTTGAAGTTGTAGTGCTTCATAAACTCGATGGTAGTTATGTGCCCTTATTTGTTGTAATTGGAATGATTAAAAATACGGTCACGAAAGTCCTAAGTACCGCCCATCATCGCGATGTGTCAATTCGTACAACGCAGTATTGTGTATTGATGAATGGTGAGAAACATGAGCTCTATGAATGTGATGGAAAATGGTGGTTCTATTTGTAAATAAATCCATATTCGAAAAGAGTGACCTTATGTCTGGGACACCTTTTCGTGCTATTTATACATTGAAGGCGATTCTTTATGGAAGTTATTATCACTCAATACTGTGAATGACGTAGCTATGACAAAAAAAACACTTATGAGTAGTAACTACTGATAAGTGCTTCGGTTGTTTTTATATGGTGGCACCCACGTGTTCGTAGTCGAAATATCGAAAAACGATGTAAGGTGTCTTGATGTTTTCATGTACTATCTTTAGATAGTACTATTACATGTATTTTATATCACTGTTGGCACAAATATGCCATATTTTCCTGAATAAAATTGAAGGTAATACTAATAGAATATAATATTACCGAAAATATTTATTATCAATATCTCTAGATTAGTATTGCCATCCCAATTTTCAACCAATTTATAGTAGGTTAATCCACTAGAACACCATTATTTTAAATTGAAACTTTTCTTTTGACCATTTCTTCAATAACGCCATAAGGAACATTGTATTTTAGGCTTAGCCCTCTAATTTATTTAGCATTTATATC
>NZ_WTSY02000036.1 GCF_009828775.2 Erysipelothrix aquatica | reverse complement strand
TTTTTTATAATTCTAAGCCTTGCAATTCCTAAAAATACAAAGTATGGTTGTTGAGTAAATAAAAACTACGGTAGGTGAGGCTACTTTAGGGATACGGATTACTACCGCAAAATAGTGGAGACACTATGCGCTGGTCAACAGTATACGTCACGAAGGCGTAAACTAGTGTAATAACATTGCCCTATTGAGTTAAAGCTTGAACGATTTATGTGATTTTTTAACCACGTCTGTTCAAGCATGCGTGGTTTTTATATTGCCAGACAGAAAGGATGTGACATCACATGCAAGAAACAACTGACGCCATTGATGATGACGATTGGATTTACATACATAATTTTGACTTGATTGATGCCACATGTGCGTCCAATCTGTAATCACTTTGTCGTCCTCAATTGAATAGAAACGAGGAGACTACTATGAAAGAAACAACTTACACCAACGACACACGTCGTTATGTTGATGCAGCTACTGCATCAACCGAAAAAATTTATACACACTACAAATCGTCACCACAAGGCTTGACGCGGCTACGCGTTGAATCGAACCGTAAACAATACGGTGAGAACACGATAAGCAGCCACAAAGAGACACCAACATGGATGAAATTCATTCAAGCATTCATTAATCCATTTACACTTATCTTAATTGGACTTGCATGCTTCTCATACATTACGGATATCGCGATGGTCTCACCTGGCGAAGAAGATCCTGTGACAGTTATTATTATTTTGGTCATGGTAACACTTAGCGGGCTACTCCGTTTTATCCAAGAATACCGCTCTTCCAATGAAGCAAAAAAACTAAGCGAACTTGTAGAAACCACAACACGCGTCGCACGGAAAGGACATGAACCTCAAGAACTTCCATTACACGAAGTCGTCGTCGGGGATCTTATTATCCTTTCCGCAGGTGATATGATACCAGCCGACATGCGTATTATTGAAAGTAAAGATCTCTTTATATCACAGGCAGCGCTCACGGGGGAAAGTGAACCTGTAGAAAAATTTAGTAAGGACCTTGAGGCTCTTGACGCACAATTAACGGCGACTCAAAACCTCGTCTTCATGGGTTCAAATGTCATTAGTGGAAGTGCTCGTGGTATCGTAATCGCAACAGGTGATGATACCATGTTTGGCGAAGTATCTCACAGTGCTTCTGGCAAAAAGGATGAAACCTCTTTTGAGAAAGGCGTGAACTCCGTGTCCTGGTTACTGATTCGATTTATGCTAATCATGGTACCGATCGTGTTTGTCATTAATGGATTTGGTAAAGGAAACTGGACTGAAGCATTACTCTTCGCAATCTCTGTTGCAGTTGGACTTACACCTGAAATGTTACCGATGATTGTTACGACATCCCTTGCAAAAGGCGCCGTCACCATGAGTAAAAAGAAAACGATTGTTAAGAATCTCAATGCAATCCAAGATTTGGGAGCGATTGATATTCTATGCACCGATAAAACCGGAACTCTAACCCAAGACAATGTTGTATTGCAATATCACATGGATCCGATGGGAACCGAAGATGACCGTATTTTCAAGTACGCATACCTTAACAGTTACTATCAAACAGGTTTAAGAAACCTTATGGATCGTGCAGTCATCAAACGTCGCGAAGATCTTGAAGCAACACATCCTGAACTTCGCAATCTTGATACAGAGTACAATAAGCTTGATGAAATTCCATTCGACTTCAACCGTCGCCGTATGAGCGTCATTGTTACCGACAGCCGTAATCATAAAGAAATTATCACCAAGGGTGCCGTTGAAGAAATGATTAAAATTTCGACATCTGTAATGATCAACGATGAGGTTTTACCACTAACTGACGCACTCACTGAGACGATTCTTAAAACGGCCCATGGTTTAAATGAAAAAGGCTTGCGCGTGCTCGCCATTGCCTGCAAGACGGAACCAAATGGCAAAGTAGATTTCAGCACCGATGACGAACGTGAAATGGTCTTAATGGGCTATCTAGCATTTCTTGATCCACCTAAAGAATCAGCTGCTGAAGCCATTCAAAAATTATCAGAATACGGGGTCACCACAAAGATTCTTACCGGTGATAACGATATCGTCACCCAATCGATTGCTGAATTGATTGGATTTGAAAACGACCACGTCGTCTTAGGTTCGGACATTGATGCAATGAGCGATGTAGAACTGCAAGAAGCTGTAAATACCTACGATCTTTTTGCGAAATTATCACCAATCCAAAAACAACGTATTGTTCATACGCTTCGCGACCTTGGTCACACTGTTGGCTTTATGGGTGATGGGATTAATGATGCGCCTGCAATGAAAGCTGCAGACATTGGCATTTCTGTTGACACCGCTGTTGATATTGCCAAAGAATCTTCAGATGTTATCTTACTTGAAAAAGACTTACTGGTGCTGGAAGATGCAATTATCGAAGGTCGAAAAACATATGCTAATATGATTAAGTACATCAAGATGACAGCAAGTTCAAATTTTGGAAATGTCTTCTCGGTGTTGGTCGCAAGTTTCTTCTTACCGTTCCTCCCAATGGAAGCATTGCATTTAATCTTACTCAATCTCATTTATGATATTTCATGCATTGCAATTCCTTGGGATAATGTTGATGAAGACTATCTCAAAGTACCACGCAAATGGGATGCGACATCTATTAAGAATTTCATGTTAATCATTGGCCCAACAAGCTCCGTCTTTGATATCACAACATTCTTCTTAATGTTCTTCGTTATATCGCCAATGGTCGTTGGTGGTCAACAATTCTCCCAATTAACAAACCCACAAGATATCGCATTATTTATTGCGGTCTTCCAATCGGGTTGGTTCATTGAGTCAATGTGGTCACAAACCTTGGTTATCCATATGATTCGAACACCGAAGATTCCCTTCATACAAAGTCGCGCTTCCGCTTCGTTAACCCTACTCACGTTCGCAGCTATTGGAATTTTAACCATCATTCCATTCACAAGTTTTGGTCTCTCAATTGGACTTGCTCCAGTCCCTGGCATCTACTTTGCTTGGCTCGCAGTGACCATTCTTGCTTACATGATTCTTGCAACCATCGCGAAACATTACTTCATTCGCAAATATGGTGAATTACTATAACAAAATAAAGCACAGTGATTTTTACATCACTGTGCTTATTAGTTATGTGAAATATAGGTTCGTTTAAAAATCATGCAGACATTTCAATCATTTTCTTCAATAGTACTAACGTTTTTATGCTTCTTTACGTTTGGTTTTCGCAACCATAACACTGAGCAACCCAAACCCTAACACCCAATAACCGACTGTCGATTGGGCCATACCAGTTGCTGGCAATGTTTCTTTCTCAACCGGAGTTGAAACATTGGGTCCTGTTGGCTTAAGGGGATCTTTACCTTTAGGAGGCTTCGTAACACCTAAGACTTCGGCCCCTAAATATCGATACGTTACAGCCTGTGGCGTTTCAAGCAAGAGTCCGTTTGCGTTCTCAGGCATTGCGATTAAATCATAACCCGAAAAGACCTTTGGATTTGTTTGATACGCTGTACCAACATCTGCGGTAATGACTTGGGGTCCTGTTAAGGGGTTACCATCTTGATCAACATGATAAACGGTCAACGTGCTTTGTTGCTTCGCATAGACATATGTCACAACTTGGTTATCAACACCAAATGTACCCTTTTGATTTAAAGGTACTTCTGTAAGTGTATAATATGGGAATTGCTTACTTTCTGTTTGATACGATAGACCAAGTTTTCCTGTACCTGAAAGTACGATAGCATCTGTAAGTGAGTTTCCATTCACATCTACATAATGGACGATCACATCTTTAGCATCCCGACGTGTATAGATATAATTAACAACTTGAGGACTGTCCGTAAAGATACCCGCTGCGTTTTCCGGTTGTACTGTTAAGGTATAGTTTTCGATGTCTTGAGCCTGAGTTGTATAAGGGTTCCCCAATTGTTCAGTTCCTTCAAGCAATTGAGACGGAGCCAATTCATTTTCTGATTCATCGATATGGTTAACGATAACAGGTGCTGCGTCTTTTCGTTCATAGATAAAATTTACGACTTTGGGTTCTGTTGTAAATGTGCCTTGTCTTGGACCTTCAACACGAACTAAATTGAAATTTGCAAATTCTATGGCTTGGATAACATAATCTTGATTGAGTTTACCCAAACCACTTAAAATTTGTGATACTTCAAGTGTATTCCCTTTGGTGTCCCTGTAATTTACAGTAACATCCGCTGCATCACGTGCTTCAACGCGTCCATATCCGATGACTTCAAAGCGACGTGTCCGTCCGATTGTTTCCCCTTCGAATGGATCCATATCAAAGATACCAAACGAGAAAATCTCGATGTGTGTGGAATCGATTTTCCCTTCAAGGTCGGACGCTTGCCATGTTATTCGATTGGTTTCTTTATCAAATTTACCATTGAATGCAATCATTGGTAAATCGTCATTACCAATCATTGGTCGCATAGTACCTTCATAGACTTTTCCACTTGTTTCGTTAATGGTTCGTGGGGGTGTAATATTGCTTAACGAGACAGAATACGTCTCTTTCTGTGCATCATACTCTAAAGTATATGAACTATTAACGATACTATCACGAATGGTTCCTGTAATCCCCTTCGTGGCTGTTGGGTGTTCCGCAAAAATAAATCGATTGAAATCAACAGCATGGTTAAGTAAAGGACTGTATTCCAGATCCGTATTCACACTAAACGTTTGAAGGTTGGTAAATGATTCAATACCTTCATAACTTGTCAATCGGTTATTGTTCAGTTGAATATCGTTCAGTAACGATAGCGTTGTCAGTGGACTCAAACTTGTGATCTTGTTTGCAAGAATGTCCGTTGTTTGTGTAACATGATCCCGTGAATCTTCCTTATCTTTAAAGATTGATGTATTCAAATGAATCGTTCGGAGTTGCTCAAGACTTGCGATAGGGTCCATCATTGCATCCGTTACACCGATGTTATGCAGTCTTAAATCTGTAATTGGTAGATTACGGATTGGTTCAAGCATATGTGTCCCCTGTTCAACAATTTTGTGGGAAGGGTTAAAGATGGTGAGGGCTTTTAATCCTTTTAAATGTTGAAGGCCATCAAGAGACTCTAAATTACTATCTGAAATGTATAATCCTGTTAAATTGGGTGCTGCTTCGATTCCAGATAAGGTTTGTAGTGAACTAAAATTTACCAACAATCCGGTCAATTGGGGAAAGTTGCTCAACCCCTCTAAGGTTGTGATTGCTTGTTCCCGAAGGTGAATTTCAGTTGCATTTCTAAACGGTGCCAATTCATTCAAAGAAGTAATCGTCACACTGGATCTCAAATCAATAAATTCAACAGTATCAAGGCTTGCTTGTGTCACTTTACCATCCACAATATTGAGTTGGGGATGATCCGTAACATATTGTGCAAGCGATGGGTTTGGAAATAATTCAGAAACGGGTTGTGCTTCTTCTGCACGGATGGGCTGTGCAGTCATTAAACTCATAAATAATGATAAAACGATAAAACTAAAAAACTTGTGCTTTTTCTTTCTCATTTTCTTCCTCTTCGTCACCTAAATATTTCACACACGAATGTAATGATACAAACTTATGTATGTTTATTCAATCTATTAAGAGAATGTTAATGTTATTTCAAAACAACTTAATATATGTTAGGTTTGTTAAGGAAACGTATTTAAAAGGGACACCCTCTTAAGAATGTCCCTTTATTTCACTATCTAGCTTAACCTCTAGTTAGTATTGCTTTAATCTGTTATTGCCCACTCAGGCATTTCATTACCACGTCTTACCAAGATTCCTTTTTGGTAGTCTGTTTGGTTGATGAATCGCAATATTTCTTCCTCTTCTTCAGGAGTACAACCCCATAAGAGTTTAACTTCTAAATCCCGTTTGAGTATATCTGCAACGATCATCACCGCATCTATCGTAGAACGTTTGACACTTCCTTTAAAAACCTTAATCGGTTCAATATCCGTTAAGTAACCGTAATCAACTGGGTACACCATGTTGTGGTACTTTGGATGACGTGATCCTTTATCTTGGGAAATAACGACATTCGTGGACAAGACGAGTGAGTCGATTTTCTGCCAGAAATAGCCATTGTTTAATAGTTCTTGCATCGAATCTACCTCTCTTATATCTTATGACATTATAACGTGTGTTACATAAATTGTAAATAGTTCCTCAGTTTATGTAAAAGTTTCAAGTCCCTGAATAATTTGATAATTTTTAGAATGTATATTTATTCTTGAACGTGATCCAATGCTTGTTTAAAGATTTCCATCACGTGATCGTCCGCAAGCGAATAATATGAGTATTTTCCAACTTTTGTAACTTTAACGAGATTAAGTTTTCGAAGTGATGCGAGTTGATGTGAAACAGCGGATTGGGTCATATTTAAAATTTCTTTTAAATCATCGACAGACACTTCTTTTTGCGAGAGGACTGTGAATATTTTAAGGCGTGTTGCATCTGCAAACATTTTGAAAAGCATCGATAAATCCGTATAATTCTTTTCAGAATGTAAGGTTTCTTGAACCGCTTGGCGCTCTTCGACAGTCATTAATTTATGTTCCATGTTTTCACCTTCTTGATATTAGTATACCAAAGTTTTCACAAAGACTCATCCATGATGCGTTATTCTGTAACACTTTTTAAGGCATCACCGACGGTTGCGACGACATTTTGCGCATGTTTTTTTACCGCATCGACACCGTTGTCCATCGCAAATCCATGAAAAGCTTTAATCATGGGGAGGTCATTATAACTATCTCCAATGGTGTAGACCGAGCCAGCATAACCATAATGGTCAATGATTGATTGAATACCGGTTGCTTTTGTTACTCCCTCAACACCAATATCAACTGCGGATACATTAGGGAAACATTGAACGCCACGATTTTTAAAATGATTGTTTATCTCGATTGATAGTGCGAGTGCATGCTCTTCAGAACCTGCATTAACATAGAATCCTCGCGCACCCACTTCAAGAATTTCTTCTACGGGTGTTGTTTGAATATTCGGTTCAAATGAATCACGGGCTTCAGGATTCCCATAAACGCGCGCTAATCGGTAACCATCCGTGACGCCATAAAATTCAATACCAAAGTCATCGATTTTCTTTGCCAGTTCTGTCGAAATTTCTTGTGACAATGTCTTACTGAATATCTCCTGGTGATCGTGCGTCAAGACAGCACCCCCATTAATACCAATTACAAAATCATAGGGAATGTTGTGTTTTTCTGCTTCTGCCAAAATGGAATCCACACTCCGTCCTGTCACCAGTCCAAATTTATGACCTTGTTCACGAAATGCAGCAATTGCTTCTAAGTCTGATTCTCTTATAATGTGGTCCTTGTATAATGTGCCATCAAAGTCACTTGCAAAAATATGTGTCATTTGTTTGCCTCTCTTCGTTTTGCTCTTACAGCTGCGATCATTGCATATCCTGCAATACAGCCATCTGAAACTGCTTTAGCGATCTGTTGTACTCCTGGTATGCAATCACCTGCTGCGTAAATACCCGGTATGTTTGTTTCCATTTCTTCGTTTACGATGAGACGTCCATTTTGAACTTCAATCCCCATCTTGGTTGCAAGATCCGTCGAACTTGCAGATCCAATGGCGACAAAGATACCATCCAACTCAAGGTTACCTGTCTCAAGTTCAACGCCTTGAACTTTTCCTTCACCATATACGGAAATTACTTTGTCTGTAACGATTTCACAACGCGGGTCAAACGTCCCTGTTACAGGTTCACCATTTGTGAGAATGACAACTTTTTCGGCAATTTCAACAAGTTCTGCAGCCTCACTAGCCGCATAGTCCGCACTTCCGATAACAGCAACAGTTTTTTTACGGTAAAAGAAACCATCACACACAGCACAGTAGGAAACACCTTTTCCGCCGTAATTTCTAATTTTTTTGACACGTGGAATGTTTCGATGTGATCCTGTTGCAATAAGTACGGTTAACGCAAGGTATGTTTCGGTTGTTGTCTTAACAATGAATCCTTCGGTATCGTATGTAATTGATAATACTTCATCAGAAACAACTGGAATATCCAATGCTTCTGCTTGTGCAATTCCTCGTAGAACCAGTTCAGGACCGCCAATTGTTTCAAATCCATAATAGTTATCGATAATTCGGGCTTGTTCTGAAGCACCGATTCCCTTTCCAATAACAATTGGATTGATATTTCCTCGTTTCATATATATGGATGCTTGAATCCCAGCAGGACCCTTCCCAATCACTAATGCATCTGTTTTGATCATAACAACACTCCTTCAACCTGTATCTTATATAATACCAAAACTAGATTTTTTATGTAGGTTTTACGCATATTTTTTACTCCCTATTGTTGCTTCTTTCTTATTTCGAGTTCATTGACTTCTTCAGATAACAAGGTAATGATATTTACATTCAATATATTTCATAATATGTTGCAACCATTTATCATTTTAGAAAGATTGGTGTCCGTTTATACTATGATTGTAAGCGGTACCAAGGAGGTGAATCATGGAACTAAACAACCGTCAACAGAAACTTGCGATTGCGATTCTTAAACAACACGAATCAAAATCTATCAAATATTATAGTGCGCTCTACAGTGTATCTGATCGGACAATTTACAACGACCTTGACAATGTTTCAGACTATTTAGCGAAACTGGGATATACCTTAAATCGAGATCATACAGGAATTTCAGTGACATTAACCTATGACTTAGATCAAGAGACTGTCCGTAAATCAAATGTCTACGACCTCTTTAGTGCTTCTGACAAGCGACTTCTACAAATCTTTGATTTGGTAGCGCTAAAAAGCGAAACGGTCACATACAAGGACTTATCAACGACTCTGTTTATCAGTCACGGCTCACTCATGAATGATATTGATACTTTACGGCATCACTTGCTTGCAACTCCAGAGTTACTGGTTAGTGATTCAAAAGGCACGCGACTTGACGGCACCCAAACCTTAATTCAAAAGTCGATGATACGATTCAACGATTATTATCTTGCTAAAATTCCAAGCATGATTTCTGACGATACATTAATCGCAGCCTTCTATTCCTACTTCTACGGACATGAGTGTTATGTTTCAGTTCACGATGTTTTATACGAATACGTCTTGAACAACCTTCAAGTCATCGATGAACTCTACATCTCTAATGTTATGAATGCATTGATTGTTCTTTGTTATCAGCTCATGCAAGAGAACCATATTGAACATCAATCCGCTGACATAACATCTAAGATAGTACACGACATTCCACAAACAATGTCTGTAGCACAATCGATGCTTGAAACACTATCAAGTCGGCTGATGTTTAATTATATGGATACAGATATCACCTACTTGACACTTTATCTTGAGGCCAATAAATTTACAGCCGTGCAAGAAACCAACTTTGAAGGTCTTATCGAATCGCTCATTACGACATTTAGTAATCTGATCGATACTGACTTAACGGACGATCCCTTATTAAAAGAGAATATCCGTAATCACTTCGAGCCAATGGTCAATAGACTTAGAAACAACATTTCACACCCTAACCCTTTTTTAGGTCAGTTAAAGCGTGATTACTTCTTAGTCTTTAATATTTTGTGGTTTTCTGTACCGGAGATTGAGGAAGAACTCGAGGTTTCCTTCAATTCAGACGAAATTGGATTCCTGATGATTTACTTCCAGTTAGCACTTGAACGCAGAAAGACACGCAAAAATATTTTGATTGTATGTCCTTTAGGACTTTCTGCCTCGCAAATTCTAAGCCTTGAAGTTCAAAAAATCTTACCACCGCTTAGCATTACTCATATCGCTTCAAGTGCTCACATCCAATCCTTGGATCTATCAACCATCGATTTTATTATTTCGACCATTAAGTTAGATATCACCCATATTCCTGTCATTCTTGTATCGACATTATTGAGTAATGATGACAAGGAAAATATTTTGAACTTTTACGATAAACACTTTATTCGAAGTTCTATGCGAGATACTCACACGGATGTCTTAACGTTGCCATGGCTTTCTGAGCTTGTTAATCCATCACGCATCTATCTTAATACGACTTTTAGTAGACGTGAGGATGCGTTAAAGTTTATGCTCGATAGTTTATCCGAACAAAAGATCGTTGACGACCAGTACACACTTTCAGTTACGGAGCGTGAACGTAAAGGTCCAACCGATTTAAAGACCGGAGTCGCGATTCCTCATGGTGATCCATCCCATGTCTATGTATCAGGACTTTCCATTTTGATTAATGAGCGTAAATTCCGATGGGATCAAGAAGATATTACCATCATTATTTTAATTCACATTAAACAATGTGATGTCGTACATGTTAAAGCAATTTTTAAAGAAATATATGCACTCGTAAATAATCCAGACTATCTGGGTCAATTACGACAAGCACAAACCGAAAATGACGTTATCAGTATATTGAGGGGTGATTACAATGTTTAGTAAAAAGCTGATTGCAATCGATGTCGCCATTAGCAATAAGAATGATGCTATCGATTATTTAATAGATCTTGCCTATCGTGCAGGTTATCTTTCTAACTCAGAAATATTCAAAGCAGCTGTTTTAGAACGGGAAGCAAGCATCTCAACCAATGTTGGATTAGGAGTTGCCATCCCACACGGAAAATCTCAGAGTGTTTCAGACGCATTTATTGCGATGATTCGCCCTGTTAATCCCATCCAATGGGATGATGATTCAAAAGACGAAGCAGTAGGACTTATTTTCCTCATCGGTGTTTCTGAAGATAGTGATACATTACATCTAAAATATATTTCTGAAATCAGTAAGATGTTAATCCATGCTGACTTTAGGCAGAAACTCCACGATGCAGCATCTATTCATGAAATTTATACATTATTTACAGAAAAGGAGCATTCATAATGAAAATAGTTGGAGTCGTTGCATGTACCGTCGGGATTGCACACACCTACATGGGTCAAGAAGCCATTGAAGTCGAAGCACAAAAACGTGGTTATGACTATAAGGTTGAAACCCAAGGCGGTATGGGAATTGATAATGAGTTATTTGATGAAGAAATCGAGGCAGCAGATTATGTCATAATGGCTACTTCGATTGGAATCGAAATGCCAGAACGGTTTGATCAGAAAAAAGAAGACGGTAAAGTCTTCCATATGGATCCATCTGTTGTTATCAAAAATGCAAGTGCTGTTTTTGATGATATTGAAGCAACATTAAATATTAATAAATAAACATAAAAGGAGAAAGAATCATGGAAAAGAAACCTAACAAAATTTTCAAAGATTTAACGCAGGCATTCAATACCGGTGTTTCCTATATGATGCCAGCGGTCGTTGTCGGTGGGATATTCCTTGCTGCTGCACTCGCAACTGGAGAAGCTACAGACGCTGGAATGGTTGTTACAAACCCATTCTTCCAAAACTTACTTAAAATAGGTGAAGCTGGATTTGCAATGATGATTCCAATACTATCGGGATACATCGCATACTCGTTAGCTGGAAAACCTGGCTTGATACCGGGGATGATTACAGGATTCATCGCTAACAATCCTGTCGGAGCAAACAATGTAAGTACTGGGTTCTTAGGTGCAATGCTAGTTGGGATTTTAGCAGGTTACTTTGCACGTTGGATGAAAACTTGGAACGTTAACAATACGATTCGTACAATTATGCCAATCCTTATTATTCCAATGCTCACAACGTTCGTAGTAAGTATGGCCTACATGTATGTACTTGCTGCACCGCTGGGATCACTGATGGCTTGGCTCATGAATTTATTATCGAGTCTTGAAGGGTCACAAGCTGTAATTTTAGGTGTCATTATTGGAGCTATGACAGCAGTCGATATGGGAGGCCCTATCAACAAAACAGCATCTGCATTTACATTAGCACTCATGGCAGAGGGAATATACGGACCAAACGGTGCATTCCGAATTGCTGTTGCCATTCCACCACTTGGTGTCGCACTTTCAACATTTATATCTAAGAAGAAATATACTACTGAAGAAAAGAATTTAGGTGCATCTGCGTTCTTTATGGGACTTATCGGAATTACAGAAGGGGCAATCCCATTTGCAGTCAAAAGTATCAAGACAGTTCTTCCTGCAATTATCATCGGTAGTGCTGTGGGAGCCGGCTTGGGAATGATTCACCATGTCGAAGTCTTTGTACCTCATGGAGGGTTAATTGTTATTGCTGCCGCAACTAACAAGTTATGGTTTGTTCTCGATATGTTAATTGGTGCATGTGTTACTGCAGGACTTTTACATATCTTAAGACCAGATGTTGAGGAGAAATAGTTATGAAAGTACAACTTAACTCACTTCTCACCAGTTTGTTGGATCTCGAGAAACAAGGCAATGGCGCAACCCTATTAGGGATTGGTCCCATGTCTTCAAACCTTATTATTGCGAGTTTAGAGCTCGCTCGTGACGGTAACTTTCCAATCATGTTTATAGCGAGTCGAAATCAAGTCGATTCGGATGAATTTGGAGCCGGCTATGTTAACGGATGGAACCAAGCGCGTTTCGCTCAGGATATTCAAAATATTGCGAATGAAATTGGATTTACCGGTTCATACTACTTATGTCGAGATCACGGGGGACCATGGCAACGTGATGAAGAACGCAACAATCACATCGCAAAAGAAAGAGCAATGGCTATCGCAAAGCAATCTTACCTTGAAGATATTCTGGCAGGATTTGATTTATTAATGATTGACCCTACTAAAGATCCCTTTGAAGTTGGGAAAGTAATTCCATTAGAAGCCGTTATTGACATGACCGTTGAACTTATCGAGTATTGCGAGGCTGAGCGAGTCCAGCGTGGCCTTCCAGAAATTGCATATGAGGTTGGTACCGAAGAAACAAATGGTGGCCTCACAAGCACAGAGCGCTATGAAGAATTCATCCAAGCATTAAATCAACGCCTTGATAAACTAGGATTACCTCATCCTTCATTTATTGTCGGACAAACTGGAACGCTCACACGGAAAACTGAGCAAGTCGGAACCTTTAATTATAATAATGCACAAAATCTAGCTACAATGGCCGCTTCTTACGGTGTGAGTTTAAAAGAACACAACGGGGATTACCTATCAGACGAAACACTTCTTTTGCACCGACCAACAATGATTTCTGCAGTCAATGTTGCACCACAGTATGGCACTCAAGAAACACGCGCATTGATTACGTTAACCAACGTTGAAACATTACTTCATGACAAAGGTGCCATTACCAATCGTTCACGGTTGTATGATATACTGCTAACGAAAGCGATTGATAGTGAACGTTGGAAAAAATGGGTTATTGATCCAAACATTACGGTTGAGACAACAAAAAAGGATCCTGATCTTTCACTTGAAATCTTAGATATCGCAGGTCACTATACCTTTAATGATCCTGATATTATCCGTGAAACAACCGTTCTCTACCAGAACTTGAGCCAATGTGGCATCGACGGGAAACGGTACGTGATTGAATCCATCAAACAGCCAATCCACAACTATGCTGTTGCCTTTAATCTAATAAATTTATTCGATCGCATTTAATGATACAGAGACACTGACGGTGTCTCTTTCTTAGGAGTTTGTATGATAAATCTAATTTTTGACTTAGACAATACGTTGTATTTTCGCGAAACAGCATTTGTGAATGCAATTCAGGATGTTTTTCCAGACGTAGAAAATCAAGATATTTCGACCCTATTTGAGCATTTCGAACATTTTAGTGCCGTCTACTTTGAACACCACGAACGAAAACTCATTGATTTCGCTACAATGCGACGTCTGCGAATTCAAGCGACGCTTCGTTCCTGTGACATTGACATTTCTTCTGAAGATGCTGCTATATGGCAACAGTCTTATAAACAAAACCAGTATGCACTGAGCTTAACTGATGATGTCGTGGCTATTTTAGAGTGGTGCAAAGCCGAGCAGATTCCTATAGGAATTATTACAAATGGTAATACCGCACATCAGACACAAAAAATTAAGAACTTAAATTTGGAGCGATGGTTTGAAAGTCATCTGATTGTAATTTCAGAATCATTCGGGGTTGCGAAACCGAATCGTGCTATCTTTGATTATATGCATTCAAAATTACCAGATAATCCAACGTATTATATTGGGGATGATTACGAGAAAGACATTGTTGGTGCACATGAGGCAGGTTGGCATAGCATTTGGCTTACTCAAAAACAACCTTCGCAATGTCCACTTCCAGATTTTCGGGTAACCAACCATCACGATCTTTTTGAACTCCTAAAAACTTTAAAATAGAGATATCCGAAGATATCCCTATTTTAGTTTTATCCAAATCTCTGCAATGTGAGCGTTACTTGTTGGGTCTTCATTCGGATACACTTCAAAATCCAAGCCACCATCTATTTGGTAACCGCTTGTTGGAATCCAATCTTGCATAATAGCTTGCCATGCAGTTTGAATTGCGTCTGGAAGCGCCCCTTTTGCCTCAAATACTGCAAACCGTGATGTTGGAACATGTAGGGCATCATAGCCTGACACAGCTTGTTGTGTTGCGGTTCCAATCCAGTATGCCATCTTTGATTCATCAATGGGGACACATACACCGAGTACTCCTTTGATTGGGCCATCATTCATTTCAAAAAGAGTTTGATCATTTCCTGATGTATTGAGTTCATCCCAAAGACTTGGAATCAGTTCTAAATTTTCATTGTTCTCAATACTCATTTCATATTTTGTACCACTTATAACAAATGCATCACGTGTTTCGATTCTAACTTTCATCATTGTTTCCTGCTTTCTGGAAGGTTCTTGACGATACATTGGATAGATACGAAGTGGTTGATTATCAGAGCGTGTTTTTGATGGAGCTTGATGGTGTTGCTGTTTGTATGACTTTGTGAACGATTCGGGTGTTTCATAGCCATATTTATAGGCAATATCAATGACACGTTGTTCACTCTCTTTGAGTTCAAAAGCGGCGCGACTCAGTCGACGAAGTCGAATGTAGGTTTTTAAACCCACCCCGGTTTCGAACGCAAACAATCTTTGCAAATAGAATTTAGAATAATTTAATGTCTGCGCAAGTTCGTCCAATGAAATTGTTTCTAAATGTTCCTCGATTGTATCAACGATTTTATGTACTATAGTTTGCATCTCTTTACCTCCTGAAACAATCGTAACGTTTCGACGCTTTTGAAACCTGTCATTTTGTGCACACACTACTAAGTTAGACTAATTATATCGAATCCCACTTTCAAAATAAACGAAATACTTTATCTCTAACGATTGCGATTTCATGAAATCGGCGTATAATAAAACTATAAACAGACACCAAGATGTTGTTTGATGCCGTGTTTATTTGTGTTCCTATAGCTCAGCCGGCAGAGCAACAGACTCTTAATCTGTGGGTCCTCGGTTCGATCCCGAGTGGGAACACCAATTCACAATTCGACTCACCCCCTGTGGTGAGTTTTCTATTATGTCTGTAACAAAGGGGGATATCCTATGATTTCACTATTTTTAGGATTTAAGCAAATCTGGAAAATTATTGCGAATATCGGCAAGCGTCACGAAACACGTGCCATTATTGTGCTTGTCTTTGTGCTTCTACTCACAGGGACATGTTTCTTTACGTTTTATGAAGGAATGTTGCCACTTGATGCCTTATACTTTTGCTTCGTCACACTAATGACGATTGGCTATGGTGATTTGGTGCCAATAACGGCACTAGGTAAAATTTTTACAATGGTATATGCAACATTAGGCGTAGGTATTGTTGGGCTTCTAGCAGGGTTGTTTGCGCGCGAATGTCTCTCCCGCACAAAGTTCAACGTCGATTCACTTGATTAATTTTTGATTCCAATTATAAAAAAACAAAAGACTTCACATTGAAGTCTTTTCTTAGTTTTTAAAGCTATGGATTGGTGCTGGAATATGGCCTCCGCGTAAAATAAATGCATCATTCGTGAAGTCATTGATTGGCATGATTGGCGCATGTCCTAACAATCCGCCAAAGACTACCGATTCGCCAACATCTTTTCCGATGACAGGAATAATACGGACGGCTGTAGTTTTATTATTAATAAAACCAATTGCACATTCATCACCAATAATACCTGAGAGTTGGTTTGCACTCGTTTTCCCTGGGACTGCGGCCATGTCGATTCCAACCGAACAAACTGCTGACATTGCTTCTAACTTGTCAAGTGTCAGTGCACCTTTTTCAACCGCTGTAATCATGGCGTGGTCTTCACTAACAGGAATAAAAGCACCCGATAATCCGCCAACATGGGATGAAGCCATGACGCCACCTTTTTTAATATTATCATTCAACAATGCAAGGGCTAGGGTTGTACCATGCGCACCCGGTTGTTCCAGTCCCATCACTTGGAAAATTTCTCCAATACTATCACCAATAGCAGGTGTTGGTGCCAGTGATAAATCGATGGTGCCAAATTGGTAACCCAAACGGCGAGATGCTTCTTGAGCAATCAATTGGCCAGCACGCGTAATTTTGAATGCTGTCTTCTTGATCGTTTCGCAGAGATTTTCGAAACTTGAAATATCTTCATTCTCAAGCGCTTTCTTGACGACACCCGGACCGCTAACTCCCACATTGATGACCGTATCTGCTAAGCCTACGCCATGATATGCTCCAGCCATAAACGGGTTATCCTCTACAGAGTTACAGAAAACAACAAACTTAGCACAGCCGATACTGTCACGATCTGCCGTTAGTTCGGCCGTTTTAACAATAAGATTTCCCATTTGTAAGAGTGCATCCATATTAATACCAGCACGTGTCGACCCAATATTAATGCTCGAACAAACACGATCTGTCACCGCAAGTGCTTCAGGAACTGAGTTTATAAGAATTTGATCGGATGGCGTAATCCCTTTTTCAACAAGTGCTGAAAATCCACCAATAAAATCAACGCCAACTTCTTTTGCAGCACGATCAAGTGTTTGCGCAATGGAGACATATGAGTCGGTTTTACATGCCGACGCAGCTATCGCGATTGGCGTAATTGAAATACGTTTATTGACAATAGGAATACCGTATTCGCGTGCAATCGTATCACATACTGTGACCAAGTCTTTGGCACGGTGCGTAATTTTCGCATAAATTTTGTCATTGAATGCATCAACGTCTTCATCGGCACAGTCCATGAGGTTAATCCCCATCGTAATTGTGCGAACATCGAGATTCTGCTCAAGAATCATCGTTTGTGTTTCATATATTTCTTTTGTACTTATCATCATTGACCTACAATCTATGCATTGACGAGAAGATTTCTTCACGTTGCATGGAGATTTCGACCCCTATTTCTTGGCCTTGTGCTTTTAACGCCTTCTGTACAGTATCGAAGTGATCGATAACTGCGGTAATATCTACAACCATCAACATGTTAAAAAACTCGCTTTGGATGGTTTGACTAATGTCGAGAATATTAATATTTTCTTTCGCAAGGTATGTACAAACACTTCCAATGATTCCAACACGGTCTGATCCGACTACGGTAATTATTGCTTTCATTCTAGAATTGCCTTCTTTCTTTTCCGATATCGTATCATATTTCATGATAAAAATATCATTAACCCATACCTTTTATGACCAAAAAGGATACGTTTTTGTGAGATGAATGCGCAATTAAAAACGCTTGCTAAGCAAGCGCAAGGTTATCGCGTTAAAGCACGAATCATCTCATGATGCTGTGGATACCGTGATACGAGTTCATCATAAGAGTACAGTTTAAAGTCTTCGTACGTAAATGCTGGTGCAACCATACATCCGACAACACTGAATCCCGCTTCAACATAGGATGCAAAAATCCATTCTTTGGGTACCGTATACTGAAGCACTTCTCCATCTTCAAGATTAGGTCCGATTCTGATGTCATGTAAATTTCCTTCTAAATCAATCATCGAGACATGCAAGCTTGAACCGTAGTGATAGTACCAAATTTCGTCAGATGTAAGCTTGTGGTAAGCAGAAAAATTCGTCTCATCCAATAAAAAATAGATACTCGATGCGATTGGTTTGCCATCGTCCGCTTTATCCGAAGTGTAAGTTTCCGCAAACCAACCTCCTTCCACATGTTTTTCGAGGTTAAGATGCTCAATGAAATATTCTTTTTGTTTCATAGCTTGCTCCTTTTGTTCATAGCCTTATTATAACGCAGTCCGCATCTGTTTAAAAAGGGATGTAGCCAAACGATACTCCAACATTCTCTAAATTATTTAAGATGTTTCTTTGAAGTGACGTTTTCTTTGGCATCTTGGCTATCGCCTCTAAATCTTGTGTTCCATAGACACGTTCTAGGATTTGATATTGAATGGGTGCTTCTTGAATAATTTCAAAACGATGACCAAATTTGACAATATTACTTTCTGAAGGCAAAAGATAGGACATTTTCGAGTAAATTAGCCAAGTACGGGTGATGAAGCCTTTAATATTGAGCTCTGGAAAGTATTTTGAAAAGAATTCACGAGCCTGCTGCAGCGAAGCATCAATGGCGATTGGGGATAAATCTGCCCCTTTCATAATATGAATATTAAGATATATATCGCCGTCTTGAAAGCGATCTTTCTGATCTTGAGTTAGTGGAAGGGAATCCATGCCCTCACGTTCAATATAAGTTCGATCAAACGGAAAGATTTGATAGCGCAATGAACCAAGGTCAAACAACCTGAAATTCAAATAATCATGCAACCAATGCACGTCATGCTTCGAAAGTCCTACGCCACCCATTTCATGATTATGGCGATTTGTCCGATATCTAAAATCTTTAAGACTATCAATTAAAATTGATTGCGGGATACCGTTCATTGCGTACGTGTCAATCAGTGACTCCAATTTAACAAGCATCTCAAGCAAGTTTGTTTCCGCTTCTGATTCTGGTGATTGATGATCCCAAAGTTGCAAGACATCTTCTGAGAAATGAGCACGCGTTAGCACATCTAAGACTGGATCTTCTTTTTTCATAGTTTATTACCCTTACCATCTCTATATTTTCTTGACTGCTCTATAGCATTATCGTATCATTGTATCAACAATATAACACAAAGGAGTCGCTTATGAAACTTGTGATTGAAGATTTAAACAAAAGCTTTGACCAAAATCATGTCCTAAAAAACATTAATGCAACTTTTGAAAAAGGAAAAATATATGCACTACTCGGAAGGAATGGAAGTGGGAAAACAACATTTTTTAACTGTGTTAGCCAGGAAATGCAAGCTGACTCAGGTCGCGTTTATCTCGATGAAACCCATACTATTTCTGAACAAGATTTCGGGTATGTGTATGCAATGCCGATGCTTCCTGAATTTTTGACTGGTTTTGAATTCTTGAGTTTCTTTGTTGATATTCATAAAGATAAAGGGCTCAAACGTGAAGATATTGATGGTTATTTTGATCGGATTCAGTTCACCTCAGATGACCGACATAAACTCATCAAAGAGTATTCTTTTGGTATGCGTAATAAGCTTCAAATGATTAGTATTATTATGTTGAAGCCTACCGTTCTCTTTCTTGACGAGCCGCTTACATCGTTTGATGTTATTGCTTCGATTGAAATCAAGAACTTACTCCTTGAACTCAAACACGACTGTATCATGATTCTATCAACACATATTCTACAAATTGCGAAGGATATTTGTGATGAGGTTGTCATTCTCCATAAGGGAACACTCCAACAATTAGATACCGACCAGCTTCACAGTGAAGGTTTCGAAGCTGAAATCGTGGAAATTCTCCGAGAAGATCATGAATAACAAAATTTTCTCTGATATTCGCGCTACATTGTTTATGAACCAAGCAATCTTCTACCTTCGGAAGATTCCTGTTCTTAATAATTTAATGAGTCCTTATGCTTACTACGACGCAGACATCAAAAAAAAGTTGGCAAAATTGGCAAATGGTATCCTTTTTTTGACAAGTCTTGCGAAGAAAGCAATCTATCTCGCTGTTATCTTTCTACTAGCGAATACGGTTCCTTTAGCAATCTTAAATGACACTTCGATGTCACTTATCATCTACTTTACCGCCTTTAATGCTTTTTCAATTACCAGTACACGGATCCTCGAAGATTCAAAGTCAAAATGGATGTTGTTGACGCTGTTTAAGACACCGAGTACAGATTATTACGCGTACTCATTGAAACAACGCACCTACGACCGCATCTTACTTGGTGTAATGGCAAGTATCGTGACGGGCGTCACACTTTGGCCTTTACGATACGACCATGCTCTTATTATGGCTTTATTTGTGCTATTGGTGCCTTGCTTTACCATGTATCTGGGAGAAGCTCTCACCATTCGTTACTTCAACAGCCACGAAAAGAAGATGCGGATGCGCTACGAGCTTATCATTTCCGTGCTTACGGGTCTTCTTCCCTTTTTACTGCTTTTCCTACCCGCAACACTGAATTTTATCTATATTCTGCTTAGTTTACTCATGATTGCATTGAGTATCTGGAGCATGCGTTATACGAAACGAAATGCTGACCCCGCTGCCGTCAATCGTTTCATGACACAAAACATGAGTCTCAGTACGGAAACATCACAGAAAGTCAAAGAACTCACGCAGGAAGAACTCCGCATCGATGACCTAAAAGTAAATCAAGATACAGAATTAAGTCATCGCTACACGGGATATAAACTTCTCAATATTGCCTTTTTCCTGCGGCATCGGCGGATGTGGTATAAACCACTTATTTGGATGCTTCGAATTATCGTTGCCTTTGTAGTTGGTGGGGTTCTTATCAAAGTAGGTTCTGTTTATTTGTTTGGCCCCAATTTTTTCGAAACAATCGTGGGTTCCAACAGCACTCTAATCAGTCAATTCATGCTCGTCTTCTATTTCATTAATGTAACCAAAAAAATTACGCGCGCATGTTTTCTCAATGCTGATTACAGTTTACTCCATTATGCCTTTTACCGTCGCAAAGAGACCATATGGAAACAATATCTCTCTCGACTTGGAATCTTAATACTTATTAACTTTGTACCTGTCTTTGCAGTACTATTCGGTCTTATCTTATGGAACATAGTTGGACTCCTCAGTTTTGAGTTTGCGAATTTTATACCGCTTTGCATTAGTTTATTATCACTTTCAGCATTGTACACTACGGTTCATCTTTTCTTATACTATATCTTACAACCGTACAACCGTGATATGGAAGTTAAAAGTATCACCTATCACATTGCTGAGTTCGCCATCATTTTCTTTGTTTATAGCAACAATATGGTTGCATCGCTTGCTTCCGCTGATATCGTAATTACAGTCTTTAGTCTTGTGATTATTGTTATTAGTACCATCTTGGTTCGCTTGTTTGCACATAAGACATTTAAGCTTCGAGAGCATTAGTCCATCCGTGGTATCACGTAAAAGAAAGTCACAGCGTGACTTTCTTTCCTAAATTCAAATCTCAACCGCACCACCAAGGTGCGGTTGTTTTTGTATAATAAAAGGAGCCCACCCGACTAAAAGGAGCTCCCATATGAAGTATAAGCAATTAAATAAAAAAATAAAAGACC
>NZ_WTSY02000035.1 GCF_009828775.2 Erysipelothrix aquatica | reverse complement strand
GGTCTTTTATTTTTTTATTTAATTGCTTATACTTCATATGGGAGCTCCTTTTAGTCGGGTGGGCTCCTTTTATTATACAAAAACAACCGCACCTTGGTGGTGCGGTTGAGATTTGAATTTAGGAAAAGACTCCGTCAGGAGCCTTTTTTATACTAATTTAAGTGTTGTGAGGCAAGTGCCGTCTGTGTCTTGTGTTGTGAATGTGGTAGAGGCACTTTGGTCAAAATAGGTAACTGTGATGGTTGCCTCAATATCACGGGGTAACCAGATACCGGCAAAACCATTTGCCGCTGTTTCTACCGTATCATCGAAAAGTATCGTGCCATCATCTTGGGTTACTAGAACTTCGAATTCCCGTTTGGGCAGTTCACCTTGGCAACCTGTTGGAACATGATTAAAGCAAGGATGTGTTTGCTCCATATAAGGTGCAAATGAGAGATAGAAGTCTTCGTTATCAAGATCAATGTTGATACTATCTTTATCGTTTTGGAGGCTTAAAGTTGAAGGGGAAATCTGTGCTTGTAAATCATCAGGCTTATTAGGGTTGGATTCTAGGTAATTCACTAATGATTGTGTATCCATAGATTCTAGTTGATAGTTCGCTAAGAATTCAGTTTGGGTTGGTTTGTTTGATCCCCATAAGAACCATGCACCGACAAATGCAAAAGTAAAGGTCGTGATTGCAATAAGTATTTTTTTATATTTCATATCTAATTCCTCGTTTCAATTTAGTTAAGTGTATGGTATACTGACCATAGTATAGGTCCTTTAAGTCAAGACAGAGAGCTTGATAAGGTACGCAAATCTTCGCTTACAATTTTTTGTGAGGCTGGCTACCGATAACTTAAAGGCACTCTAGGGTGTCTTTTTATATGGAACCGTACACTACAAAGGAAAGAGGAAGATTTTTATGGAGAAGCAGTCATTGTTAATTGGAATCTCTGAGAAACCAAAAACAAAACTCGAGTGGTTTGTATTAAGTGTTCAACACGTCTTTGCAATGTTTGGAGCGACAATTTTAGTCCCGATTCTAACGGGGTTAGATGTAGGGGTGTCGCTGGTTGCAAGTGGGATAGGAACCTTAATCTACATTGTTTGTACAGGAGCTAAAGTTCCGGTTTATTTAGGAAGTAGCTTTGCATATATTTCAAGTATCGCAACTGCAATCGCCGTAACTGGTGGTCCAGAAAGCGCGTATGTAGGCTTAATGACCGTCGGTCTTATTTATGTGTTAATTGCATTTATTATTTCATTTACAGGATCAGCATGGATTCGTAAACTATTGCCGCCAGTTGTTATTGGTCCAATGATTATGATCATTGGGTTGTCACTCGCACCAACCGCAGTTCAAGAAACAGGACTTATGGGTATCGATATCTTGCTCGAACAAGGGAAATACGTTGGTGTTGCAGGTGCAGCGTGGAAAGTGCCATTAGTGGCTTTCATTACATTCGCAACCGTTGTGGTAATCTCGATGCGTGGAAAAGGATTCTTGCAAATTGTTCCATTCTTAATAGCCATCGTTGTTGGATACATTTCAGCCGTGGTCTTAGGATTGGTCGATCTATCACAGGTCTTTACTGGATATTCGTTCTTCCAAATTCCAAACTTTAAATTCGTTGGTTCGTATCAACTTGATTTCTCATCAGTTGTTGCCTTTGCTCCGCTTGCACTCGTAACGATTGCGGAACACATTGGCGATCACATCGTGTTAGGGGAAATCGTTGATGAAGATTTCCTTGAAACACCAGGTCTCAGTAAAACAATTCTCGGTGATGGTATTGCGACATTTGTATCCGCTGCAATTGGTGGACCAGCAAATACGACCTATGGTGAAAACACGGGTGTTATTGCGATGACACGTGTCGGTTCGGTTTGGGTTATCGGTCTAGCTGCTATCATTGCGATTTGCCTTGGCTTCCTTGGATACGTACAAGCATTTATTTCAAGTATTCCATGGGCAGTAATTGGTGGTATGACAATCATTCTTTATGGATTGATTGCATCCAATGGCGTCAAAGTACTCATCAAAGATCGAACAGATTTAGGAAATATGAAAAACTTAGTGATTGTCTCAACCATGCTAGTAATTGGCTTGGGTGGCGCAACGTTAAAAATTACACCACAGACAACTTTAAGTGGCATGAGCTTAGCAGCCATTTGTGGTATCGTGTTAAACCTTGTGCTAAGTGCACTCGAATCGAAAAAAGAAATCTTGGATTAACCAAGATTTTTTTTATTGATTCCAACCACGATGTGAGCCGTTGCCGCTTTGTCCGTTGCCGTGGCATCGTTCGCCACGAGATTCATGCCATTGTTGTGCTTGTTCGGGTGCTCTCGTGGAATCATTGTTTCCATTGCGGTGCATACCGCGATGTCCATCATAATTCATGGGATGATCCTCATTATGATGTCCCCACGTTGCATCACGAACTTCTTGAGTTGGTGTTGTTGGTTCTGGGGTTGTTGTCGAATCGGCCGCGAAAATGGCGTTCATTGACAATGCACTTCCCATAAAGAGTGCCCCCACCCCAGCAATAACTTTCAGTTTTGAATGTTTCATGTGCTCCATTCCTCCTTACACCATCATCCTAACAAGTAATTATGACGAAACCATGACAAATATGACGAAAATGAGTCTAAAAGTCACAGAGTTCGAAATACAATATGATACGATAGTCACAAGGTGATAAACATGAAAAAAATATTGATTGCGGATGATTCCGATAAAATTAGACACATACTCAATGAATATCTCGTTAAAGAAGGTTATGAAGTGATTCAAGCACGTGATGGAAATGAGGCTCTTGATGCCTTTGCCCAGGACAGTTTTGCGATGATTTTGCTTGATGTGATGATGCCTTTTAAAGATGGATTTGAAGTATGCAAAACGATTCGAGAAACATCGAATGTTCCCATCATCATGATTACAGCTCGCGGGGATGACTATGACCGTATCATGGGCTTGGATATGGGGGCAGATGACTATGTTGTGAAACCGTTTGTACCAGCTGAAGTTATGGCTCGCATCCGGGCAATTTTGCGCCGTATTGGACCAAGCGATACGCATAACCAAATTACCTATGACACCTTGCGTGTAAACTTGGATGATTTTGAGGTGAGCGTTGCGAATCAGCCAGTGTCACTAACCAAAAAAGAAATTGAAATATTGTGGACCATGATGCAGCATCCGAATCAAGTATTTTCGCGTGATCAATTGTTAGATAGTGTGTGGGGAATTGATTATTATGGCGATTTCCGTACTGTTGATGCTCATATTAAGCGACTCCGTGCTAAACTTTCTCCGTATGAATCGGAAACATGGTCAATTGCGACGGTTTGGGGCGTTGGCTACAAGTTTGAGGTTAATCACCATGCACTATAAAATGACACAAAAATTAGTGGGCTATTTTGCAATTACGTTACTAGTCTTTGCAATTATCATTGGTGTGACCTTCTCCATGATGTTTCGGCAATCAACCCTTGATCAATCCCGTACAGACTTGGAATTTCGCGCAAAGACAATTGCGAATTCGGTATCGCCCTACCTTGAGAGTTCCAGTTCAAATAACAAACATGGCTCAATGATGCGGAATCGTGACTTGAGCACTTATTTAGAATCGCTAGAAGCATCGACGGTTGGAGAAGTCTGGGTCGTTGATAAGGAAATGAAATCAATCAGTAGGGGTCAAGGCCATAATAATGCCACAACCCAACTTTCAGACTTGCCAGAAGATAGTGAACGAATGATTAAGCAAGCTTTATCTGGGTTTACCGTTTATAGTGATGGCTTTAGTGAAATGCTAAATTCGGAGTCAGTGACTGTCGGTGTTCCAGTACAAAATGGTGATGGTCAAATTGTAGGTGCAGTGCTTGTTCACTCTCCAATTGCTGGTATTGATGCAGTTATTCAACATGGGTATCATGTTTTAAGCATTAACATTGCTGTTGCATTGGTGCTGTCGGTTGTTGTTGCTTACTTCCTATCCATTCGATTTGTAAGACCGTTGAAACGGATGAGTGAAACATCAAAAGCGTTAGCCATGGAAGACTACACTGTACAAACCAATGTGCATCAACATGACGAGATTGGCGAACTTGCGGCATCCATTGATACATTAGCCGTACGTTTGAACGAAGCATCACAGGCTCGAGACCGTCTTGACCACATGCGACACGAATTTTTTGCAGACATCTCCCATGAATTAAAAACACCAGTCACAATTTTACGAGGGTCTCTCGAAGCGATGCGTGATGGTCAAGTGGAAACACCTGAAAAACGTGAAGAGTATGAAGAAAACATGCTTCAAGAAGTGATACACTTACAGAAATTGATTAATGACTTGCTTGATTTTTCCAAATTAAATACGACCGACTTTGTGTTAGAGAAAGACGTTGTAAATCTGCATGATATTGTGGGTGACGCAATACGGTCACTACGTCCTGTTGCGCTACAAAAAGCGATAGAAATAAGCTATGAAAAAGAAACAGTACCATTTGCTCTGTATGGTGATTATGCGCGATTACGGCAGATGATCACAATAATTCTTGATAATGCTATAAAATTTTCAGATCCGCATGCGACCGTTACCCTTCAACAGAAAGGGGATATGCTAAGTATCTCGGATACAGGTAAAGGGATCGCTTTGGAAGAAATTCCGCATATTTTTAATCGTTTCTATAAAGATCAAGGAACACACAATGAGTTAGGTAATGGAATTGGCCTCGCAATCGCACAACAGATTGCGAAACGTCATATGATTGATATAATAGTGGAAAGTGTTCCACACGAGGAAACCACATTTACATTTGTGTTGACGCACAATAGACAGGACATTGATTATGGAAACTAAAGAAAGAAAAGAACGGGCAATCCTTGTTGGGATTGACTTTGCGAAATCGGATTATCGTATTGAAGCATCGATGCAAGAACTTGCGAATCTTGTTGATGCAGCAGGAGCAGAGGTTATGGCCTTGACAACACAAGCACGCGAACGTCGCGACAGTGCCACGTATATTGGAAGTGGTAAAGTTGCGGAAGTAGCGGCATTGGTGGAAGCTTATGAAGCCGACATGGTTGTTTTTAATGGTGAACTCTCGGGATCGCAGACACGTAATCTCGAAGCACTGATTGGTGTTAAAATTGTCGACCGTACTAATCTCATTCTCGATATATTTGCTGGCCGTGCCAATACTAAGGAAGGAATGCTGCAAGTCCAATTGGCACAATTAAAGTACCGTTTACCACGTCTTGTTGGCTACAGTGATTATTTATCACGACAAGGTGGTGGAATTGGAACACGAGGTCCTGGAGAACAAAAATTAGAAACTGACAAACGCCACATTCAACGCAATATTACCCATATCCAAAACGAACTGGAGAAGGTTGTAGGGCATCGTGAAACAACACGAAAACAACGCCTTAAATCAAGTCTTCCAATTATTGCTTTAGTTGGGTATACCAATGCGGGTAAATCAACCATCATGAATGGCATTCTCACTCATAGTGGAGAAACGAAAACAGTTGAAGCCAAAGACATGCTTTTCGCCACTTTGGATACGACGCTGCGACGTGCGCGCTTAAACAACAATCAGTCCATTCTTTTGACAGATACAGTTGGATTTGTCTCCAACTTACCCCATGCGTTAGTCGCAGCCTTTAAGAGTACACTTGAAGAAATTCGTTTTGCGGATGTCATTCTCCACGTCGTGGATGCATCCAATCCAGATTTAGATATTCAAATGGATACCACCGAAGCAATCATGCGTGACTTGGAAGTTCTCAATAAACCTATCATCACTGTCTATAATAAGGTGGATCTTGCATCCGATGTAGATTATCCTGTTGGATATACGATGTCAAATCGTGTATATATGAGTGCTCATAACCCGGAAGATATCGATTTGTTGATTGACTTGATTGAAGATGCACTTGCAGACAAGTTTAAGAAAGCATCCGTATTTTTAAAATTTGAAGATCTGGGTATTTTAGATTATTTTGCGTCCACATATGATATTGGAGATATCGAGTATGATGAAAAGGGTGCTCATTTCAAAGTGGTACTAACCCAAGAGGACTATGAACGCTACGCACAATACATCGTTAAATAAAAAGAACACCGCGAAAGCGGTGTTTTGACTTTATTGGGAAATGCGGTGGTTCATTTCGATGAGTTCAGACTCAGTAAGATAACGCCATTCTCCTGGTTTTAGGTTATCCAAAGAAACATGCATAATCCGAATGCGTTTTAGGGATGTAACACGATATCCGAGGGATTTTGTCATGCGACGAATCTGGCGGTTTAAGCCTTGTTTGAGAATAATTTTAAAGGTTTTGGGACCAATCCGTTCAACGTCACAAGCTTGAGTTATTTCATGGGTGTGTGCTGCTTGATTGTAAATCTCGACACCCGATTGCATTTGATTGATAAATTCTTGATCGAAAGTCTTATGAACAGACACTATATATTCTTTGTCATGTCCGTACTCTTCCCGTAAAATTTTATTTACGATGTCGCCATCGTTTGTCATCAAAATTAAACCATACGAATCTTTGTCAAGTCGACCAATTGGAAAGATAGTTGACTCATAGTTCATGAAATCAACAATGTTGCTAGGGTCTTTGGAGTCAGTTGTACTTGTTATTCCAACGGGTTTATTGAGCGCAATGTAGACAAGATCATCCGCTTTTTTAATTGTTTCACCACGAACACTCACTGTATCCTGGGGAAAAACTTGTGAACCTACTTCAGCAACTTGTCCGTTTATCATGACAAGACCGTCTTGAATTAAACGGTCAGCACCTCTTCGTGATGCATACCCGGATTCACTGATAAATTTATTGAGACGAAGCGAGGCACTGGTTTCGTGACGAATAATACCTTGCTTTTGTTTGAGGGTGGTATCCTTTTGTACTGCGTGTTTCATGTTAGTGCTCCTTATAATATTTACCTTGCCACGTATTGCGAGCAAGCATGAGTTTATCGATTTCGTTTAATACGATAGTTTTTCGTCGCGTCCATTCTGGTGCTAACAAGTCAGATCCAATGCCGTCACCAGTTAGACGAGCAATGACCATCGTTTCAGGGAGACGCTCAAGTTGTTGAACGACTAAATCAACATAGGTTTCCATCGACATAATTTCAAAAGGATTCTTTGAATACTGATAACCAAGCTTGGTGTCCTTGATAATATGAAGCATATGAATTTTTAACATATCTGGATTTAACTGGGCAACATAGTCACACGTTTCAAGCATCATATCTGTTGTTTCAACTGGAAAACCATTGATTATATGGATACAAGTCCGAATCCCGGCCACTTTCAATTTGGTAATGCATGATGCCACGGAGTCTAAGTCATGGCCACGATTCATCCATACACCCGTTGTTGGATGCATACTTTGCAAACCAATCTCAATTGTCAGATCTTTCTGTTTTGCTTTGGAGGCAAAATAAGCAATTTTGTCATCGTCAAGACAGTCTGATCGTGTGGCGATATCAATGCCAACAAACCGATCATCCTCAAAAAATGGATCATACAACGCTTTTAAAGCATCAAGGCTATCGTGGGTATTGGAGTATGCTTGGAAATAAGCAATTCTTTTAGCGTTAGGCCATTTCCGAAGCATGATTGCTTCGGAGTGATCGATTTGTGCTTCAAGATCTGGGTCTTTGAGAATCATATCCCCAGAACCCCGTGCAGAACAAAAATTACAGCCACCACTGCCACATGTTCCATCCCGATTAGGACATGTAAAACCAGCGTCGATACTGACTTTAAATGCTTTGGAACCGTACGTTTTCTGGGTGAAATAATTATAAGTATAGTAACGCTTATTGTCGTTTGAATATTTGAATGGATTAAGAGTTTTCATGTATGTATTTTATCACGTATATTGTAAACTACAAAGGGTCAATATTTGGTATAATAAGAGTACACTCGAAATATCTTGGAGGGAGATTACTATGGCAGTAGAACAAGTCTTATTACGACTTGCAATGGTTACATTATTTTCAGGTATTATCGGTTATGAGCGTGAGGTAAATAATGCACATGCCGGCTTGAAAACCCATATGATTGTTGGTGTTGGAGCAACAATCGTAGCTTTAATTCAACAAGAAATTGCAGCAACAGCACTTGCTGAAGCACTTGCCTATCCAGAATTAACTGGAGTTTTACGCTCGGACCCTGCTCGTCTTATTGCGCAGGTTGTCAGTGGTATTGGTTTTCTGGGAGCAGGAACCATCATCGTTACCAAACGCAACATTTCGGGATTAACGACCGCAGCATCAATTTGGTCAGTCGCCTGTTTAGGACTTGCCGTGGGGATGGGATACTATGAAATCGCTGTATTGGGATTTGGTTTCCTCTTCTTAATTTTATTTGTAACACGTCGCTTTCAAAACCTTTCGTTTTCAGAGCGCGTGCACGTCAAGTATATTGGTGGACAAGAAACATTAGACGATATAGAACGTGTTTTTGAATCGATGGATGTTCAATTCCAACAAGTCAACTATCGTGTTGATATGTTTGGTAATGAACGTGTTTATACAAGTATTTTTGAAGTGCAAGGTAACCGCCGTTTTTCATTCAGCGAATTCGTAAGTACGATGGCCCTCAAGAGTACGGTTATTAGTGTTCATGCAACAAATTTAGAATAGAGGAATAAGATGACAATTCGTATTGCAGAGAATAAAGATGCACCCCGTATCCATGAACTGTTGGTTCAAATTGTGAATCATCATCATGATCTATACCCTGAACGTTTTCCCAAAGACACGCCGAAATACTCAGTCACTGAAGTACAAGGTTTGATCCAAAATCCGCAGATGAGTGTATGGGTCTACGAACATAATGAACTCGTAGAAGGATATATGATTGGATGGATGGATGGAGAGGTTTTCTTTGTCGATGATATTTGTGTTAATGAAGCGGCACGTGGTCTAAAGATTGGTCATCAACTTATGGCCTATCTCGAAACTCAAACAGAAACTGCACCATTTACTGAAGTTCGTTTAAATGTATGGACGAAAAATACAGCAGCCATTAACTTTTATGAGAAAGAGGGCTATGAGCCTCTTAAATACGTACTAACAAAAAAAATTGAGCGCTAAGCTCAATTTTTCATTTTACTTGAAATATATTGATTTCATAAGGTTGCATCACGTCAAGATGATGAACATAATTTGATAGAAGTGGATTGTAGTTTCCGGTTCTTTGATGACGCAAAATCGTAGTTTCCGATAAATTCATTTGAACAAAATATCGACGTCCTTCATAGACTCTAAAATATGCGAAATAATTTTTTGTTGCTTCGTACACAAATTCAACATCACCATAAATAAATGCTGGGTGTTTTTTTCGTAATGCAATTAGAGTTTTGTAGAAATGATAAATCGAATGTGGATCACGCATCGCATCCTCAACGTTGATGTGAGCATTGCGATTGTCGTTATGAATCCACGGCTCACCCGTACTGAAACTGCCATCTTTTGTCCACGCTACAGGAACTCGTGCGTGATCTCGTGAACCTGCAACGATATGACTGAAAGCCTCATAGGTTGCCATGCCATCTTGAACGAGTTCATGGTATTTTTGAATGGACTCCACATCTCTGAAATCTTCAAGGGATCGGAATTGTTGGTTAACCATTCCAATTTCTTGCCCTTGGAAGATGAATGGAGTACCTTTAAGTGTTAACAATAAAGTCGCAATCAATTTTCCTAAAGCTTCACGGAAAACAGGGTTTTTATTCACCTTAGAAATCATCCGCGGATTGTCATGGTTTTCGAAGAAGAGTGCCATCCAGTAATGATTTCCATAGTGCTTCATATAGTCCACAATGTAGGCTTTGTAGTAATTGAGGTCATATTTATATTTATCAAACCGAACATGTCCAGGTGTTTCGAGATGGTCAAAGTTGAATACCATATCCAATGCTTGGCGATAGTCACCGCTCAAAAGCTTGGCCATTTCCATTCCAATACCAGGAGTTTCCCCAACCGAAAAGGCATGGTAAGGTGCGAAAGCGTCTCGATTGAGTTGATTCAAGTAGCGGTAGAGGTCAGGACCAAAGAAATAATGTTCAATGCCAGTAAAGCCCATCATGTCACCAATAATTTTACTTCCGTCAGGGAGGCCGTCTCGTTTGGAGATATAATTAATTACGTCCAAGCGAAAACCGTCGATCCCTTTGTCCAGCCACCATTTGACCATATCGGTGATTTCTTGGCGCATTGCACCATTCGTCCAATTCAAATCCATTTGTTTCTTAGAAAAAAGATGGAGAGCCCAGACATCCTGTTCGGGATAGTAATTCCATGCGGGACCACTAAAGAAGGAAGTCCAATTATTCGGTGGTGTACCATCACGATTTGGTCTGATAAAATAATAATCGCGTTTGGGGGAGTTGGGATCATGAAGTGCTTCTTGGAACCAAGCATGTTCGTCCGATGTATGATTCACAACCAGATCCATAATGATACGCATACCACGTTGATGGACCCCCTCTAACAAGGCATCAAAGTCAGTCATTGTACCAAAATCTTGCATGATTTTATGATAATCGCGAATATCATATCCGTTATCATCATTTGGCGAATCATAAATTGGTGAGAGCCAAAGGGCATCAACCCCAAGTGCTTTTAGATAATCCAGTTTTTCGATAATTCCCTGCAAATCCCCAATACCATCACCATTACTATCTTTAAACGAGCGTGGATAAATCTGATAGAAAACGGCCTCTTTCCACCATTTCGCGTCAGCATCCACACCATCATTGCGCGGCAATTCTGTCTCAGTGTTCAAAAGCAGCAGTGCATTGTCAAAAAATGCTTGATCCAAGCGGTCTTTCGCTAAGCGATGGATAGATTCTAGTGTGAGTTTACCAATCACTGGATTTTCAATGAGTTTACGAGAGATACCCAATTGGAGTAAGACCTTGTATACAATATCTTTTCCGATGGGATGGTCTAAAATATCGTGAATTGTTGATTTCATTGTGAATGTTTCCATAAGATACCGTCCTTTATAAAATTATAGCATAAGTGTCATGATAACGCGGTGAATCAAAAAAACATTCTCATTGAGAATGTTAAGCATTATTTAATGTGTCACGGTACTCGGGTTTCCGTTCAAACTCACTGACAGCGAATGAGCAGAGGGGAATAATTTTCTTGCCAGTCGCACGGGCATCTTCAACAACACGTTCAATAAGTTGGGTAGCAAGGCCTTGTCCTTTATATGCGTCATCTACGTGGGTTGAAGCAATGATGATGAGTGAATCACCAGCACTGGACAATTCTACAGCACCAACTTCGTGCTCGTTATCCATAATGTAAAATCGATCGTTTCCTTTTATAATTTCCATCTTATTTATCCTTTCTAATGTATTTTAAGGCACCACTTGGGCATGAATCAATGAGTGCAGCAATTTCATCGGCGGGTGCGTTATCGGCAAGAATCCATGGTCGACGGTTGGTGTCGAAAACGTCATGCAATCCACGAACACAGACTCCGGAGTGAATACAAATACTGCCGTTAAAGAAAATATCAATAGTCTCACCTGAATATTTGCGATACCCCTGATCAATCAATTCTTTTTCTGTCATCTTAAGCGCCTCCTTTTCATTAATTATAGGGTCTTCCTTGGCAATCTACAAATTTGTGAAAAACCATTTGAAATCAAATTTCATCATTGCACAACGAATGTTAAAATTTTCAGTCAAATTCGTGGGAATGCAAAGAAATTATCAGTACAATAAGGGTATAGTGGAGGTAAACTATGAAATTAGAAGCAATCATCAACGACCCATCACGTATTAAGGTAAATGAAGCAGTTCCATTTGAAATCCTTAATGATGATTACGTTGGCAAAAGTGACGGTGTTCACGCAGTGCTTTATCCGATTACCCATGAGGAAGTAGTCGCCGCAGTAAAGTATGCAATTCACCATGATTTAAAAATAATAGCCCGCGGTTCCGGAACCGGACTTTCAGGTGCAACCGCTCCTGTAGCTCATGAACTTGTCCTTGATTTATCGCGCATGAATCGCATTCATGGCTTAGATGAAAGTACCATGACACTCACAGTCGAACCGGGTGTTCAACTTCATGAAATTCAAGAATATGTAGAATCCAAAGGATACTTTTATCCCCCTGATCCCGGATCAAAGAACTCATCAATTGGAGGAAATGTCGCAACCAATGCTGGTGGGATGCGTGCAGTTAAATATGGCGTCACACGTGATTACGTTAAAGCACTTCGGACCGTTCTAGCAACAGCAGAGACACTTGAACTTGGAAGTATTAATGTAAAATCCAGTTCGGGTTATGATTTAAAAGATTTATTCATCGGTTCCGAAGGAACCCTCGGAATTACTACACGAATTGATTTAAAAGTAATTCCACTACCAAAATATAAGAAATCATATGTCGTTGCCTTTGAAGATTTGACGTTGGCGACACGTGCAGTTGCTGCAATTCTTCAAGAAGGTATTGACCCAACAGCATTAGAATTTTTTGAGCGCGATATGATGGATTTAAGTGTTGCTCAAACAGGTATCACATTCCCTGTCGCAGTTGGGAAATCTTACTTACTTCTTACACTTGATGGCGATACTGAGACATCGATTGCAAGCCGTGAGATTGAACTGCAGCGTGTAGTCACAGAACACCAGGCGATGGCATTTATGCCACTCAATTCCGAGGAACTCGAGCACAATGTCTGGAAACTACGAGACAATTTACTTGCAGCAGTTGTTAACTATACCGAGCAGGTTACCATGGATGAAACAGTTCCAATCAACCATGTCGCAACATTATATGAATATACAAAAGATTTAGAAGCAGAATACGGTGTTCAACTCATGAGCTTTGGTCATGCTGGGGATGGAAATCTTCATACCTGTGTAATGCGTGGTGATTTGGATCAAGCAGCGTGGACAGAAAAGAAAGCCATCGTACTGGAAAAACTTTACGATCGCATTGCAGAATTGGGTGGACTTCCTTCAGCAGAACATGGCATTGGATTAATTAAAAAGCCCTATTTCCATAAAATGACGCAACCTTTATATTTGGAGATGATGCGAAAGATTAAAATTGCATTTGATCCAGAAAATAGACTGAATCCAACAAAAGTAATCTAACCATCTTACAAAAATGTACGTTGTATTATTAAACTAATACAGATATAATGGTATTAGAAACGAGGTGTAAACTATGGAAACACATACACAAACAAATGAATTTATTGACATCTTTATGTTGAACAACGGGAAGTACTTTCCTAGTTCACAGCGTCACGAGATTGTACAACGACTACGACTCATGCCTGAAGATCGCATGCGTTATGTTAGTACATTAGATTTTAAGGATCCGACCGTATCCTTGATTATTTCAGCAGTTGGGGGCACTCTTGGTATCGACCGATTCTTCATTGGCGATATTGGTATGGGGTTATTAAAACTATTTACTGCAGGTGGATGTGGCGTGTTATGGTTGATTGATCTATTCTTGATACAAGAGCGTACACGTGAAATCAACTATCAAAAAATGAACGAATTCCTTCGTTACTAGCATGTTTAGCGATTTAAAAAAAATACCACAACGACTGTATGTAGGCTTAGGGGTGACAGCGATTGCGTATGCTTTATTCTTTATGCTAACGCCCTATACCTGTCCAATTCGTGCGATAACGGGTGTACCTGATCCTTTTTGCGGGACGACCCGCGCATGGTTGGCTGCACTTCAAGGAAATTTTGGAGATGCATTTTGGTATCATCCACTCTTTCTTTGGGCACCTTTACTGTTGCTAGTTATCATTTTATACATGTCGACACATAAAGAACGGTATCTATTTTTAAGTGTGGTAGGTGTCTCAGCCTTTTTGATTATCTATCTCATACGACTAACATTATTTGTCATTCCTTAAGGAGCATTGTGTATACAAGCTCCTTTTGCGTTTTAGTTACGGCCGGAGGTCTTATGAAAAAAATCTACCCAGTAATTGCTGTGGCACTACTTGTGGGGCTAATCACCTATTTTCCACCCTATGTGACGACTCAAAGTCCAACGGATGTTGCGGCTGGTGCGACACCACCGCTTGGTGTTGTGCGGGATGGAAATTCATATAAGGTATGGAATGTGCAACATATCGGTATAATATTGGTTGTTGAAGGTCTAGCAACCCTTGCAATGGTTGTACATGAACAGAAAAAAACCACATCGTAGCAATGACGCGAAATGTGGTTTTTTACTATTATTTTAAGTAAGCAATTCCTAAATCAATAGTTGCTTGAATCGCATCTTCATGGGTGCGTTCAAAGCTATGCGAAGCATCGACGCCTGGACCAATTAATCCAACACGGATATCATGACCAGCCCGTAATGCTGCTGAACCGTCCGATCCGTAAAATGGATAAATATCAATATTGAAAGGAATTTGATTTTCTTGAGCCAAAGTAACAAGACGTTTCTTCAATTCGTAATCGTATGGGCCTGAGCTATCTTTGGCACAAATGGTGACAGAGTACTCATCAGATGTTTGCCCAGAACCAGGAGCTGCCATATCAACTGCTATAAACTCTACAGTTTTTTCAGGAATTGCGGCAGATGCACCATGACCAACTTCCTCATAGTTTGAAATAAAGAAATGAGTTGTGTGAGCAGGCTTGATATTATTTTCGACGAAATAAGCAGCCATTCCAAATAGAGAAACGACACACGCCTTGTCATCCAAGTGACGTGATTTAATAAAGCCAGAAGGGCTTACGACTGTTCGTGGGTCAAGGTGAACAAAATCACCGACACGAATGCCTAAATCTAAGACATCTTGTTTGGTAAAGACTTTTTCGTCAATGCGTACGATAAGTGTATTTTCGTTACGTTCTGTTGCATTCGTTTTCGCACCATGAACATGTGATGAGGCAACGGTTGTGATAATGCTACCTGTATAAAAAGATGCATCCAATGTCTCAACTGTAACATGTTCTCCTTCAATCGTCGTCCATGCATAACCACCAATTTGTGTTAATTTTAGACTTCCGTCCGCAGTAATTTCTTTTACTTGAGCACCCAATGTGTCAACGTGAGCGGATAGCGTGATATGCGCATCATCATTAATTCCAGGTAATGTAGCGATTAAAGCACCTTTATTTGTGAGTCGTGTCTTCAAACCCATTGTTTCAAATTTTGATGCAACAAATTGAATTGCAGCTTCTGTATGTCCAGTAGGGCTTTTAATGTTTAATAAAGTAACTAAATCTTCGATAATTGTGTTCATATATAATCTCCTTTACAACTTATTATAGGCTTGAATTGATGCAGTAGCAAGCCACAAAAAAAGGAGGTTACCCTCCTAAACAAGTTTTAAGTAGTCGCCATATCCTTCGGCTTCCATGTCATCTTTTGGGATGAATCGCAATGCTGCAGAGTTAATACAATATCGCAAACCACCTTGTTCACGTGGTCCATCGTTAAAAACGTGACCCAAATGCGAATCAGCATTGAGAGAGCGCACTTCAATACGATGCATGTTGTGCGTGAAGTCCTCTATTTCATGAACTTTCTCAATGGGTTTTGTGAATGATGGCCATCCACATCCAGCATCGTACTTATCTTTTGATGAAAAGAGTGCTTCACCACTCACGATATCAACGTAAATTCCACGTTCATAAAAATCATCATACTCTCCAGTAAATGGACGTTCTGTGGCACTGTTTTGTGTTACTTCGAACTGAATGGGAGTTAGTTTATCTTTGAGATTCATAGTCCCGTTCCTCCTTGGATTCAATATCCAATAATTTTACTTTTAGATCGAGCCCTCCTGTAAATCCATGCAATCCACCATCTTTTCCAATGACGCGATGGCATGGTGTAACAATCATGATTGGGTTCTTACCAATAGCACTTCCGACAGCACGTACTTTTTTAACATCACCCAATGCTATGGCAACGTCGGAATAGGACCATGTCACGCCATAAGGGATGGTATTTAAAACTTGCCATACCGATTTTTGAAAATCCGTACCTTGTGGCGCAAGTTTCCACGAGAAAGTATCTAAAGTACCTGCTTGATAACGAGATAATTCATCCACTTCAAGTTCGAATGCTCGAGCGTCCTCGACAGCTGTTGGTGCATACTTTTGGAAATCCGCATAACTATTTCCGAAATAGCGCACACCTCGATCATCTTTAACAATATAAAATGTAGTACCTAGACATTCAAATGATGTATATTTCATGGTCTCACCTCTAAAGAAATTATATCATAAGTCGAAACCGAAACGTTTAAAGTTACTTTCATTTTCTTATCACACAGAAAGGCGTATACTTTAGGTATAGGAGGATTTGATATGAATAATTTATATGAAGCAGTTAGCACATTTTTGGCAGACCAAATTGTGGTCGGCATGAAGATTCACAATATCCACTGGTTTATGGTTGGTGAAGGATTTTTCCCAATGCATAAACAAATGGACGAATTCTATGATGAAGCAGAAGAAAGAATTGATACTGTAGCTGAGCGTTTACTTGTTATTGGATCACGTCCGCTAGGTAGCTATAAAGCAATTCTTGATCGCACAAGCATCAAAGAACTTGGAGATCATGATATTACGGCAATAGAAGGTATTAAGCATTTGATTGTTGATTTTGAAACGTTAAACAATCAAGCGCTTCGTGTCATCAAGCTTGCAGAAGAAAATGACGATCCAGGAACTGCAGATCATTTTACGGCGATTTCCCAAGATTTAGGAAAATCATTGTGGATGATGAAATCTTACATTAAGTAAGACCATAAATAATTATAAATGGTGACAAAAGGGCAATACCGACGATGGTATTGCCCTTTATAGTGAGTAAAATTAAAAGTCCCAAGTGTTAAGCATCTGTGTGACCCATTTGCATAAATCAAGACTTGCTTTGTTAGCAATGGCAACAACCTCATCGTGAGAATGTTTGCCAGTTCGAAGGCCAGTGGCCATATTCGTAATAACAGATATGCCTAATACGTCTAAACCAAGATAGTTTGCAACAATTGTCTCAGGAACAGTTGACATACCAATTGCATCACTACCAAGCTTGCCGTACATGCGGATTTCAGCTCGCGTTTCATAGTAAGGGCCTTGGAAGAATGTATAGATCCCTTCCTTATACTCTATATTAAGACCGTGTGCGGTATGACGTGCGTGATCACGGAGTTTTGAACTGTAAGGTTCCGACATGTCAGGAAAGCGTGGACCTAGACGATCATCGTTGGGTCCGACGAGGGGGTTTGTTGATACACCATTAATGAAATCATCAATAATCATCAAATCACCAGGCTTAAATGTTGGGTTAATACCACCACATGCATTAGTGACAATGAGACTTTCGATTCCAAGTGCTTTCATAACATAAATTGGATAGGTTACTTCTTTCATTGGGAAACCCTCATAAGCGTGGAAACGTCCTTGCATGACGACAAGTTCTTGAGAGCCAATGGTTCCAAAAACGAGGTTACCGGCATGACCGACTAGGTGAGACTGCGGAAAATGGGGGATGTCAGCATATGAAATGGTATGGTGAACCTCCATTTCATCGACTAGACTTCCTAGACCACTTCCAAGAATAATCCCAATTCGGGGTTTAGCCGCAGTAATCTGTTGAATAAATGCAGTAGATTCATTGATTTGATTATAGAACATAAGTGTCTCCTTTTTCTCTATTATAACCATATCACAAAGAAAAGACTATTTTTGTGAAAAAAGGTAGTGAAACTAACGAGATAGCGATATTATTTCACACTTCAATATACTCCAAATAGGACAAAATGATTGCAATGGCGTAAATCCACAGATATAATACGAAGTATCATAGCCAAAAAGGGGTAAGGTTTATTCATTTTGATTTCACTTTAAACAATATAATCTTTCATTTTATACATAAACATGAAGATAATATTAAATTTATAGCTAATGTTAGTGAAATTGTGAAAATAAGTTGAAATAAACAACTTACGGTGGTAGTATTGGTAGGTATGAAAAAAAGGAGATATTATTTTAATGAAGAATTCAAAGAAAGTAAGTATTAGCGTCTTAATCTTACTGGCACTGTTATTAACAGGATACACATGGTCATACTGGAATGCTGGTACGATCAAACCCCACCTAACTGAAAATGGCGAAAACACAGTTGTATTAGGAGCGGCTAAGAATCAAGAAGTCGAAACAACGTTAACGATTGCTCCTGGATCAACAACGAAACCATTGATTCCTGCTAATATTTATAACAAACTATCCGAAGGCGAACGCTCAACGTTTAGTCCCGAAGCTGCACTAACAATTAATGCAACATGGACTGAAAATCAAATCGGTAAAGAAATTGCATCAGGTGCACAGGGAACAATCAAAGCTGAAATTCTCGGTGTTTCCATTGATGGAATTGACGTTAACCATACTGACAACAAGATTGCAACATCACTCATCAAACCAGCATTTGACAAAACGATGCCAACAATTACTTTGAATGATCCAACAGGTACTCCAATTGGTTTATCAGTGACTATGAATGAACCTAAAAATAAATCAGAATACGAAGCAATTGCAAACAAGACTATTAAAGTTAAAGTGCGCTTATCAGTAACTCCGTTATAGGTACTATTGAATGATTGCGCGAGTGTTGATAGGGATTCTAAGCATCTTAGGATGTTTAATTGTATCTACTAAAACGTATAGTTATTGGCAATCATATGGCGTTAGCTCAGCAAGTAATACTGTCGAATGCTCTGTTACAATTCATGATTACCTCGGTATCATGACACTAACGAAGGATTATGATCTCTTAAAAGATTACGATTTAAATCGTAAATACCGTATCGGTGAATTATTCGAATCACGAGGCGATATTTATGTGGTTGTTAATCCAGTCGAATCAGGAATTCACCGTGAACCATCGCGAAACCCTGACGACGTATCCCCCTTCAGAATATTATCTGATTCGGTACCCGAAGACGTGTCGCACAGATATTTACATGGTTTTTACACCTTCAATGACTACCATATCAGTCGGTTTGAAGATGGAAAACGTATAATGTATGAAGATATTACAACCTATCTCTTTGATGCTACCAAACGCTATAGAACTGGATATGCTGCTGTTGCATTGAATCGCAACAATCCCCAGGCGTATATAAATCCCAAATTTAAAGGGAAGAATCAAGTTGTGTGGTACAAAGATAAGCTTTACATCACGAATCAAGACTATGATGGCTCAAGTCGACCAGTTCCTGGTGAATCAAAAGGATGGACTTCATTAAATGATCCAGTTTTTAATGAAAACTATCTGTATGTAAAATACAAAGGATACCCTGTATCTGTTGTAATGAATGAAAATGGAAAAAATATTGTTTATCAACTGCGAACGAAAAGCAACAAAGACCCTCAAACTGGTGAATACATCAAACCAGGTGAAAATGAAACAGTTTGGGCGTTACGAAGTGGAGAAACGTATGAACAAAAAAGAAACCACTAAACGACGTGAGGTAGGATCTATCGCATTCTACCTTATCATCGCTATTTTAGCGTTGTTAATTGGAGCAATACGTTTTTTTCCAAACGTAATGTCGCATGTCGTTAAACATAGTACCTATGTGGTTATCAGCGACAGCATGACACCTGTGATTAATGTAAATGATTTAATTGTTGTCAAAAAAGTAGCTCCCGAGACCTTAAAGGTAGATGATATTATTACTTTTGATGTCGATATAGATGGAGACGGCACACTCGAGCTGGTTACACATTATATTGCGGAAATTGATGGAAATAACTACAGAACAAAACCAAATGTAAGTGAAACGATGGATACCTGGATTATTCACGGTAATCAAATTCGTGGAAAAGTTGTTATGACAATACCTAAAGTAGGTCATCTGCTTATCCCACTTTACAACAATGCGGTGCCAATTCTCTTGGTCGCATTAACTGCAATTGTATTGACCATAGTACATGTCTACTATGAAAAAGATGAAGATTCCCCAAAAGATGATTTAGACACATTGCGTGTTTAAGTCGTTTTTTGGTATCTGAGTCGAGACTAATTAACAAATAGAAGAATCATTGAGGGGAAGTAATGAAACGCGATAAGTTAATTGCTTTAATTTCACTATCTGTTTTAGCGTTATTGTTAACAGGCTTTACGTGGAGTTATTGGTTTGATGGAATTGTATCACCACCATCAAAAGTAACACAGACAAATACAATGAAAATTGGAAGCGGTGATACGGTAACCGTATCAACACAAATTGGCGATTTAAATATATTTAAAAATACAGAGCTACCACTTGTTCCAAAAGGAAAAGCCGTTGATGGAAAGTCGGTTGATACATTAGAAACAGGATACTCAGTATCTTGGGAAGAAGATGGAACAGATTTTGCGACAGGGCATCCAGGAACGCTACAGATTGTTTATAGCAATTTTCGATTTGAAAAAAATATCGATGGAATCACAGAAAAGCGAGATGATGAGTCCTATCTCAATCTTATTCTCTTTTCGGGAACACCTATCACAGCAAATCGTGATACATCAAACTCGAATTGGGTAAATGAAATATCATTTGGTGCAACTCGTGACATTTACCTGGGCGATGGCAATCCCCAAGCGTTTAAGCATGATTTTCAGCTTGGGATGCCGCCAACGAAAGAGCATTATGACTTTATAAAGGAATCTACGATAGCGTTTGACATTAGCATCACGGTAACGCCACAATAAGGAGTCCCAACTATGAATGTAAAAAAATACACGCCATTGTTCATGATCGTCATTCTGATCACAATGACGGTGGGTGTCAAAGCCATGTGGGACACATTTGATGTTGCACAAACCCACAAAAAATCGAAAATTTCAATGCACATTGGTGATTTTTCATCGCCTTTTGGAAATCCCATTCCCAAATATGTCCCGGGAAATAGATATGCCGCAGGTACTATCGTACAAGATGATCAGGGCTTTTACTATCTTATTAAGCAAGATATAGATGAAACGAAATCGTATGACCTAGCGTGGTATAATCACAAAGTCATGTCCATTTATAACAGTAATTTGGGCTCGTTTAATCCGCAAAATCATCCAAACGAAGGATATACAGTATCTGGAGATATAGCATATTTCTATAAAAATGGATCGTTTAATGCGCAACAGGTTGCGTCGTACCTTACATTTTCGAATCGAAAGTATACTAAGACTCAAGTAATTCCTAAGAACCCGTTTGATGGACAATCTGTAGTATATTTTGAGAACATTGTGTACATTGCGAATCAGAAATATAAACAAGGTCATGTCCCTGGAATCGATGTTGGTTGGACACCGATGAATCATGTCGAGTATATGGAAAATGCCTTGTATACAAAGTCCTTACAGGGTGAAGTAGTTTCCGTGCGTTATGGCGAGGCTACATATACACTACTTACGACTGATAACTATAAAAACAAGGGTGTTGTGGCACCAGGTGATGATGACCGTATCTGGAAAAAAGTGAGCTAAAAAAAGTGTTGACCATATCTGAAGGTCAACACTTTTTTATTAGATGGATTCGATTTGTTGTTCCGTAACACGCGTAAGGCGTTTAAATTTCGGTGGTAAGGGTGAGATGAATTCCATGACTTTACCAGATTTTGGGTGTTTCAAAATCATACGATAAGCATGCAATCCCATACGCTTGATAGGATTGGTCTTCGCATCGTACTTACGATCGCCAATAATTGGGTGACCAATATCCAACATATGCACGCGAATTTGATTTTTGCGGCCTGTATCGAGTTGGACTTTGAGCAGTGAAAATTTTTCGCTTCTACGAATGACACTGTAGTGTGTGATGGCTTCTTGCCCAGTAGTTGTTGAATACATGTGTGTTGTTTTATTTTCACGAAGGAAAGATTTAATCGTATCATTTTCTTTTTGAACACGACCTTCAACAATCGCGATATAAGTGCGGTCAAGAACCGCTCCATTCCAATCATCTTGGTACATTTTCTTGACACGCTCGTTTTTTGCAAACATTAGAACGCCAGACGTATCCTGATCAAGGCGGTGGACAACAAAGATTCTGTTCTTAGAATTTTGTGTTTTAACATAATCACTTGCAAGCCGATAAGCGGTTAGTTCTTCATTCTTATTCGTTGCAACTGTTAAGAGTTTATAAGGTTTGTCGATGACAAGAATTTCATTATCTTCATACAAGATCTGTAGTGGCGTATCGCGTTGTTGATTATGTGAGACGATTGTGATTGTTTGCCCTACATAAACAGGGTCATCAAACTGTGTTGTGACCTCATTGTCGATAGAAATACATTCATGTTTTAGTAATGATTTAACTTTTGACCGGCTGTATGCTAGATCAGCGCTCAAAACTGTATCTAAAACTTCACCATCGCGGACTACTTTAATTGTATGTTTCATAAATTACCTCATTTCGTATTTCATTATGACAGAAAACACCTTAAATAGATAGTATCCTTA
>NZ_WTSY02000034.1 GCF_009828775.2 Erysipelothrix aquatica | reverse complement strand
TAGCACCTTTCTTGGAGTGTAGTAACCTAAGTATATCGTGTTTGTCATCTATGTCTTTTATTATGTTCGAAATTAAGCATTAAAAAGTGTTGATGATTTCTCACCAACACTAGAATATGTAGAACCTAAAAAAAGAGTCGGATTATTCCGGCTCTTTTTCTTGCGTGTTTGCATCAAAATCATTATGGGGACGGTGTTGCTTATCAAATGCTTCTTGCATCATCACTTTCATTTCTCGAACATCACAACGCATGATATAGAGATGTTTGATCACGAAATACATAAAGATGATAGAGATAACTGGAAGAAAATACAATAATAATGGTGTCATTCTTAGTGCCTCCTTCATTTTGATTCCTCTATGTATATTATAACATGGCGTTGTTTGCTATGAAATGGTTTCTAATTGTTGATGTATTGGTCAATGAGTTCTTTATCAGGATCTATAAAGATACTTTTGTGAGTGGATAAACTCACGAGACCTAACTGACCACCTGGAATTTTTTTGATGTTACGGGCTTGGGTGTAGTGTACTTCTACGGAGCTACCCAGTCTGCTTTTGGAAAAATATGCCGCAAGGTGAGCACATAATCTAATCTTTTGTTCGTCCAATTCGGGCGTTTTGATTAAGACATGGGCACCAAAGTCATATGCAGCATGAAACCACATGTCATCTTTTCGTGCAAGCTTAAAGGTGATTGCATCATTTTGAATGTTGTTTTTACCAACGAAGATGGTTGTTTCATCGTCATACACAATCGTTGTGTAATTTGGTTTTTTCTTCTTTTGTTGTGTTTGACGTCGCTTAATGCGTCGTTGATGAACAATACCTTGTGATACTAATTCTTCTTGGATTTCCTGTGCATCTTCGACGGATGCTTGTTCGACTTGAACTTGCAACCCTTCAAAATAATGAATCCGGGCTTCAGTCTTATTGATTTGTTCTTCTAAATAACGAATTGATGTTTTTGCCTTTTGGTATTTTTTGAAATAAAGTCGTGCATTGTCTTTCCCTGAGTAACGAGGATCTAAAGGGATCGTGACAGTGTCGCCACTAAAATCTTCAAGCGTAATCTCGTTTTGCCCATTTGGAAGTGTGCTTGCGAATGCGAAGAGTAGGTCTCCATATTCGCGTAGATGATCACTGTCTAACGCCTTTTCTACATCTTCGTACAATCGCGGTAACTTTTGTTTGCTACGTTTAAGTTCACGTCGAATGAGTTTAACCAAATCTCCTGTTTGTGCTTTAATCCGGTCTTGTTCTTGTAAATCGTGGAAGAAAGCATCCAACCCTTCCATGATTGGAAATTCTTGATATGGTTTATTGAGGTGTGTTAACGGGATGATGTGAAAGTCATTATCATAAACATAAAGGGTTGTGGATGTCATCAGTTCTTGAACGATAGCTTCGGCATCTTCGGTTTTTAGACGATGTGTCAACTCACGTTCAAGTAAAGGTGAAATACCATTAAATTGGTTTCGTAATGCACTCTCAGGATCATATGTCGCTAAGTCCTTGAAGGACTTTTTATCAAATTGTGGCGGATAATCATAGGTGCTTCCACTAACAATTGCCCGTGACGTATTCTCAAAGGGAGAGATTCGTTTGAGGGCATCCACAATAATGCCATTATCATCCACAATAATAACGTTTGCGTATTTCCCAAGCAGTTCGACAATTAAACGATAGGGACGAATCACACCCATATCATCACGGTGTTCAACATAGATTTCAATGATTCGGTCAAAACCATATTGTTCAATTTTTGTAATAATACCACCATCTAAATGCTTGCGCATCAAGGTGAGCATGTGTGTTTGGTCAATGTTTGTTGTAGGTTTTGATCGGGTCCATTGAACCCGACTAAATACCGGATGTGTTGAAATCATTAAATTCATTTTTTTGCCAGCAAAACCATGAATTAAAAACTCGTGGTTTGACGGTTGGGTAATGCGATTAATTTTGATTGGACTCGATTCGTCCATTAAAGTAACAATGCGATGTAGTAAAACGCCATCTATAGCCATAGTATCAACCTCTCAAGTGATAGTATTATATCATACCGGTATGCGTGTCGAAAGCAAAGCACAGAATAACTGTAGAATTGGAGTATCTTTCAAAAGTATGAAATTCAATGTGTTAAATTGTCGTAGAATCACTGTAAAATACACGAGTTTAAAAGCATTTTGAGAGAAGCTGTGGTATAATAATAAAAATATTTAAGAGGATGGTGTTTATGAAACGAGGATTACTCATTATTCTTTCGGGTCCAAGCGGTGTTGGTAAAGGAACTGTACGAAAGATTTTTTTTGAAAAGGAAGAACTGAATCTTGCATTTTCAATTTCAATGACGACGCGTAAACCGCGAAATGGTGAAATTGACGGAAAAGACTATTATTTTGTGAGTCAAGAACGTTTTAAAGAAGCGATTGAAAATGATGAAATGTTGGAGTATGCAGAGTTTGTTGGCAATTACTATGGTACATTGATGGCAGAAGTGGACCGCTTACGCGATCTTGGGAAAAATGTACTTTTAGAAATTGAAGTACAAGGTGCTCGCCAAGTTATTGATAAAGTACCAGATTCCTTGAGTATCTTTTTAGTACCACCAAGTATGGAAGAATTAAAACGACGGATTGAAGGACGTCAAACAGAGTCACAAGATGTTATCCAAGAACGATTGGATAAGGCACGTAAAGAAATGGAACTGATGAACCACTATCGATACGTTATTTGCAATGAGAACCCACAACTCGCAGCAGACTCTGTTGCACTAATTATTAAGCGAAACATTGAAACAACTCTTTAGGAGTTGTTTTAAGTCTTTATAGGAGGATGAGCATGTATCTTGATGTCTATATAGAAAATAGTTTTTTAGGAAACAAAACGCTGACATACCAAAGCGGTAGTCATGATGTTAAAGCGGGTATGCGTGTTAAGGTTTTGATGAATAACCGTGAGCTTATTGGTTTCGTGAATCAAGTATATCCCCCAATTCCTATGGATTATGAGATTGCTGAAATTATAGAAGTTTTGGATGACGAACCGGTAATAAATAGGGAACTTTTTGAATTGGCAGAATGGATGAAAGACCAAACGATAGCTCCAATGATCCGTTGTCTTCAAACAATTTTACCCAACAAATTACGCCCTAAATCGAACGCTAAGCGTATTAAAACCCAACGGGTAGTTCGACGATTGCATGGTGATGTTCAAGGACTGACACTGACTCAGAAACAATTTCTCGATCAATTTCGTACGGACACAACAATACCTGTAAAAGAAGCACAAAAAATGTATTCTGGTTTCCGTAATCTTATCGATAAAGGAATCCTTGCACTCGAAGATCAAGAGGTTATCTACGAAAGTAAGCCGATCGTTCAGCAGGATGCTAAATACGCATTAACAGATGCTCAATCAGATATCCTGAAGCGGGTGCACTTTAACAATGCACACACATACTTGCTACATGGTGTAACAGGTAGTGGAAAAACAGAGATATACTTACAATTGGCACATGATGTTGTGAGTCAGGGACAGCAAGTATTAATTCTTGTTCCTGAAATTTCGCTAACCCCTCAGATGATTGATCGTGTTTCTACGCGCTTTGGTGAAGATGTCGCGATTTATCACTCCGCATTAAATGACCAAGAAAAATATGAACAGTACATGCGGGTCAAACGAGGTGACGTCAATATTGTTGTTGGTACTCGATCAGCGGCCTTCATGCCATTTCAAAATTTAGGGTTAATCGTAATGGATGAAGAACATGACAGTAGTTATAAACAAGAAAATACACCTTTCTACCACACTCGTGATGTTGCAATCCACCGAAGTAAGTATCACAAATGTCCTTTGGTCTTGGGGAGCGCTTCACCAGCATTAGAGACTTATGCGAGAGCTTTAAAAGGGGTCTATACACTTTTAGAGCTGCCAGAACGTGTTAATCAGACCTTCCCCAAAGTAACCGTAATCGATACGCGTCAAGCACTCAAAAACCGTGCATCTCATTTACTGACACCGACGTTACTTGACGGTATCTATGATCGCCTGCAAAAAAAACAACAGGTTATGTTGTTGTTGAATCGGCGTGGGTATATGACCTTACTTAAAGATGTCAATAATGAGGTAATTCAATGCCCGAATTGCGATGTCTCATTAAATTATCATAAAGATGAAGCAAGTTTGAAATGTCATGTCTGTGGATACGCTGCACATCACAATACGAATACGAAGGGAAATCAGAATATAGTGGGTAGTGGTGTTGGAACACAACGTTTGGAAGAGCATTTACAAGCATTATTCCCACAGGCTCGAATTGGTCGTATGGATGCAGATTCTACCCGTCAAAAAAATGCTCACGAGAAAATTCTAAATTCATTTATGAATCACGAGACAGATATTCTGGTTGGAACCCAAATGATTGCGAAAGGTCTTGATATTGAGAATGTCACATTAGTAGGAATTATTAATGCTGATACTGCATTGGCTCACACAGATTACCGTGCAGTAGAGCTTTCATTTGAAATGTTACTCCAAGCATCTGGGCGTGCAGGACGCGGCCAATATCCAGGTGAAGTCATGATTCAAACGGCCAATCCAGAGCACTACGCGATTCAAACAGCGATTCACCAAAAATATAAGCACTTTTTCAAATTTGAAATGAACTACCGTCAAATCGCAAATTATCCACCGTATCGCTACCTTATTTCAATAATATTTAGTGATGAAGATGCGGACAAAGCATTCGCAGCAGCAAACGGATTCGTTCCGTTTATCGAAGACCCACAAATTCAACAAATCGGTCCAGTCATGTTACGACGTTTGAATCGTAGACACAGAAGCCGTATAATATTAAAAGGAAAAGATCTCGATGTTATGATTGCTAAAACGCATCAAGCATTAGAGTTGTATAAGAAAATAAATAGAACAGGAGTGAGTGTTGATGTTAATCCATTAACGCTCGAATAAAGATGAGAAGAACCGAAACCTACAAAGTTCTATCTGAAGTTTACTTCAAGGATAGACATGCTCACCTTGTGTTAAAAGAATTAGATTTAAAACCTGAAGATCAAGCGTTTGTAAGTGCACTTGTGTACACAACATTACAACATAGTTTATATCTCGATTATCAATTCGAAGATTTAATTGATAAGAAACTCCCGAAAGAGATTCAGTTAATTATTAAAATGGGACTGGCACAGTTTTTCAAAATGGATAAAATTCCCGATTATGCCATCGTAAATGAATCAGTTGACCTAGCAAAAAAAATAAAAAAATTCCGCTATGCGGGTGTCGTTAATGCTGTTTTAAAAAATGTTATGAAGCGAGGCGAACGACCTATTGAAGGCGATACGCTTCAAGTAGCATCAATTCAGTACAGCATGCCATTATGGATTTTAAAACTTTTAAGCAAACAATATTCAGAGGCATTTGCCTTGGATTACGCAATTTACTGCCAGCAAATCAAACCTGCGTATGTTCGCCTAAATACACTAAAACCAACTGATACTTTGGATCCGTCAGTGTTTGAGACACTTCGAGGGCATACGATTGCGAAGGCTGAATTATTTAAGACAAACTACCTTGATGAGGGATACCTCTTAATTCAAGATGTTAATTCTCAAGAAGTCGTGAAACGGATGGCCTTGGAGCCAGGCATGCGCGTTCTTGATTGCTGCTGTGGTCCGGGAACAAAAACAACACAAATTGCCGCGCTTATGGAAAATAAAGGTACTATTGATGGCGTAGAATTATATGAATCGCGCGCAACATCCACACGACAACTGATGGAACGAACAAATGTACAAATTGCGACAATTCACACGCGAGATGTACTTGAATATCAAGCAAAGGAACAATACGATCGCATTCTTATTGATGCACCATGCTCAGGATTGGGCGTTCTTTCGCACAAACACGATTTACGCTATCATATTTATCCGCAAGATTTAGATACGCTGGTGACTCTTCAAAAAGAAATGCTGCGTCACATTGCACCGATGGTGAAAGAATCAGGTATCTTGATGTACTCAACCTGTACATTGAATCGAAAAGAGAATGAAAAGCAAATTAAAGAGTTTTTAGAGAATCATGACAACTTTACGTTGCTTCACGATGAAACCATGAACCCCATGGAAACCATGGGTGATGGATTCTATATTGCCAAGTTACAACGTAAATACTAAGATAGACAAGAAGAAATGAGAGGTCTAACCGTGAAATATACAAGCATTAGCGAAATAGGATTATTACGAAAAGAAAACCAAGATAATGTCGCAGTTGTAGAAAATCATAATGCCCTTTTAGCGATGGTATGTGATGGAATAGGTGGTGCTAATGCTGGCTCGGTTGCTAGTGAAATGGCCGCACGTATGTTAGCGGAGTCCTTTGTAAACCATAAATACTTTACGACGCTAGATGAGGTAACCACTTGGTTTAATAAAGCGATTACTGAAGTAAATAGAGCTGTGTATCATGAATCGTTAGTGGTCCCTGAATTCCAAGGGATGGGGACTACTATGATTGCCTGCGTTATTTTATCAGATGGTGCAATTGCCTATAATATTGGAGATAGTCGCATTTACCGTTTTGAGAATCAAAACTTAACACAACTATCAGAAGATCAAACTTATGCGTACGAGATGTACCGTCGTAAGCAAATATCTAAAGAAGAAATTGATAAACATCCAAAACGAAATGTACTCATGAATGCAGTTGGAATCGATGAGAGAATCTCATTTGAAACAATTACCATTGAAAAAGGGTGGGATTATCTTCTCTTATCCAGTGATGGTCTTCACGGCTATGTTCCGTACTCAATGATCACACAAATAATGAATGAAGGAAATATACTAGAAAAAAGACATCGACTTATGGAAATGGCGTACCGTTCTGGGGGCTATGATAACATCTCGATAATATTGTTGGAGGGTGACAAAAAATGACGGAAATCATAGGGAATCGATACATACTCATTCGTAGAATTGGAAACGGTGGAATGGCCGATGTTTTTCTTGCGAAAGACACAGTTTTAGACCGTGAAGTTGCATTAAAGCGCCTGCGTGGCGAAATGTCCACAGACCCTGTGTCACTGCTTCGTTTTCAACGTGAAGCAACCGCAGCGAGTCGCCTTAGTCATCAAGGAATTGTAGAAGTCTATGATGTAGGTGAAGACAATGGGCAACACTATATTGTAATGGAAGTGGTGCGAGGTACAACCTTAAAAGAGTTGATTCATCGCCGTGGTGCTTTGGATAAGTTTGAAGCCGTTGCAATTATCAAGCAGCTTGCACAAGCACTACAAGTTGCGCACGCGAATCAAGTAATTCACCGTGACATCAAACCACAAAATGTGCTCATCAAGGATGATGGAACTGTAAAACTAACCGACTTTGGTATCGCCCTTGCAGGCGACGCAATCCAATTAACACGCCATGATTCGGTATTAGGGTCGGTCCATTATATGGCCCCGGAACTTTCACGCGGAGAAGGTGCAACAAAGCAATCAGATATCTATGCACTTGGCGTCGTATTTTATGAACTCTTAACGGGTGAAATTCCATATCGTGGGGAAAATCCGGTCGAGATTGCGATGAAACATATGCGTGACCCGTTTCCTTCAGTTCAAAAATTCAATCCGAGCTTGCCCAATTCAATCGTAAATGTTATTGCCAAAGCAACGGTCAAAAATCGAAACTACCGTTACCGTAATATCGATGAATTTATCGAAGACTTGTCAGATATTTTAGACCCTTCTCGTGCTGATGAACCCTTATGGGAGTTTGAGACACCTGAAGATGACCAAGGAACACGTGTGCTCGGAACATTAACTGAAGAAGAAACTGAACTCGAGGCCAAAAAGAAAAAACGTAAAAAAATGATGATAATTGGTGGAAGTGTTGCCGCTGCTGTTGTGGTGGGACTCTTCGCATGGTTTCTATTCAGACCAAAACCTAAAGTTGATATACAAGTTCCGAAAGTTACCGGTATGACAGTTGAAGAAGCGAAAGTAGCACTTGAACAATTAGGATTAAATGTAAATGCTTCTGTGAGTTACAGTTACTCTGACGAGTATGAATCAGGCATTGTAATGGCAACAAAGCCTGGTGAAGGCGCAACTGTTGCTAAAGGAGACCAGATTAAATTGACGGTATCCCATGGAAAAATGTTTGAAGTAGGGGATTATACTGGTATGACGGTGGATGCCGTGACACAAGCACTTAAAGATGTTAATGTTGAAATTAAGACAGTAACTGAGCCACGAAAAGATATGGCTCCAGGAATTGTAATTAGTCAATCAGGGTTAAATCCAGGCGATAAAATTGTGCCAAACCAACGACGCGAATTGACGCTAACAGTAAGCTCAAAGATGCAACTTTTAATACCAGATGTAACGGGTAAATCGGTTGCGGCAGCCAAACAAGAACTTGAAGCATTGGGAATCGTAACGCGAACCGAATTATTGCCACAAGCAGGGCTTAGCCTCGCTGAGATTAAGGAACTTGAGTACAATGTTGTTAAACGTACGAATCCATTAGCAGGAAGCTATTATGTTCAAGATGATGGAAGTTCGGTAACACTTTATTATTACGAAAAAATTTCCAATCCGGAGCCTGAAACAAAACCAGAACCCGAAAAACCAGATACCGGAAACCCTGATAATGGAAAACCTGAATCTGGAAACTCTGGATCAAACAAACCAGGATCTGAGTAGAGTAAACAAAGTGCATAAAACTGCACGCACTGAGAAAATTGCTTAAATAGAGCTATGAGGTAAAGTATGAAAAAAGCAAGAATTACACGAATCGTTTCAAACCATTACACGATTTACATGGACGGCGAATTTCATGTTGCAAAAGCAATGGGAAAACTTCGACTGGGACAAAAACCCATTGTAGGGGACAACGTTCATGTCGAGTTTCTTGAGGAACAATGGGTGATTCAAGAAGTTCTTGAACGCGAGAATCATTTGATACGCCCACTGGTTGCTAACATAGATCAAACCTTAATCGTAATGTCGGCGAAGGAACCAGATTTTTCATACACACTTGTAGATCGCCTTATATTTTTGATTTCACTCGAAGGTATTAAATCCGTCATTGTCATATCTAAAGCTGATTTGATTCCAAAAGAGGCGCAAAATGAAATCATTCAAGAATACCAAACGCGTGGTTATCAAGTGGTTCTTACGGGCCAAAATTTACCAACGGACCCTTTAGAGAATATCCTAAAAGATAAACTGTCGGTGCTTGCAGGCCAAAGTGGCGTTGGGAAATCAAGTATATTGAATCGTATTAACGGAGAATTACAGTTAAATACGCAAGCAATTTCTAAAGCACTCGGACGTGGACGCCATACAACTCGTCATAACCAACTTTATGAAATCGCAGGCGGATGGATTGCTGATACACCAGGATTCTCATCACTTGACTTTTCGCAAGTTGACGTTCAAATGTTAGCTGAATCGATTCCAGATTTCACATCTTATATTGGGCAATGCAAATATCGTAATTGTTTGCATTTAAAAGAACCAGGTTGTAAAATCAAAGAAGCAGTAGAAAATGGTGCTGTATCAAAAATTCGATACACAAATTATGTGGATGTAGTTAAACTAATCAAGGAGGACACACGGGGATGAAAATAGTATCGCCATCAGTTTTATCTTTAGATTTTTCAGAAATGAAGACACAGCTTAAACGTGTAGAAGTAGCGGGGGCTAAGTGGTTACACTTTGATGTTATGGATGGTCACTTTGTGCCAAACATTAGTTTTGGTCCTGGTATTCTCAAACAGGTTGATCATGTATCGGATTTATTGATGGATGTCCATTTGATGATCAGTGACCCTGTTCAGTATTTTGACGCATTTATTGATGCAGGTGCCGATGCCATCACGATTCATGCTGAATGTTTTGATGATGTCATGGATGGAATTGCTGCTGTTAAAGATTTAAAAAAACGTGGTATAAAAGCTGGAATCACATTAAAACCAGGCACAGATATTTCGCTTATTGTTCCATATCTTAAACATGTAGATATCGTTCTTGTTATGAGTGTTGAACCAGGGTTTGGAGGCCAAGCCTTTATGCCTGAAATGTTGGATCGTATCAAAGAAGTTGACGCATTCAGACAATCAAATAACTACGAGTATCTCATTTCTGTTGACGGTGGAATCAACGACGAAACGGGTATTCGCGCACGCTCGGCAGGTGCAGATATTTTAGTTGCTGGAAGTTATGTTTTCAGTGATGATATTGAAAAGGCAGTTATTTCTTTATTATGAGAACCGTCACACTCGTTTTAGGGGACTTTGAAGGAACCGTTGAAGGTGATGTTATCGGTGTTGACTATGGGGCCCTTGTTTGTTTAAACAAGGGCATTCCTGTAATGTTGGCATGTGGAGATTTTGATTCTGTTAGCGAAGAAGATTTCCAGCGAATTAAAAACTATGCCGACACAACAATCCGACTCAACCCAATGAAAGATGATACTGATTTTTTGTTTGCATACAAGCAAGCAGGAGCCTATGATGAAATCGTAGTCTATGGAGGATTGGGGCGCCGCCGTGATCACGAATACAGCAATGTGGTAACAGCAATGCTCGATTCACGGATTACCTTGTACGATGGTCAAAACAAAATAAAAAGATATGATGAGGGAACTCACCATATCGCTAAAAATGATTATTACTATTTATCTGTTGTTATTTTTGAACCAATTACGATTACACTTGAAGGATTCAAATATCCGCTTGATCAACGTGATGTTAATTTTGGTGATACTTATCTAACATCAAATGAAATTCTTGATGATGTAGGGGTAGTGACGCTTCAAGGTGGCCCTGCACTTATAATACAAGCAAATCAATAATAAAAAAACGGTGATCCACCGTTATTTTTATTATCGAGCTTGTTGTGCTTTGATAGTTTTTAATGCACGGGCGGAAATACGGACCTTAGTTGGCTTTCCATCGACCATAATTGTCGCTTTCTGAAGATTAACATTCCATTTACGACGTGTTGCACGAAGTGAATGTGAGCGTTTGTTTCCAGACATGGTTTTCTTTCCAGTTACTGAACATACTCTAGGCATACCGTAACCCCCTTTCTTGTCTATTCTTTAACGCTTAGTAACTATACCATAGGCGATATGTTTAATCAAGTAGGTTTCCTAAAAAAAATAGACAAAATATGAATGTGAAATTTCTATTGAAGTCAAGCCCTAATGCCTTTAATCTTAGCTTTGATTATGATATTATTATACTAAGCATGAAGGAGGTTCGCAAATGGAAAAACAAATCATTGCAGCATTAGAAATTGCGGATCACGAAGTACGCTTATTAGTTGGACAATTTTTCAATGGTAGATTAAATATTTTAAAAGTAGAACGTGTTCCCCATCTGGGTATCTCAGGATATACGATTATGAGTGAAACACATGTTGTAGATTCAATTAAAAAAGCTGTTGAGAATGCATCTCGCAACTTGGGGGTAGTTGTAAAGCGCATTTTATTGGTTGTACCTGGAGTACATACCAAGCGCATAAACCGTCAGTTAAGAGTCCCAATTACAGGACGTATCTCGGAGTCGGATGTCCGGCGCGCATATAATGAATTAGCAAAAGCACAATATCCTGAAGGATATATCTTAACAAACATATTAATGAGTAAATTTTTTGTTAATGGAAGCTCGACACGCAAGCTCCCATTAAACGAAAAAAGTGACGCACTTACAATAGAAGCAGAGTGTTACTATGGGAAACAATCAGTAATATTCCCTTACGTAAGTGTTGTAGAGAAGTCGGGATTAAAAATCCTAGATATCATTTCTGATGATATCGGATTTGGTAAAGAAGCATCTTTATTCGAAGCGTCAATCGATAAGCCTATAATTGCGATAACGCTCCATGAAAAAATGACACGATTATCCTTGTTTCACAAGGGAGTTCTGTTATCCAGTGACTACCTTGAAACAGGATTTGAGAAATTTTCAAAACAAATAGAAACAACATTAAAGGTACCCAGTGATGTGGTACACCGATTGATGTATTACAATATAGATTTAGATTTAGAGAACCCAAGCAATGACCCAATCTTCATGTGGTCAACGAAATCAACAACACATGTGTTGACACAAGAAGAACTAATGACAATTGTTGCGGATGATATCAAAATGTTTTTAAAAGACTTGGTAATGCGATGTGAACCAATATTTGAATTAGGATCACCAAAATTTGTCGTGACCGGTGAGGCTAGCGTCATAGCTGGACTTGAGACCGTGATTGCGAATGAAAGTAATTCTGAAGTATCAACGTATCGATCGACAACGTTTGGAGCGAAGGAGTCGGGCTTAACAGCAGTGCTTGGTTCGTTCTACTACTATAAAGATCAACATGTTTATCGTGAAATGACGATGGCAAGCGTTGATGAAATTGACTTTATGAATACGGTATTGGATATTGAAACAGATATAAAAGATGATTCGATTACTCAAAAACTTAAAAACATGTTCTTTGAACGATAAATTGGAGGAGTGAACAAAATGAGTACAAATTTTCAACATAGTGTAGCAAGAATTAAAGTTATTGGCGTCGGTGGGGCCGGAAATAATGCCGTTAACCGAATGGTTGATGAAGGCATGAAGGGTGTAGAGTTTTATGTAGCCAATACTGATCTACAAGTGCTTAATGTTTCACCAGTCGTCAATCGTATTGAATTAGGTCGTGAAGTAACCAAAGGACTTGGAGCTGGTGCTAACCCAGAAATGGGACGCAAAGCCGCAGTCGAAAGTGAAAATGAAATCCGTGCTGCGGTTAAAGATGCAGATATGGTCTTTGTTACTGCTGGTCTTGGTGGTGGTACGGGTACAGGTGCGTCGCCTCTTGTTGCCAAGATTGCTCAAGAAGAAGGAGCATTGGTCGTAGGGATTGTTACAAAACCATTTACTTTCGAAGGACGTCGTCGTCGCGAACAAGCGTCTTCAGGACTCGATGAGCTAAAACAATATGTAGACTCTCTAATTATCGTAAGTAACAATCAACTGCTTGAAGTAATTGGTCGTATTCCATTCCAAGAAGCCTTTAAAGAAGCAGATAATGTATTACGTCAAGGTGTCCAAACAATTACTGATTTAATCGCTGTTCCTGCAATGATTAACTTGGACTTTGCTGATGTTCGTTCTGTTATGCAAGGCCAAGGTAGCGCATTAATCGGAATTGGTATGGCTCAGGGTGAGAACAAATCAATCGAAGCTGCACAAAAAGCAATTACGTCACCATTACTAGAAGCACAAATTGATGGTGCTCGTAACGCAATTGTAAATGTTACTGGTGGAGATTCAATTTCGATTCAAGATGCGAGTGAAGCTGTTGAATACATTCGTGAAGCTGCTGGAAATGATATTGACATTATTTTTGGAGTTGCTATTAATGAAAACATTGGGGATGCAATTATTGTAACTGTGATTGCCACAGGTTTTGATGATTCAGTTCGTGATGTTCAAGAAACAGTCGCTCAAGTAGAACGCTCAGGATCACAATCAACACAAAATGAACGTACAGAAACAACTAATAACGATATCCCTGAATTTTTTAGAACACGTTAATACGGTGTGCAGTTTGCGCACTATGAGGAGTTTATATGAAAAAAGTGTTTGTAATTTTTCGTAACGAAGCATCATACAATCCGAAAATCATCAATAAAATAGATGAGTACTTGCGTATGATGGGTGTTGAAGCGACAATTGAAGCGACAACGCCAGAATTGTTTGAACGAGTAACAGAACATGAAGCTGTAGCGGTCTCAATGGTTACATATGACGATGCTAATGAACACATTGAAGTCATTGATGGTACATCATTAAGAACTGGTGTCGGTGCAGAACCTGTGCTTTTCGAACTTGCGAATAAACTTAAAGCATAAAAAAGGTTGTGATGAATTATACATCACAACCTTTTCTTCTATTTAAAAGCACGTTTATATTGTTGGGTAATGAGATCATTTTTACGTCGAGCATGGGCTGCGTGAAGCACCCAGTTAGCATTCGAAAGAAGAGGTCGTGCTAGTCCGATGTAGTCAGCTTGTTCTGATTCAATGACATAGGCAGCAAGATCGGGATTTCCTAACATGCCACATGCAATAATATTGTTGTCGGGGAAAGCTTTTTTAACCTTAAGTGCAAACGGAACTTGATACCCTGGATATATTTTAGTTGGTGGGTTGATTGTAATTCCGCCAGATGAAACATTAATGAAGTCATATGAAGCTGCAACCGGTCCGAGCATGCGAATTGTATCGTCCACAGTCTGTCCATTGGGTTCATAATCAGTTGCACTAACACGTAATGACAAAATCTTATGTTTTGGCCAAACGTCGGTAATTGCATCCGTTAATTCTTGTAAGAACACGGATCCGTCTTTGTACTTGTCAGTCCTATGATTTGATGCTGGGCTCATAAATTCAGAAATAAGATATCCATGTGCACCGTGAATTTCAATAGCATCAAACCCAGCCTTATCAGCACGAACCGCAGCATCTTGGAAATCTTTGATGATACGTTTTATCTCGGTGGTTGTGAGGGCTACGGGCGTGCGTGAATCATCAGAATAAGCTATTGCACTAGGGCCATAGATAGTGTCTATTCCATCACTTGCAGTTGACTTACGGCCCGCATGATTCAATTGAACGCCGATAATCGAGCCTTCCTCGTGGACAGCATCAACAATACTCTTGAATGGCGCAATTTGAGCATCGTTGTATAATCCTAGGCAATCGTCAGTAATGCGTCCTTCGGGTGCAACGCCTGTTGATTCGATAATGATCATCCCAACTTGGCCGATTGCGCGCGAGACATAATGCGCAAAATGGAAGTATGTGGGGATGCCATCATGCTTGAACGCTGAGTACATGCACATAGGTTCCATAACGATGCGATTTTTCAACTCGTAGTTTTTAATCTTAGTTTTATCAAAAAGGTTCATAGTTATCACTCCTAAGGAAATTATAACACTGTTTACTGAAAATAATATTGAGATGCAATGGTATGGAGTCGGATAATTTGTGTATGGTAGGTAGAAAAGCATAATGAACGGTGAATTAACGCAAAAATAGCAATCTTTAACAAAATAGATGTCTAAGGGGGGACTTGCATCATGTTAATTAAAAAAGTACATGACAAACAAGATTTATTAAATATCTGTTGACATTTCTGAAAATGTAACTCATAATATGTAAAAGCGATGAAAAGGAAAGTAGTTTAATGAAAACTTTCAGAGAGTCTGTGTAGGGTGAGAGCAGATAGTGGCAGTTAAATGAAAATGGCCTTGGAGCAGTTTTACTGAGATAGTATATTTAGGTAAGACCGGGTTCGCCCGTTAACGCGACAGAGTATGATAGTACTCGATAAGGATTATCTTGCGAAAGGTAATTAAATTAAGGTGGTAACATGAGCACGCTCATCCTTAGGGATGGGCGTTTTTTATATGTAGAAACAATAAGGAGGAGAACATATGAAGAAATTACTCGTTTTATTAGCAGCATTATTGGTGTTGACTGGTTGTGGTGCTTCAAAAGGTGGAGACGATAAAACTATCGTAATTGGTGGAACACCGTTTCCGCATGGAGATATTTTAGAGCAACTTCGCGAGCCACTCAAGGAGCAAGGCTTTGAGTTGACGGTTAAAAAGTTTGATGACTATAAAATTCCTAACACTGAAGTTGAATCAGGTGGTTTGGACGCAAACTACTTCCAACACATTCCTTACCTAAAAAACTTTAATAAGGATAATGGAACTCATTTAGTGGATGTATTAAAAGTTCATTATGAACCAATTGGAATCTATGCAGGGAAGAAGTCTTCTTTAGCTGATGTTGCTAAAGGTGATACTGTACTTGTGCCAGATGATGCAACTAATTTACCAAGAGCACTGAAGGTTCTTGAAGAAATTGGTTGGATTGAGTTGGGTGATAACCGTGATACCGCAACCGTTAAAGATATCGTTAAATTCAACCAAGAAATCACGATTAAAGAAGTTCAAAGTGATGGAATTGCACCACTCATAAATGATGCAGAGTATGTTGTGTTAAACGGAAACTACGCAATCACTGCGAAAGTAGTTGATCGTGTACTTCAAACGGAAACGATTTCGCCAGAAACAATTGCTGACATTGTTAATGTCGTTGCAGTTAAAGAAGGAAATGAAGACAGTCCAAAGACTAAAGCTATTATTAAAGCGTTTGAAGATCAACGTGTGAAAGATTACATTGATGCTCAATTTGCTCCAGCGGTTACGAGTGTTTTGAAATAATTTAAGAATTAAACAGAAGGATGCATATTTATTGATGGAGATGATGACATGAAAATCCATGATATGCATCCTTCTTTGCGTCCACGAGAACGTGCTGAGCATTTAGGGATTGAAATATTATCCGATCGCGAATTGTTAGCGATTGTATTACGTTCTGGAACCAAGTACAAATCCGTGCTTGAGATAGCGGATTTGATTTTTGAACGATGTGGTAACATTACGGGGTTGCCCCAAATGACATTACATGAACTCATTAAAATTAATGGAATAAAAAAAGTGAAGGCAATCGAAGTGTTGGCAATTATCGAGATTGCCAAACGAATGGTTGAGCCACGTTGTGGCCAAATTGTCGAAATTCATGATACTGCGTCAATTATTAAATGGCTGTTCATAAAAATAGGGTTTGCGAAACAAGAGCAGTTTCTAGTAATATACCTAAATCAAAATCGTTGTATTCTAAATCATCAAGTTTTGTTTGTGGGAACTGTAGATCGAAGTCTTATTCACCCTCGAGATATCATTCGCGAAGCGAGTATCGTCGGAGCGATGAAAGTGGTATTTGTACATAATCATCCAAGTGGGACGATGTCACCAAGTCGTAGTGACATCGAAGCGACAACTGTGTTGATTAGGGCGTGTCGCCTTGTTGGTGTGGAAGTTTATGACCATTTAATTGTCTCGCAATCAAACTACATTTCACTTAGATTTCAATTACCGGAATTGTTTATAGAATAGTGTGTGAAGAATCACGCTTTTATTTGTAAAGACAGTCATTCTTAAGTATAATAAAATAGGTGATTCAATGAAAAGAAAAAGTACTTTCAATAGCGTGATGAAGACGCTCATACTAATCATAGTCGTAGCAATTATGGGAACAGGAATGATAAAGGGATCAAAGTTTTATCAAAATGTAGACCGTAATTTCTTCAGCTTCTTTTCTATGATGAAATATGGATTAATTGACTATCCAATTGAAACAGCAAGTGGCTTTATGACGGATGTAGCGACAATGTGGGACGTAAGATACGAAAATGACTTATTACGCCATGAATTGGAAAATGCGGCACATTGGCAGACACGCGTAAAAGCTCTTGAAGAAGAAATTAGTCAGCTAAAAGCACAAAACGAATTAAAAAGTGTTTATACAGAATTAGTTCAAATTAACGGAACCGTGAAGTATCATTCCAGTGAGAGTTGGGATAGCACAATTACAATAGACATTGGCGCCGCAGATGGTGTTAGTGTTGGTGACGGTGTTATTGCTCCGCAAGGAGTCATCGGCCGTGTTAAACACGTGAGTGAAAATCAATCTGAAGTATCAATTTTAACTGCAAATGATGATAATTCAAAAGTATCTGTCCGTATCGAAACGGCGCCGGGTGAATATGTTCAGGGAATTTTAGATTCCTATAATCATGAAACCAATCTGTTCTCAATTAATTTATTAGAGACAAATTCGTCAATATCGCCGGATATGGTTGTATCGACCGCAGGAATTGGTGGTGTCTATCCAGCTGGGTTACTTATTGGAAATGTTCATTCACAACGAAATATTGCGGATGGAATTGGCGTTGTCGTATATGTGAAATCGAATGTTGACTTTGATGATCTTCGATTTATATCTGTGGTTAAACGACCATGAGAACAATTCGACTAATGCATTTTGTCTATATTGTTATACTCTTGTTTTTAGATGGAGTTCTAAATGCGCTCGGGCGTCAATTTTTGATTCCACAATTTACATTTGTAAGTAATATGGCGTTTATGGGTTTAATCATGTTGAGTCAAAATGATAGTAGAGAAGAGTCCATCATCAAAGCGATGATACTGGGCATTTGGTTGGAATTCAACTATATGGATAGCTTTCCAATCTTCTTTGTATCGTTTGCACTTACAATGTTGATCGTACGATTGTTCGATCGACATATCGGTTACTCTGTATCAGAGTTTATTCTCTTAATTATCGTAAGTTTATTTATCAAAGAAATAATAACTTACATCATGGCTTGGTATAGCAAGGGGTATAACCAAGAGTTTATGGCTTTTCTAGCTTATCGAAGCTTCTGGGTATTGCTTGGAAATTTAATGTTGATTCCAATTGTCAGATTTGGTTACAGTAAAATGCACCAGTATATCCTGAAAAAAGCACAAAATCTCTATATGAGATAAAGGGGGACTTATGAACACACAAGAAAAAGTTAAGACGTTTATAAATAGAAACTTAACACTTAATCGACTGTTAATTGTTATTATGTCATTAGTTACATTATATTTACTAATGCTCACAGAAGGATTCTGGATTTACGCATTTGGAAAACTTCAATCTATCTTGATGCCATTCATCATAGGATTCGGAATTGCATATATTTTACATCCAATTACGAAGTATTTTGAAAAATTTGGAATCAAGCGGCAAATTGTTGTGCCACTTACGCTCATCGTTTTCGTAGCACTCGTTGTCTTATTGATTTCATCAATACTACCAAAGCTCATTACTGATATGATGACTATTATCAATTCAAGTGTTGACGGTATTCAACAATTGCTGAAGTACTATACGGATTTCCAACAAGGAAAACCAGAGCCATGGGTTACAAATCTTGTGAATGAAGGTGTTAAAATCTTGGAGGGCCTTATTAAAAGTGTCCCAACAATTCCAACATTTGCGTCACAATTTGTCGGTCAACTCATTAATTTCTTGACCACTGCGCTTTTCTCTTTGGTTATTGGTCTTTATCTCATTTTTGATTATGAAGATGTAACTCGAAAAGTATTGAATTGTGCTTATAAAGTTTCTCCAAAAGTTGCGAATTCACTCATTGTCGTGAACCGCGCTGTGTTACAATATCTACAAACACTTATTGTCATCATGACAATTACGTTTGTTGAATATACTATTCTCTATTCGTTGGTTGGGCATAACTACGCATTAGTATTAGGTGTTATGGCTGCATTCGCATTGCTAATACCATACATTGGTCCGATCACGGTTCAAGTCCTTGCTGTTTTAACTTCACTAATGCTGCCAGTACCACGCATTATTGCATTAGCAATTGGCTTGTTTATCCTTTCAAACTTAGACAACTATGTCATCTCACCATTTGTATATTCAAAACGAGATAAAATTGATCCGGTGTCTTCTCTCTTTGTGTTCTTTGCATCGAGTGTCATGTTTGGATTTATCGGTATTTTACTTTCAATGCCAATTTACTTCTCATTGCGTGCAATTTATGCCTTGAAGAAAAACAATTGGGAATTGGAATCAAAAGTAGAAGCGTAATTTGAAAGAGGGGTATTTATGAAAAGATTAATTAAAAGTACATTGGTTGTAGTAATGCTTACACTGATGTTGACGGGCTGCGTTCCAAAAAATAAGAATGTAGTAGTTACAAGTTATCCTTTAGAATACCTCGTAACAACACTGGCAGGAGACCGCGTTAATGTCGAAAGACTTGATGTTGGGTCAACGCCTCAAACTGCTCAAATTAGAGATGATTATAAAGAAGTTCTCGAAAAAGCGGATACGATGTTTTATATCAATGAAATTCAGCCCTACTGGGAAATTTATCGTGATGATATCATCTCTAACAATAAGATTGAAGTTATAGATATGGCGGAACGCTCATCACTTTACAACTTTGCTCGCTTTACGACAGTAACCGCTGCGAATTCGACACACGTAGTCGAATCACCGTATTATGATACTCCAAACTTTGAGAGAGTGGATGTTTATGATAAAGATCCGTTCATTTGGATGGATCCGCTAGCGATGACTTCGATGGCTAGAACCATTAAAGATTGGTTAGTTGCGACATATCCGGATGATGCTGCAAAATTTGAAGAGAGATTTTCTAAACTAGAAATTGAATTAACGAGTTTGCAAGCCGATTTCCAACAAATCAAAACACCAGCAGTTCCCATTAAAATTGTCACGATGACACCGACATTTGGAAACTGGCAAAAGAGTTTTGGGGTCGAAGTATATCCGGTAACCATTTCTAAGTTTGGTGCTCTTCCAACGGAAGCGATGCTCAACGATATTCGTACATCTATTCAAACAAATAATGTAAAACATATTGCCTTTGAAGAAGGTATGACGGAAGAACAAACAGCACTATACAATCAGTTAAAAACAGAACTAGCGTTAACTGAGATACAATTAAGCAATGTTTATTCATTATCTGAAAAGGATGTTGCGGAACAGTATGATTACATTCGAATCATGTATCAAAACTTGGAAACCCTTAAATCGATAAGTCGATAAACCTAAGGGTTTCCTTTCTTTAAATGGAGGAAATTATGGAAAAATTACTATTAATAGATGGAAACTCGATGTTGTTTCGAGCATATTATGGAACATTATCGCGAGGGCATATGATGTCTTCAACAGGTGTTGTGACCAATGCCGTTTATGGCTTTTCGACAATGCTTACGAAAGCCATTGAACTAACAAAACCAGACTATATCCTTGTAGCTTTTGATACTAAGGATAAAACATTTAGACATGAGATGTTTGGTGAATATAAAGGGACCCGAAAAGAAGTTGATAATGAGTTAGTTTCTCAATTCGCACTTGTTCGAGAATTCATTGATGCATACCCAATTCCTCGATTAGAAATCAGTGGTTATGAAGCGGACGATATTATTGGAACCTTGTCAAAGCAATATAACGATGTAAAGGTGGAAATATTATCCAGTGATCGTGACTTACTTCAGTTAATTGATACAAACGTTGAAGTTCTTCTCATGAAAAAGGGAATTACCGACATTAAAACGATGAACCTTCAAAATCTTGAAGCGGAAATGAACATTACGCCATCACAAATCGTGGATGTTAAAGCCCTTCAAGGTGATACAAGTGACAATATTCCCGGTGTTCCTTCAGTTGGTGAAAAAACCGCACTTAAATTAATTCAACAATATGGTTCATTTGAGAACTTGTATGCACATAAAGATGAAATTAAGGGTAAAATGGGTGAGAATGTTCGTAATTATGAAGCGCAAGCGCGTTTGTCCTACGAACTCGCTAAAATTGATGTCGAAGTGCCAAATTCCATAACCCTGGATACGCTTCGCTATGCTCTTCCTGACAATACTTTAAATGCATTTTATCGAAAGTATGACATGAATTCCTTAATAACAGAAGATGTTGAAATCATTGATACAGGTAAAGAAGACTTTAAAATGGCTGATCTCGAAGAATCGTGGTTGGCAGATGATGTGACATTGATGTTAGATTATGACAAGAAAGATGTTCTTCAAGGAATTACCATTTATAACGCTAATGCAGTAACTTTTGCTTATCTGACACTTCCGGAAATGATTCTAGACAGTGTATTCCACGGGTTACTTGGTCGTGAGAAACAATTGTTTGCAGTTTCTTCTAAAGCGCTCTATCGTTTCGCATTAGAGCACGATATAGCGATTCAGGCGGGCATCGAAGATATTCTCTTACTCGCATTTATAATTAATCCGTCGGTGACGACATTTGAAAAGTTAAAAGACGAATATAATGCGTGGTATTTAAATTATGAAGGTCTAGAGCAAACCTTTGCGATAATTAAAAGAATGCACACATTATACTCAGAGTTGAAAGAAAAGGCGATGAAAGATGAACTCATTGCTATTTATGATGACATCGAATTACCGCTCGTTATGGTGCTTGCGGAATGTGAATTCTTAGGAATCAATGTAGATCGTAGCATACTTGATGATGTTGCCGAAAAAACAAAGTCAAAGATAGATAGGTTGACTCAATTAATCTATGACGAAGCAGGCGAGGAGTTTAACATTAATTCTCCGAAACAACTTTCAGAAGTGCTGTTTGATCATCTTCAGCTTCCAAGTGGTAAAAAGCGCTCTACGGCTGTATCTGTTTTAGAATCACTTGAGGGTGTTCACCCAATTATCAAACCAATTTTGGAATACCGCAAGTACGCTAAGCTCTATAGTACGTATGCAGTCGGACTCACTAAATTTATAGGTGTAGATAATCGCATCCATACATCGTTTAATCAACATGCGACACAAACGGGCCGCTTGTCATCAAGTGATCCAAATCTACAAAATATATCGGTTCGTGATGAAGAGACACGTGCAATCCGCGGTGCGTTCATTGCGAGTCCAGGTCATAAGCTTGTAAGTATTGACTATTCTCAAATTGAGTTGCGGGTTTTATCTTACTTAGCACATGAAGAGAAAATGATGGATGCATTCAAACATGATATTGATATTCACACGGCCACCGCAAATGAAATATTTGGTGTTTCTTCAGCAGACGGTGCCATGCGTCGTCAAGCGAAATCTGTAAACTTCGGAATCGTGTATGGTATCTCGGGGTTTGGTTTATCAAAACAACTTGATATTTCAATTGCAGAGGCAAGTGCATTTATCGATAAGTACAATGAAGCTTATCCAAATATTCAAAAATATATGGATTCGGTCATTGCAAAATGTGAAGTAGATGGTTTTGTTACAACGTATTTTGGAAGACGACGCTATATTCCAGAAATTTTCGATAAGAATCGTGCAGTCAAAGAATTTGGTAAACGGGCAGCAATGAATGCACCAATCCAAGGAACTGCAGCAGATATAATAAAAATTGCAATGGTCAAAGCATATCGTGCATTGAAAGAAGCAAATTTAAAATCAGTCATGATTCTTCAAGTTCATGATGAGCTTGTTTTTGACGTATTGGATGAAGAAGTGGAACAAGTGATTTCACTGATGACATCAGTAATGGAGAGTATCGTTGATTGGCCAATTCCATTAAAAGTCTCAGTTGATATCGGATCAAATTGGTTAGGAGAGTAACGAATGCCAGAATTGCCAGAGGTAGAGACTATTGTTAAAACAATGGGCGTCTCGCTACTAAATGAACAGATTAAAGCAATCAACCTTCGATACCAACCATTATTGGAAACTGGTTCAGAGTATCCAATTGATGTGCTCGTTGGTGAATCGTTTGTTGATTTCAAACGCCGCGGGAAATATGTTTGGTTTGAGCTTACCAATGGATATAATTGGATTATTCATTTGCGAATGGAAGGCAAATTTCATCTTTATGACTCGCAACAACGACCTAACACTCACACACATCTTACATTTAATACAGCAAACCATTATGTTCATTACTTGGATACAAGAAAGTTTTCGAGAATGGTGGTAACAAAGCATCCGGAACAATTCTTTGAGAGTAAGCGATTAGGATATGAACCATGGGACGAGAAACTTACTTCAGAATACCTAAAGAAGAAATACAGTACAATCGGACGCCCAATCAAACTAGTACTACTTGATCAAGCCATTTTCGTGGGTGTTGGAAATATTTATGCGGATGAAATACTTCACGATATTCGGGTTCATCCATTAACTCCGGCGAAGATGATTTCGACAATCAAATTGTCACAGCTTATTTTGTCTGCGCGCCGCATCTTAGAAAATGCGATTCAAGCAGGTGGAACTACAATTAGATCCTATACATCAGGACTCAACGTTCATGGCCGATTTCAAATTCAACTAGCGGCCTATGGACAAGGCGGTAAGCCGTGTCCTCGATGTGGGACAACGATGGATCGAATTGTTATAGGTGGAAGGTCAAGTGTATTTTGTCCAAAATGTCAGAAGGTGAAACGATGAAAATTGCGATTACAGGAACAATCGGAGGCGGTAAATCTCAGGCAAGTGAGTATCTACGTGCCCTTGGATTTGAAGTCTATGATACCGATAAAATGGTCCATGATTATTATGAAAAGAATGGACGCCTTTATGACGCTCTAATAACAATGTTTGGCCATGGTATTCTTACGCCAACTGGCGACATTGATCGTAGTAAAATAGCGGCGATTGTGTTCAATGATTATGAAAAACTTGATGCGTTGGAAAATTTAGTCTTCCCACAAATTCAGCAAGATGTAAATCAGGTAAATGCACAGAATCAAATAATGTTCTTTGAAGTACCGCTCTTGTTTGAATCACATTCTGAAAAAACTTTTGATAAAGTAATGATGATAACTGCACCGTATTCGACACGAATTCAAAGGCTAGCTAGACGGGGGCTTGATGAGGAAGAAGTGAATCGCCGATCGAAACGTCATCTTGATGAGGCTTCCAAAATTGAAAAGTCGAATTTTGTAATTAATAACGACGGTTCGTTGGCTGAATTACATGACTGTATTGATGCAGTTATTCATAAATTGAGAGGAGAACAATAGTGGCTAAAGTAGTTATTCATGTAAACAAAAAATATGATCTTGCACCCGACCAATTGCATAGTTTAATGGTGTACTATCAACCACTTTTCTCGTATCCCGCAGCATCGCTCTATTTGACGCTTTACGAATTTTCTACATTAGATTCTAGTGTTGAAATCAGAGAATTGTTGAGAATTCTTCAAATTGATGTACGCGAATTCGAGGCAAATCGGAAAGAACTCGAACGCTTTGGATTAATACGTACATTTGAACTTGATAAGTCACTTTCCTTGGAGTTGCTAGAGCCGCTTCGTCCCGTAGATTTTATGGAGCACAGTACATTTGGTCGTCTGTATGCTATTGTAATGGGGCGCGAAAAATATATTGAAGCATGTGAGCTTGTGCAGGTACCGATAATCCCGGATACTGCTGAAGAGATTACTGCGCCGTTTGATATTGCAAGACTGTCCACATGGGACGAACAATCTGAAACAGCATTCATTACAAGGCCGGTTGCAGAGACATCACGAAAAAGACGTTTTGACGCAAGTTCTTTCTTTAAGACCTTAAATCCAATGATTTTCCCTATGCAGCTTAGAACGCGAGAAGTTATTGATGTTGTTGAAGAGTTTGGAAGTAACTATAAAATAGGCTATGCTGACATGAAGTCTAAGCTCCTAGCATCAACTAATTTTGAAACAATGATTTTTGATAAGCGGAAGTTTCAGGTTCTTGTTGATCGAGACCACGGAATTCAAAATGTTAATACTGTTTCAAATGCTTATGAACTTGATCCCATCAGTTTTATCGCGTATAAACAAGAAAATGATTATGTTGTGGATGCAGATAAGAATCTGATTAAGTCCCTCCAAAGTAACTTTAAGTTCAATGATGAGGTAGTCAATATATTAATAGAATATATCCTAGAC
>NZ_WTSY02000033.1 GCF_009828775.2 Erysipelothrix aquatica | reverse complement strand
CTAAATAAGGGCTTAGATGACCCTTACGTTTGGTGCAAAAGAATAACATCAATATTTTTTTGTATACTTCCATGAATGTCAGCTATCAATATAATATATTTAGTATCGCACACTTATCGTCTTATGTTTTGTTTAGTTCACTATATGCACGATGAATTTGTTTTACTCTCACACCAGGGGCGTCTTGTATAAAATTAGAGACTTCAGTGTGAAGTATAACGTGTCGAACAGACCGTTATAAGCGAACAAAGTGAGCGACCTTCATGGTGTAGTCTCGTGCAAATTTTATACATGGTGCCCCGCGCGATACTATACTATGACATTATGAAAGTGAGCAAATTTGCTCACTTAGTCTTTTTCAACATGTTCAATGATAATATCTACACCAGTAAAATCGGTATCACATAGCACAATTTCACATTTTTTATACTTACTCCATATAGTATCGTAGGCTCTTTCTTTTGCGTCACTGCTATCATCACATTCAACATTTACTTTGATTACTCTTTCTAATGTTTCTTGAACAATTACTGTTACTGTATAGCTACTCATAAATCTCTCCAATCTCATATTCAAGGGTATTTCGATTTTGATAAACACAAAACGCAAATTCATCAATATTCACATTAAACCTAAAATACTCTTCCAACGCTGGGCAACGACAACTAATCGAAATAACAGATGCGTCCGCGAATGTTGCTCTCATGTACTCAATTGCACTCCCTTTCATCTGACTAGATGAAAGGTTTGTGCAATTGTCATTCAAGTATTGAATGAATTGTTTAATCATGACATATGCTCATTATCAGAGATTTTGATTTCACATGTATGAGCATGATTTTCATAGTGGTCATCATAAGTAGTTGATATATCTCGGTTTAGAAGTTCTTCAGAGTTTTGATAATCTAGGAATGTTCTTTCCAAACTATCATATATACGAGTATTCATATTTTCGACTTTTATACCCTTATCCATGCAAAGCATTGCTTTCATGAATAACTTAGGGCTTTCTTTTTGAAGTGCTTGAAGTTGCCCAAGTATCGCATTAAGTAAGATACACTCCATAGTGCTATCTTGGGCCATCATTTCAAGCACTTCCTGTTGAAGCAACTTTTGATAATGTGTTTTCGGTACTTCGGTATTATCATGAAGATATGTCATATCTGTAATCTTTTGAGCCATTTTACTAACTGGCAATTTTACAAACTCATCAATATATTTTTTACTCATGTTCATTACTCCTTTTTTCGAGATTATCGTTTAGGCGTTCAATTTCTTTAACTAATGCATTCATTGCGTTTATCATAGTTTCATAAAATCTTTGTTCTAATACTGTCATGCTTACCACCAACACCAGTAGATAATCTCATATAGTTCATCACTGTATTTATCAAGAATAAGTCTCGTAACATTTTGTAGTAGTTGAACATCTTCATAGTAATATTCATCACAATCTGTCGACCCATAAAAGAAACCTGCAGTCGGTGGTAGAAGTTCAAAACTTACTTCATCCGATTTACTATCTAAAATCTTAGTCGCAATTTCATTGAGGTGTTCGATAGTTGTTCTTGGAATTATTTCATCCACCATATTCTGCACATCATACAAACGTTCCATATACCCTTGAAGTGCATTGAACTTCCTGAATGTTCCGAGTATCTCCTCCTGAGATGTATCAACCTTACTTCTAACACTTAATGTATGGTCTAAACCCATAAATATCACTGCTCCATTTTCTAGGCTAGGCTCTACCCCTTTGCCACCCAATACGCACCACTTGAAATGATTGATGCAAAACTCATGAAGAATGGAACGGAAGTCGCACGAGTGCGGGTGAAGTATGAACGTAGTGAATGGATCCATTTGTAATGAGCGCGTGAGTAAAATTTTTAGAAAACATGTACTTTCGTTTTCTAAAAAATTTGCGAATTTTGCATCGAGAATGGAAAGTGGTAAGTTACGGGTGGCAAAGTTAAGCATGTGGTTTTAGAACACAACGTGTTCATAATTAGGGAAGTGCGCTTGTCGCGCATCCTTTGAGCAATAAAAAAAAGCCCTGGAGATTTACAGGGCTTCTTACTTACTAATGAATTTTGAAATAGTTTTATTATTACTGCCTTCTTCAAGAATATTGAATTCCTTGGATCCTTTATGTTCTGCACTTTTCTTCCGACCAGTGTTTTCTTCAATACTTCTTTTTTTCCACTCAAGTTGAATATTGAAATATTCTGTAGGTCGTTTAGAAACAGGTTTAGTATCCCAGACTGGTTCCTCGTAGAATGAGTATAAATTAAAGGGTGGTAACTTTGAAATAAATGGGTTCCACTCAATAGTATTAACAAGTGAACGACCTTTCTCAAATGACTTAAGGCGCTCTGCTGTAACAACAGGACGTTCAATGAAGTCTTTTTTCTTTTTACTATACACCAACTCATTTCCTGATAGCTCACTAAATCGCTTTCTCGTTGATTCAGTTTGCGAACCTAAATAAATTACATTCGTTGAGTTATCTTCAATGATTTTCGCAATTTTAGGCTCATACTTATCCTCAAGTTGCTCGAATGACTGAATGAATGCATTGATTCTAACACCACGAGAACGCGCTGCACCATATAATGCTTCGATATCCATGATCTCTGGTAATAGACCCATTTCATCAATTATCCAGTTCATTGGAATATCAAGCCGTTGCTCTGCTGGATTATCTCGTGTATCTTTGATAGCAACTTCATACAGTTGTTTTAGAAATAACGTTACTAACGGATAGTACGTTGAACGTTCATCATGTGTCTTCAGGAATATTGCAGTCTTCTCTTTGAAAATTTGCTCCATATCAAAAGTAGTATTTGATGTCATATTCATGATATTGTCATTAGCCGTTAATAGCGATACTTTATTCATAAATACAGACTTTAGTGATGGCTTAACGTTACCATCCGCATTGAGATAAGTAGCAAGTTTTCTCACGGACTCAGAATCAACGTCACGATACTTATTGAGGTATTTCTTGAGTAACGGCATTCCTGATGAATCTGCGTCATCTCCCAGTTCGATGAGATATCGTGCTGTCTTAGCATTGACATGTTCATCAATACCCTCTTCCATTGCAAAAAGCGCACCACCTGCAAACATATCACCTGCACCCATATGCCAAAATGGGTCTTTTGCATCTTCTTCCCAGGTTAGTGCATGCGATACTGCCATCACAAGCTCAACAGCATCACTAACGTTGGAATATTTGTAACCTTGTTTATACTTTTCTGCTTCAGGTATACGAACCATTCGCATTCCTTCAGGGACAATTTGATTTCCTTTTACTGTTTCCGGATGTAAGATGTTTTTTTGGTAAAAACTCTCTTCAGTATTTGTTCTTTTATTTTCGACAGTTACAATTTCCCATGTTTCCATTTCTTTATCAATTGCTTTCTTCCATTCTTTGTATGCAACGTCTAAAGGGTTCCATCCATCAGAACTTTTTGGATCTACAAAATCAATCACAATAACTTTATATCCAGCAATTTCAAGTGCTCTTCGCGTTAAAGCATCAATCTCTCGTTTAGGATCATGAACGACTATACTTTCACCCGCATAAATATAACTGTAGATCATTAATAAAACATAGGTAAAGGTCTTTCCTCGACCAGTCGAGCCAACAAAGAGTGAATGTTGATCTCCTGTCAGATACCATACTTTATCAAAATTTCCTATTAGCCAATACTTCCGCATAGCCATGACAGGGATACCACCAACTATTATCTCATTACCACTATCATCAAACTTAATTTCATTCCACCGTTTAGTCGCTGGAAGTAGAAAGTGTGTTACATATTTGTTCACCTGATGTGCAATAACAGTTTTTAAACGATACCATTGTTTTAAGATGCCTGTCTCGACTACTTCAGTAGTTTCTCCATTTCGCGCATACTTAATTAATGTAGTACCACGTCTTCGCTCAAATTTCGTAAGTAATCTGGCATAACTTTTTTTGTCATATTTACTTCTTTTACTAATTTTAATGTTATCACTGATCGAATTTAGAAGTAATGTTGAGAATGACAATCCGATGAGTATTAAAGCAATTGCACTCAATACATCACTACGCCAGACTCGAGTAATATCCAATGTGAACCACATAGATGGTTTATTATTTGTATGTTCTAGCATGGGTAATATTTCTGTATTCCAGTACTGAACATTGGATAAGAAAAAGAGTATCGTTAAGCACGATACTCCAAATACAATTAATTCTTTAAAAAATTTTACCATATTTCTGTTGCTCTCTTTCTTTTTCTGTTTCCAGGTAATCATCAAGTCCTTGTCTCACAATTCTTTTGACTTCAGCATCCGAACGCTTAATAGCAGCTAACGCAGAATTGATTGAGCTTTTCGCGTTACTAAAGTTGTTTGTGTTTGATTTTGTATAGTCATTTGAATAGTAATCAATTGACTCTTTAACTTTCAAATCAAGTGTCTCATTATAGACTTGCTGAAGCATTTCCACTCCACGTTCTTTGCTGAAGACAGGACTATCTTTATCTAAATACATGAATGCCATTGTTTTAGCAGATTCATGATCCCCTTTTTTAACTCGTGCCATGAGGAACTTTTGCATTGTTAAGTATTCAAAGTAGTTTTTATCTTTCAGATTCATGTAGATGTATTTGGTAGTTGCGTAGTCATGTCCTTCATGAGCGAGACTTTTATACATATTCTTCGCAAGTTTTTTATCCTTATCAACACCTAGTCCCTTTTCATACATTTGAGCAATTCTAAATTTAAAGAAAGGCACATTGTTTTTCAGTTCTATTTCTTGTTCCATTAATTCAAAAGACTTTAAATAGTAAACACTCGAAACTTCAGAGTTACTGTCTTTCATTAGCTCTGCATACTTGTAAGCTCCATATACATTCCCAAGTTCTGCAGATAATTCCAAATAGCGCAACGCTTGTCCCAACTCGTGTGCTGAAGTATATCCCTTATACAATTTATAAGTGATGTTTTTATCGGATTGATAATCCTCAATCGAACTTAGATAACTAATTCCTAAATAGATATCTTCACGTTCGACACTCTTCAGCAATCGACTCCCTTCGTAGTTAAGTATGTTTTCATCTTTCGCCTGCAGTAATTCATTTTTATACTTTGTTGCAAGATGTTCAAGATTTGACAGATTGTTTTTCTCAACGTATTTTATGAAAAATCGTTTTGTGTGGATATTTCCCAGTTCAGTAGATTTGATTAAGTAATCTAGTCCCTCTTTTTTGTCAACCCCAACTGTCTTTTCATCCAAGATAATCCGAGCTATTTTATACTGAAGAGCATCATCTTCAGTATCTTTTAAATATTCCTTAAAACCATGAAGCGCAATTTCGTATAGTCGCTTTGAACTTTCGATATCTTCATTTTCAATATGTTTTGCTAGTGAGTATGTTGCATACGGGTTACCCAAGTCAGATGATTTTTGATATAGAGTTTTAGCTGTATCAATATCAACGTCTCCTCCGTATCCACGTTCATATAATGTTCCTAAACTATAGAGTGCAAACTTATTTGATGATGCCAAAGAAAGATGTGTTCTTGCTTTGAGATAGTCGATTTCTGTTCCATTCCCATACATGTAATATTTACCAATTCGATAATTTAGATACTCAGCCATCCAACCACCTTTTTCGTTAGTTGAAGCAAGTATTGACTCGAAGCCCTTCAGTGCTTCAGTATATTTTTCATTGCTTAATTTTAGAGACTGATCATCATGTCGATTTCCGTAAACTTTTGCCAAATCATTAATTGCAAGAACATTTAATTCACCTGCTTCTTGAGTAAGTAGTAACTCCGCTTTTTCAAGTTCGTGAACTGTCCTTTTAGGTTTGTACAAAAGAGTGAGTGCATCTTTATATTTCGGACTCCAGTTTATATGTGGTATTCTATTGTCTTCATTTATAAAGATATAGTCATCTGGTGGATTAGCTTCATCAATAATTGACACATCATTCAGTTCGTCATCGGATAAATCATTAAATGATTCTTTTGGTTCTTGAGCATCAATATCCTGGTTACTATTTAGTTGTACTTCATTATCAATAACGTTTGTAGAATTCGATTTATGACTTTTGAAGTTAGAAAGAATGTTGTTAGCAATCACTTTCCTAATTTTCAATTTTTCACTGTCCTGCATATTAGTAACTTTTTCGTTAAGATGTCCCTCATAAACCGAATCGAGTTCTCTAAAGTTTTGCATCAAGTTTTCAAAATCTTCTTTGACATATTCATGTTCTAATACCATTGTAACTATGTTGTCGATTTCTTCCCTATACGGGATCATGTTGCTTGAGCCATACTGCAGTCTTCCGCTTGAAGGCAGTTTATCAAATAATTTTTGGATGCTATCCTCAATCTGTTTATCCTGTTTGGATGAAATAATCGTCATGCCTTTGTTTTGTAGCAGTTGTTTGCTTGACTGTAGCAATTTCATATTTTGTTTGAAAGCCATGTCCGTTCCTAATATTAAACGTTCCCGCTCTTTCATTTCAGTGAGCATGTAACGCTTAAATTCTTTAAGTTCACCAATTGTAAAAGTGCCCTTTTCACGAGTAACATTTTTCTCAAGAAATACCAAATGCACATGCGGATGGTTTTTATTATTATGATAGTTCATCCACCAGATCATATTTGTGGGCTCTAAACCAACATGCTTGAAAAATCTGTTCAGTGTGTTCTTTGTAATTTGAGCATAGTCTTCAGCATTAAACAATCCGTATTGAGAAGCAGTTGCATAATCCTTAAATGATTGAACTGGCAACCACGCGATTTTATCTTCGTCCTGAAAATTTTTAGCAACATAATTCCTAAACTGTGTCATTGCTTGTTTTGATTCTATCCAACCTTCATGTGTGTAAGTTTTAGTTGCACCAGTTCTTTCTGTTGAATATTTATAATAGCCACCTGGGCTATAATCCATTTCTTGTTTCTGATTGTCGTTAGCATTTTCTCGTGAAGTATATCTTGAATATCCAACTAGCGACTCAGTTGAGACAATCCCTTTTTTTCCTTTAGGATCTAGCGACTTAGGATAAGAACTTCCGTTCTTTATGAAAGCCATCATATTTACTAAATCTGGTGAAGCCATATTTTACCCCCTTCTATCCATGCAGTGTCATTCTGATTTTTTAATAATGTAATTTTCAAGAATGTGATAAAGTTGTTCATTCTCAGATATCGCACTTTCAAACCCCTTTGGATCATCAATTGCATTATCAATGTTGAATTTTTTAATCTGCAGTAACAGTCCCAACATTTCTTTGTTTACACTTTCTGTCAATAATAAAGCGTTTAAGAACTGCCCCATATTTTCGAAAAAATTATTAAATTTTAGATCCAGGTTATTTGATAGTTGTTTAGTCATTTGCGGAATTACGTGTGACATAACATCATCTCCAAAAACCTGAACATAGTAATTTTCGATAGCTTCTTCAATGACTTGACGTTCATTAACTTCCACTCCTGACTCGATGTATTCAGGTAGAGATTTTTTATAGGATACTATCTTGTCTATCATTGTCAGGTATCTGTTCTGTAATCTATAACTTTTCTTTTGTCTTTCTAAGTCCATTTATATTCTCCTTTGTGTGTCCGACAGAAATAACTCAAACTGTCTCACACTCAATGTCTTTTAAAAAGTGGGCATTGCCCACTTGTTCTCTTGTATTGTCCGACACGCTTGTCGGACAATACTCTTATGCTCGTCCAATTACAAAGTAAAATGGACATAAAAAAAGGATAGCCAAAAGGCAGTCCTATACTTGTGAGCAAATTTGCTCACAGCTTGTTTTACCATACAGTAATATCGCTTCTGCTATAACAGAGTTGAGTACTGCGCCATCAAATTGAAGAATACGTTTTGCACTTTCGAGAGTCCCGTCCCAATTTGAATTCAATAATCTAATCACTGCTTTATCAAAAAATGTATTTTTATTTTCAACTAATTCGGTCATAATTCGCTCCTGATTTTTTCGCCTTCGGCGACTGGTTTTCGGCTACGCCGTCACGCTTCACGGGGACAACCGTGAAGCGTGGGTCGGACAAAATTTTATGTTGCCACAATTCGTGCGCTTACCTTTTTTCCAAATATTATTTCTTTAGTGCTGATTATCTGACATTCGATTCGTGATCCTTTATGGTATTGATTAACAATTTCTTCTACAACATTTCCTGTAGCATACGTTTCAATAATCCCATCAGAACATAGTAAAGTGATGTATGTCAACGCGTTGTCTGTATCACCATTTGAGTAAGGATATTTTTCTACTCTGTTCATGATAAACCCTGGTATCTTTCTCATAGGCTCATACCCACTGCGTTTGCTTTTGTTACATTTTTATCGAGGTCTAAGCCATCATGCTTTTTTGACATGTTTACGAGTTCTTTATTCCAATCCTTTAGATTTGGATACGAATGATACACTTCAATCTCTGGATAATTTTCATTGATGTAGTCAATAAGTTTATTTGTTGCTTGTTCACCTCGTTCATCGTTGTCAAATGCGATCACAACCCTTTCGTATGATTGCGCTTCAGGACGTTTTACCATATGGAAGTTAAATACTTCCTTACCTTTCGCTATACCATTGACTGCTAGATAATCAAAATTTTTGTTATTTGATTTTAGAGTCATGATCGACATTGCATCAATCACTCCTTCAGTTAAGATTAATGTATTACCACCATTATTATAAAACACACCAACTTCGGTGATAGAAGAACCAACTTCACCCTTGAAGTGACTTGATTTCTTAGCTGCTCTTTTACTTGCATATAATGGCACTCCATCTAATCGACCAACAAATACACAGTTATCAAGTTTATCCTGATAAAGCATCCCTTTTTCAATAAAGTCATTCACAAGACCTACTGGTATGCATCGTGTTTTTGTTAGATAATTAATTACTTTTTTATTATTATCTGCAGGTTCAGGTAATTCAATTCCGTCAATCATGTTAATTTCACGTTTTTCATAAGCCTTATACTCCTGAACTTCAGGCGAAAATTCATGATAGTATTCACGTACGCGATTCAATGCATCAGGGAATGGAATATCTTCCATATGCATTACAAAGTCAATGATGTTACCTCCCACTGCTGTTGAAAACCTATAGAAGTCATTTCTGTGCGTGTAAATCATCAGTGAATCGTGTTCTTGAGTACTTATGATTCCACGACCTTTTGATGTTAAGGATAGCCCTAGTACGGTCTCTGCGTATTCTGAGATTAGTACATCTCGTCTTAGAACGTCAAGAGGAACTTCCTTGTATACTTTTTGTTCAACAACTTCTTTCGTTGCTAGTTCATTTTCGTATTCTTTGACCTTACCTGCAGTATAGAGATAATTGTAGGCTTTACTTGCATTATTAATGGCACGACTAATAATTAATGGATCCTTACGAATTGCATTAGCCCATGATTGAATATATGCCACATTATTATCGAGTGTTTCATCATACTTGATAAAGCCAACATCCTGAGATAAAAACACTGACGAAAACTCTGCAACTAATTCCTCTTCAGAATATGAAGCACTTCCAAAAGAACCAGACATATCACGATTCAAACGTTGAGGACTCCCTGTTGCGTGACTCAGTTCATGAAACAACGTTCCATAATATTCACGTTCAGAATCAAAACTATTTTTCTCAGGCATCGTGATAGCATCATTAGACAACCTGTAGAAAGCCTGGTCTCCACTGTTTGAAATATTTATGTGCATGTAATCCCTAATATTATTCGTAATCTTTTCAGCAATGTCATTTGAAAAATCTACAGATTGCATCTCATTGACTTTAATCTTTGGTATCCCAATTACCTCTTCAGCATTAAAAACATCAAAATACTTCAATCTCAATTGACTCTCAGATTTTAATTGATTAGCCTGTTCTTGACTTAGACCATTAAAATCTTCGGCAATGAGAACTTTTCTCAAACGTTTGTTATAAAGCAGTGGATAACAAAGTTTTGCGCTCTTAGCACCTTTTTTAATTCTCCATCCTTTTTCTTTCGCTTGGTTGAATGTAACCCATCTTGGATCTCTCAATCCTCTAACTGCAGATGTCATGCTAAGTATAATTTGATTAGAACCACGATATTTTGTATTTGTTACTGCATTGTGTGGTTGCCCACCGACACCTTGTTTCCAAGGTTGATTCCAGGGTATAACATTTTTATCAAGGCTTTCCAAAATTGTATCCACGAGTTTTTGCTGTGATATATTTAGTTTTTCATTTTGTTTAGTTACACCACTATTCGTCATCCTTTTCACCCCCATAATTCAAAATCACTTCGCGCGCGGTTTTATCATTGTTTAGTGTGTTGTATTCTGCTTCACTTACAAGGTCAAAAACATTAAGTGCAAAATCTACTTCATTATCGTTTTTCATACTTCCTCCTACATACTCTTAGTATTTGTTTGTGTAATTTCAATATCCTTAGCCAACTCCAGTCCGTTTTCATGGACTTCCTTTAAGAGTGGAATAGACTCCATATCACCGTATGTCACCGTATATCTTTCATCATCTACATCAACAAAAAACAAACCCTGTGTAGCTATGACAAAGGTTTGTTCTTTAGTAAATTGCTGATCGAGTTCATACTGCAGCGTTTTAGTTTCCAAGTCACCATAATCAAGACATCTATTAAAAAGTTTCGCATCCAAGCGATTACCTTTTTGTCTCTCGTATAGAATTTCTGCGTGTAAACCAATAGACTTACTCTTTATTTCGAGTTCTTCAGCTTTGAGACGTTCCATATAATTATTCACTTGAACATCTGTTTTGTTCATACTTAATACTGTTCTTATATCATGTTCATTCATTGTGATAAGGTGTTTATCCAAAACTGGAAACATATAATTTAAATTTACAACACCCACTATTTCATTACCTTGCTTGAGTTTGAAAAAATCATCCATCTTATTCATATTTCTATGTCGAGGTTGCGCATGATTTATTTGCGTAATATAGTGAACTGACCCGATACTGAAGAGTTTAAAGAAAGGCTTATACTTCCCTGAACCATAGTCTTGATTCGGTATACGATTATCTCCATGTGTTTTCATGTATTGAAGATAATCTTCATCTATTTTCAGCCACATTGTTCCTCCTACTGAGCAAATTTGCTCACAAAAAAAGACACCCGCAATGAGTGTCTTCTTTGTTTGATAGATTTGTTAATGCCTATCAGGACATAGCCCTTAATCATTCTCATGATTACACCGCACCTATACGATCATGTCGCTCCGTGCCTACTTGCCGTCTTTTGAACTTCCCAGGTGGACGGTCACCTTTATGTTAATATTGTAACATATTTTCATTTCTTTGCCAAACTTGCAATATACATTCTGTAATATTTTTGCCTGTTATCGTTAAAATGCTCTCTTGTTATACCATTTTTATGGATAAAATCTACTGCCCATTTGAAAAAATCATCGTATTCATTTTGTTTAAACTTCATTTTCTCTCTAGCAAAGAATAGAAACTCTTCAAAGTACACCTCCTGTTGACTTCGAAGACTTTTAATTGCAAGTTCATCAAAGTTGGTAATTTCTTTATAGTGAATATTGTTTCTCATTTCCCTGTTCTGTGAGAAGAATGTAGGTTCTAATTTTTGAGAGATCAGATCTGAAAATTCATTTGCATAGTTTATTTCTTGTGTCAAACAATCATTTCCAATTAGAACAATCGCTACCGAGTAAACTTTTGTCATGTATCTATCAAACGATAGTTTTAACTTTCCAATTTTCAAATTTTGAGCTTTAAAATATTCCGATATGCGACATATCGTAAATACCCTTCGATAATGTGTTAGTAAGAAACTGATGTCACTAGACGTCGCATCTAAATTAAAAATATCTTGCGAAGACTTTGGAAAGTTAGTAAATTCTTGACTATCAAGTTCGTCAATTAATTTTCGAAATATTTCTTTACTAAACATTTTATTTACATGATCAAGAAACAGTTTTTCTCCTGGAACTTTAAACACTTCATTGAGGATGAAATAAAGAAGTATGGGCGGTTGAGAGACAAGTCTATCGTTATTTTCAAAGTTTTCTGGAGCATTTGCATGAATATAGATTATGTCATAAATAATGTCGTCTCTATCGACCATCACCGTTAAATCATAATCATCGTTCGTTAAGTCAATTTGTAGAGTGCTTCTTAGTTTAGTATGCGACCTTCCGCTAGAGGATTTTTTCAATAATGACTTACGCATTCTTTTTGTATATTTCGCTAAATCTATAACTGTTCCATCTATGTAATTTCCGGATTTCTCATCCACTCCAAAAAGTTTTATCATTTCATGAACTACTATTGTTGACTGCTCTATTAAGAAGAGTCCCATTAACTCCTTTTGATAATCATTAGTCAGCTGTTTTTTTAACTCAAGTATTTGTGAAGTGAACCATAAATCATTTACTATTTCTACAAACGTTGCAACTTGCATATTGCCCCTCCTCATTTTCAATCATCATACTATCTTCCTGATTTATCGTCCACCTCCAGCACAGTCAATGGATCTATCACCACACCATCCACATGAACCTCTAAATGCAAGTGGCAACCAAATGAGTAACCAGTATTTCCAACACTGCCAATATATTGACCTTTAGTAACCATTTCTCCAAGGTTTAGAGTTAGTGGGTCACGAAAATGTAAATATCTGAACTCCATATCTCCATTAGTCCAAATAATATAGTTACCCCGCCAATGGTTATTAGCTTCAACAGTAGTTACAATGCCATCATCCATTGCATAAACGGGCGTGCCACAAGGTGCTTTAATATCTAATCCATTGTGGGTCTCAGGTTTGCCATTAGGATAGTACGTCCCAACGCTATCACCGACAGGGTAATAAGATGAAAATGGATACAATAATTTGCCTTTGTATTTGTCAATTATTTCTTGAGGTAAGTTGCTTCCTGAGTCGATGCTGCCTACCTTAGTAATCAATTTAGCAAGTACAGAACTCGGAATTTTTTCCAACTTCGCGTTATAAGGACTGATTTTTTTAATATTGTTTGTGAAAACTTCAATTTCTGCTAGTTCATATGTCGTTTCCTTACTTTCTTTATTGTATGTTCCGACTAGCGCTGAATCTACGATTCGCTCTATTTCATCAGATGTCATTGCTTCAAATTCTATACCCGAAAGCAACTGTACAACCACTACCCAATGCTCAGGAACTGTAACACCATTTTTTGTAAGTTTTCCTGAATAGGTTTCTTTAATTTTTGTTTGATTTTCTTTATTGCTGGTTGTCATTTGAATAAGCATGACAAGTTCATCTGCACTTGACGAACCATCACCAAACACAAATTCCTGAATGCCATTGAAAAAGTCAGATACAGCTTGTACTGGTACCGCAACAATTGCACCAACTGCAAGAATTGGTAACGAGAACATGAGAAGTGTTACTACTAATGACGCAAGAGCGCCGAGTGCTTTTTTCTTCATTATGACTCTCCTCGTTTAATCTCCCGAAGTTCCTTTTCAGTTGCTAGAGTTGTCATCAGAATTCTACGCTCCCCATAACACAGTAGACCATCCCCCAAACCAAAGTTCTTGATGCGGTCTGCTTCAGTATCGTTTAGTTCCATCAGCTCACGGATTGCCCCTACAGCATCTTTACTCATTCGTTTCAGTACTTTGTACGCTGAGTTATTTAGAATTGCCTTACCATGTACTCGCATCTGTACACCACCAACTAAAACGTCACTGTTGAGATCGAGTGGTTCTTGCGTCGCAAGTACCGATAGACTGTTATATTTACGCGATCTACGATACAGTGTTGCTACTTCTTCAGCTGCTCTACCTTCTAACAACATTAGATGGGCTTCATCAAGAACAAACATGCTCAAGATACTTTCATCTAAACAAATAGACCAGGTGAATCTAAACATCATATAGTTTAAAGCATTTCTTAATTCTAATGATTTTTCAAATAAGTTTTTTGTTCCAAACGAAAGGATGCCACCTTCTTTGACCATATTTCTATCAATGGTTGTGTGTCCATTGAAATAGAATTTGTCAGTAGTTAGCATTGACTGCGTTTTACGTTGTAGGTCACGCAGTAATTCAATGTCTTTAAGACGTGTATTGTCCCTCGAATATGCTTCAATAATTTCACTGATCGCCTCGTCAAAATCTTGCTGGATTGGGAAGTCTTCATTTCTACTGTCTCTAAAACTCTTATCGTAACTGAAGCCTTTTTTCTCATACATCAATAATGCAACATCATCAACCTTATCCAGCACATCTTCTGGTATCCCTTTTTTGTACAGAGATAACATGATCTTGAATTCGTTTATTGAGTTGTAGATTGAAAGTTCTGTATCATAAGGGTTAATATCCTCGCCTTCTTCTGAAGATAGCGGTTTTAAGTCCCACGGATTAATTCTGGAATTTCGAGTTCCCCAGTTAATGAACTGTCCGTCATGTTTCTTTGTTAGATAGAAGTTTTTATTCTCTGGGTCTATCCAAACGATACCTAGTTTTTCACGAATACCAAAACGAACAAAGAGACCGGAATCTGTTGTTTTACCTGAACCAGATTCTCCTAAGATGACAATGTTGTTGTTCAGTCGTTTTTCATGTACCGCTTTCTTATTGTCCTGCACGTACAATAAAGGGTTCAACAATACAATTCCAGATTGGTTTAATTCACGACCATACACAAACCCTCGTGGGTCTTTCAACGTTTGAAACGTATATGGAAACATTCCAGCAATACTTGTACTTGGTGTTACAACACCATAATTGTCTTTAATTACTTCAGGGATTGAAGTATCCGAAAATATCGGCGTAGTGAATTTCATGAGTTCAAGCTGAAGCGTATGAATAACTACGGTTCTAAACCCTTCCCCCATTAATTGGTCTCTAAATTCTTCAACCTCTGCATCTAGGTCTTTCTTGTTTGAAGCACTTACTGAGTACACCATTACAACGTTATGAGACTTGTCACGGTTCTGAGTGGTTTCCTGTATAAAGATTTGCAACGACTCTATTTCGAGCCTTAGACGCTCTCTAACCGTGTCGTCACGCGATTCTGAATACCGTTTTCGTTTAGAACGCAGTTCCTTACGAAGTGCTTTCGATATATTTGCTTTATGACGTTGTGTCACCATGAATAGCTTTGTGTTTTGATTACTCGCGTAAAGAGACAACATTCCTAATCCAAATTCTCCAGGCAACCCAGTTACAAGAATATTTCTTATATAACGATCACCCATTATGTAGTAGTCATCCTTCACAACAAGATTTGTTGGTGCAAGTCTACTTTTCTGATATATGTTCGCCATCTGATACCTCCTCACTAATCGTGTTATTAATGTTAGATTCTTCGTCCTCAACATTCATTTCCGCTAAGATTTGAAATGCACCATGACCGAACAAATAATCATTAATCATTTGGTTTTCAAAAATGTATGCAGAGTAGTTTTCATAGTCAATGATGTTTAGTGTATCTATTTGGAAACCAGCACGTTCAAACTCATACACTAAATCATCCATCATGATTTGTGCTTCTTTTTCTGTTGTCGATTGGATTGTTATAAAAAACTCCAGTTCATTAAAGTCTCGGATGAACATGATCGATTTTTCTATATCATCCTGTATCAATTCTCGTATAGACGGATTGGTTTCTGTGTCTAAGCGCTGTGAAAGATACGCAAGTTCTTTATCCATGTTTATAGGATTAAATACAAACGAGTGATATAGTTTGAACTTAATTCGATTATATACATTTCTCAATCGAGCAACTCTCATCATTTGTTCGTATGGATCTTCAATAAAGATATTTATTGGGTGTATCTTAATTCCCCTGACATATCGTTTTTTATTTCCACTTTTTAGTACTATTTGGTGTTCTTGAATCTCTTCAATGTGCATCCAACTTAAAGTCGATGCAACATTCTTTTTCAGTTTTTTTGCGTCTTTAATAACTCTTTTATGTGTCTTGGGTTTACGTTCCCATGCAATTTTTAATCCCATTGTTCCAACCCCTTTCTAAGAGTGAGCAAATTTGCTCACTCATATTCATCAATATATTCATCGGAATCATCATACTGAACCCCTTCCCACATATACTTCTTTTGCATCCCTTTGTACGCAATCTTTAATTTGAAGTATTGGTATGCATTGTGATAACCCTCAAGAGGGTTTAGTAACACAAAGCCTGCTCCAACAGGAATCAAAGCAAGTATGAACATTAGTGCCAGTAACAATTTATTGCCAATACTCATCGCGAAGACCCCAATAACAACAGTTAAAACAACACTTGTAATAATAGAACCAATAAGAATTGCAAGTTCTTTTGGGTAGTATCGGTTAATCAACAATTGCCCTTGTTTAAAGTTCTCTGGGTTATAAAATCTCATCACTCATTACCCTCCTTGATACCTGGTGTTCCATTCATGGCTTGACGGTACATCATTGATGCACGTGCAGGTAAGGTTTGGTTAAGTCTATTTACAGAACTTTGGTATGCATGACGCCCTGCAGTACTTGCAATCTTTCCAAACCTTCCGCCTTTGTCGCTATATGCTCGATCTACAAAATTAGATGCAAAAGAGCCAGACTTAGCAAGACTATTCGGATTGTTTTCTCTGATTTTCTGTTTATCAAACGGTTCGTTGTTTGTTTTCATTCCATGAGTGAAATCACCTGCAAACCGACCCTTTTTGTTCGATAAGTCTTCAGCATTGTATCCTGAAGATGTCGAAGCACCTTCAGTTGAATCATAGCGCCTTGGTTCAGACGCACCTGAGAATGATTGGTGTGATTTATCCCTATTGCTAAAATCGTTCCCCTGCATGTCTGCATTTACTCCCTGTTGCATCGAAGCATTTAGATTACTGTCACTTTGATTGAGTTCTTCATTGTTAAGATGCATACTCGATGATGTTTGTACATTTTCTCTATCTGAGTTACGAACGTCTTGACCGCCACTCTTAAACTCATTGTTTGAGCTGTTCGTTCCATTACTTCTCGATGAGTTGTTGGAATGAATATCGGACATACTTTTTCCACCCAATGATCGTCCAAGTGAATAAGTTGCACCTGCTCCAGCGGTTGCCATAGCTCCGCCAACTGCACCAAGTGCTCCACCAACCGCACCACCAACAAAACTGCCCATCCCATTGGTCGCTTGTCGAATTGCAGCCATCTGTTGTAATGCTCCTTGTGTGGATGTGTCCCCACCTATAACTGGTGCTAACTCTGGGACTCCCTTCAGTACTGCAAAGAGACCTCCAATGAACATTAATAATGTGACCCATACTCCTTGCGTTCGGATAGAATCAGATGATGCTACTGTAAGAATGAAAAACAGGCTCAGTAACTGAAGACCGTTAAGAACAACATCTGCAATTACAAGCCTGTACCATTTTTGAAAACTTTGATCTTCTGGATTGATTAGTCCTGAAATCGGGATAGGACTTATCAGTATTTTAATCCCTAGTTTAAAGTATCGTTCAGCGATTTCAATACCAATTAATACTAAACCAACAACTGAAATACCGCCCATGATAATAAGGATAAATATGTCTCCGATTTCGTTGAAGTAGGTGTACTCTTTTTTTCCTGTTTCCTTGTGGTTGATTGATATATCACTGAGCTTGTACGTTTTTGGAATCTCATACCCACCGCTTTCATTCTCAACTTTAAACGCATCACCCATAACAGAAGAGATAACTAAAGTGGATGGAACTGTATCTGCTTCCTCACCAGTAATTAGTCCAATATTTCTAACAAAGGTTTCACCTGCATTCGTCATAAATCGGACACCAATAGGCATCAATGCGATTGCCATACTTACCATGAGAATTCGACCTGCTATTTTGAAAATATCCATTTTCTCTCTGTATTCTTCGTCAAGAGAAATCTTAATCCCCATCATTAACATACGAATCATTGATATACCAGCGATTAAAACACAAAGTAAACTCCAGTAGTTCCAAACGATATCGAGATCACCAACATTCAGTGTCGCAACTTTCATCGTTACATCATAGATTGCATCACCTATCATGAAGATTGCATAAGCTAACGCCCACAGAAATGTACGGATAATATCTGTAATTATATCCATAATTCAACTCCTTTCATCAAGTGAGCAAGTTTGCTCACTATGATACTCCGAAGATTTTGAATACGATAACGATACTTTGAATTAGACCTGCAACAATACCTAGTTTGATTAGTTTGCTTATGAGGTCAAACTCTTCTTGTTCTTGTTCGTTCTTAAAGAAGTGTTTAATCCCTAAAATTACAGCACCAATTGCAGCACATACTGGTACTACCCAAATAAGAACATTTTTAATTGGATCTACATATCCATTTACGAGGTCTCGTAATTCGTCCTCTTTTACACCTGGTCCATCTTCGGCAAATACTTTAGACACTCCAGCAAATAGTAATACAGACGAAAGTGTAACGTATTTAAATACACTCGATAATTTCTTTTTTAATGTGTTCATTTAATTTTCTCCTTTAGTCAAATATGACAAGTCTTGAACCTTTAATATTTGCACCTTCACCGATGCGTTCACAGCGTCCACCCCAACCTTGCCTATGAGCATCAGTTAATGAACTCTCACAAGCACTTGGAGCAGTTTGCATGTTGTAACCATCACTGAACAAGAATTCTCTGCCTGCGGGCTTATTTCCCTTGTTGATTGAGGGTGTCTCACCATTTTGTTGATTACTTGAACCATTGTTTGAGCTTGATGAACCACTAGATGACCCATCAACATAAATTGGCCTTTCTTCGATAACTGTGATGATTTCCTTCTCTCGTTCAGTAACATGAACAACAACATCCTTTTTTGTTTGATTCCCTGATGCATCACTCGCGATTAAACTGAGTGCATAATCTCCTGGGCTGTTTATGTCTACCGCTCCATCAACACTAAGTTTTACATTCTTATCAAAATTATCGGTTACCTTAATCAGATCATGAATGTTAAAGAACTCATTGTTTACTTCAACAGCAATTTCTTTTCCATCAAAATGAATGACAGGTGGTGTTGTGTCTTCAAGTGTGATTACAAATTCTTTCGATGCTTTTTCACCCGTAAAAATAAGTATTTTATCACCCAGTGAATTTAACTCACTTCCAGAGCAGGATATCTTTTTACCACCCGTAATGAGTGTTTTATTGTTTGTGTCGATTTCGGAGACTGCTACATTGTTTACTGTCGCCACCGCATCACAAGCAGTCGATAGCTCGCCGACTTCATATCTATCTTTTTTTAGTTGGATATCTAATTGCTCCGACTGACACGCAGTCAAGAACACTAAAATACTCAATACGGCAAACAATCTCCCAGCGTGTTTCATTACTTAAAGAAACCTGCAGCTTTCTCTACAAACGATTGCTTTCGTTGCGTGTCAGATTTTGGAATATCAAATTCATCTGTAGTTGTTGCTGTTTGCTTGTTTCTTAAGAACGTAACTTTAGTAGTGACTAATCCTTGTTCGTTTTTGCCTTCTTTTGTGTATGTGCGTATTTCTCCATAAACAAGTACTTCATCGCCCTTGTGTTTATAATTTCCAATGCTTTCTGCGACTTTATCAAAAGCCATTACATCAATAAAATCAGTTACATTTTTAGCACCTGGACGATCTACAGCTAAGTTGAAAAAACATACTGAAATGTTATCAGCAGTTTTACTTAATTTTGGTTCTTTAGAGAGTCGTCCTATGAGTCTCACTTCATTCATATTAATTCTCCTTTCCTATATTGATTACATCAGCAGGCATCAATTTACGCTTAAGTAACAGTTGCGTGCTTTTCAATCCATCAAGTTTGATTTCGTCTTCAGGATCTAAAATATTGAGCGCCGTCTTATTGGCAACACCTTCAGCCTGCGACATATATAGAACATCAACGTCCATTAGTAGTGAATCAATGGGTACGTCTTTAGCAACACTAATAAAGGTCATCACGTTGTATTTATGTGAATACTTTGCTATTTCTAAAATACGTTTTTTTACACTATCACTTAACTCATTGAAACAATCCACAAGCAAGTGACGTCTACCTTCCACGTTGTTTATGAAGGTACCAAGCAAAGAAAGGACAAGACTGTCTACGTCTTGCCCTATTTTTTTAAGTGTTTCTGCATTCCACAAATCTAAAATCATACTTGTTTGATGGTTCATCACATAGATTGATACATCATCAAGAAAGCGATCTTGTGGCATCAAGTTAGTGACGAGTGTTTTTTCGTTTGATTGATATATATTTTTGTTAGATATTAGGAGTGTACGACTTATTCGCAAAGATTCATTAATGATCTCTGTATCGTAGTGTCTGACATCATCTTTTATATATAGTACATTCATAATTGTTACTCATCATCATTTTTATTCTTTTTTCTTCGGTATAAAAATATACCAAAAGCAACTAATGCAATGACCGATGCACCAATTCCTACTGTATCCGCTGTTGTTAAATTTACTAAGAACATAAATGTTCCTCCTTCTGTTTAGTTAAGTGAGCAAGTTTGCTCACAGGTATTCTATAAACGTAAAAGAGTGAGCAAACTTGCTCACTCTTAATTATTCCCGCATATTCGTATGATTATTTTTTAAGTTGATTGAACTGCTTATCATGGCTTTCGTTTCGCTTACTGCTTCTTCTGCAGTATCAACGTAATCCTGATTTTCATTCATTGAAATACCATACGTGCTGAAGTTTATATTTAATTTATGAGAACGATAGATTACGAACGCTCCAACAAGAAGTAAAAGTAATCCAACGAGTAGTAGAGGACTTGAGCCAATACCCGTTGCTGGTAAGCTAATAACTGGCATCATGTCATTATAGTACTCGATAGTGTATAAGTTTCCATCAATCCCTTTTTCGCCTGTTAATCGAATCACTTCATCACTGAGTAAGTATCCTTCAGGGGCATTGGTTTCTTTAATTTCAACTGTTTCTCCTTCAAAAATGGTAAATGATGCGATACCATTTTCGTCAGTCCACTTCACATCGTTCACATTTCCTTCAGCATCGTACATAGTGAATTCTGCTTTCATGAGACGTTCTTTTGTAAGTCGGTCTTTTTTATTGATTTGAACCGTTATATTTTCAACAGTTTGATCTTTATCTTCTAAATCATCATGTAAGAAAATGAGGCGGTCTCCATCGTAACCATACTCTGCAAAGTTTACAGAATCTGTTATGAGTTTGTTTTGGTCGAATGTGACACTACTAATAACGCATCCGTCTTTGCTTTCTGCTACAAAGATAGTTGTTGAACTCACAACTTCACCATCGATGATAATTGGCTCACCTGTATGACGATCACGAAGTACAGTTTCAAGGCGGTATTCATTGCCTACAATAAGACCAGTGTAGCATGTCTTATCTTGAAGCGTAACCATATTTGGTGATTGCATGTCACGTTCTACAAAGGATGCCTTTGTCTTTGCAGTTGGCAGTTCTGGTGTTTGTTCTAAATCATTGATGTCATGGTGAACTACAACTTCAATGTCATCGCGCATTAAGGTCTCAAACACAACGACTGTTTGCCCTGTAAGAGCGTCTTGGTCAAAAGTGAAGTCTACAATATACAAAACCATCTTTTGTCGTTGGTGTGAACGTTGTAGTGCCCGTAACAGGCATCTCATCAATGAGTAGTGGCTGATTAGTTTCTTTAATCATGAGGAACCCTTCAACCGTATATTCCTTACCTACCCATAAGTTTGTATAGGATACTTTGTCTGTAATGGTAATGATGTTTGGTGTTTCTTTATCACGCTCTACAAACGATGCTTTAGTTTTAATATCTGCATGCTTGTTCTCGAATATGACGGTATATGTTTTACCATGTTCCTCAACGAAGATTTGTTGTTTGTTGTTCTCTGGGTCGATTCCATAATCACCATTTACTTTGATTTCTTCAACAGTGTAGAATCCGTAACGAGCATTCTCAATTACAATTTTTCCGTCTTGTCCGGTCTCATAGTATCCAAGTAGAACGTCATTCGCATCATATAGATTAAAGCCCCATCCTTGAAGTGGTGCTTTCGTATCTTTATCAATTTTTAGAATCTCAATATTTCCGCGATTCCATTTATTAACGATTTCACCTGTATCTAAGGACAGCCCAATCAAATCACCTAAGTCGATATATGTTTGTTGATCGTCAACTGTAAACTTAATTGGTGCAATTGGTTGATATCCAGGTAATGGTGCAACTTCCACAAATTCATACTCACCTGCAGTTAATTTACCACGTGTGAATATGTCACCATTCGCATCACTAAACCAGATGTCCTCACTAATGATTTCTTTACCATCAGCGTATCGTAAGGTTACAAACTCACCACTTTGGGTATTTCTAATCTTAAAGCCAACACCTTCGAGTGGTAATCCATCTTCATTGACCTTATGTGCTTCAATATGAACTTCAATTAATGCATTCGGTGCAATAAGATATTTTGTTTGTCCTTGGCTTGTGATATCAAAGTAGATTTTGCTTTCATTGATCCAATATCCGTCAGGCGCTTTATCTTCTTTGAAGTAGTATCCGTTATTCTTTGAATAGCGAAGACCATCAACGTTAATGCGTCCATCTTCATCTGAGGTATACGTTCCTAATAACTTATCATCACTACTTCTGTAAAGTCCAAACTCTGCTCCTTCTAATCGAGCAGTCCCTGTACCATTTGTTTTAACAAGTTCAACACTTCCATAGATTGCTGAGTTCGTTATTGTTTGTCCAACTTTAGTTACCGATACAGTCGGGTTGTTTCCATCATAAAGTACATAAACATCCCAATATCCATCAAATAATTGATATCCTTCAATAGTCTTTAATTCTTGTACGCGATATTCACCTTGCGCAACATTGTGCCATGTGACTTGTCCCGCACTGTTTGTAACACGTTTACCAACAAGATCCCCTGCATTCCAAACAAGTGTTTCCCCTTGATACACGTCACTTCGTGCGTATAAGCCTAGCTCAACGTCTTCAAGTTTTTTACCATGATTCTCTGGGAAGAAACTATCTAGTGTATCTTCTTCTTTCGTAAATGTTACATCAGTAAGTTGATATTTGTTTTCGATTGTTTTACCAACGACAACAATAGGTGTTGTTTGGTTAGCGTATTCAATCTTAATTTCATGGCGTGTCTTGTCGAGCACAAGACCATTAGGTACTTCTGTTTCTTCTAGGTAATATGTTCCAAGGTCAAGATCATCAAAAATCATTTTCCCTTGTGCATTTGACACTGCATTAGCAACTGTAGTTCCATTTGCATTCAATAGATTGAACTTAGCACCTGCTACAGCTTTACCATGTTGATCCACCTTAGTGGCTTCAATACGTCCTTTAGCAATGCTATTAACGATATCAATGGTGTTGTCTTCATCTTTGATTAGATGAGACTTAATGGTCGTATCAATAATGATTGGTGCAGGCATTGATTTTTCACGGAAGTACATTGTGAGTCCCGGTTCCCAATCAGACGTTGTAAACTGTCCATTTGCATCCGTAGTCTTACTCCATACCTGACCGCTAAAGTCTGGTGAGTATGAATATTCGATGACCCCACCAGCTACTGGATTACCATTTGTGTCTTTTTTAGTAACTAGAATATCAACAAGTGGTGCTTCAAACCGAATATCTGCTCGTACTGGGTCACCAATTCTACCTACAGCTACTTTTTGACTGGATCCATCCGTCGCAACAAATGGCGTACCTTCGTTTAATGCACTTTTCTTGTTTAGCGTAATTCGTCCATTCTTCTCTCTAACTCTGAGAACTAATTTTGAACCATTACTTTCAATTAAATCCATTCCATCCCATTTTACTAATTCGAAATCACTTAAAATCGGATCGCTTAAATCAATTGTTTCTCCAATTTTCACTTGACGCGTCTGACCGTCCCACGATGGTACTGTTGTGTGGTTTGCAATTCGGTAGTTAGTTCCTTCAATATCCGGTCTTCCGCCAGTACCATAGTCACTGAATACCCATCCAATAGCTTCGTACACCATTGCTTGTTTAGTCCAGTTATCTGTACCATAGTTAGCAATCAAGACAACTTGTTTTTGTTGAGCATATGATAGAGTAAAGGTTAAACGACCATCCATGACTCGAATTGCCCCTGCACTCTCTGAATCAAATGTTTGTGCATTACCTGTAGAAACATTCAAGACACTTGGTTCTAAACATTGACCCAATTCACCATTCACAAATATTTCCTTAAACTCAATATCTGTAAAGTAGAAAGATGGATCAGCTGCCCAATAGAATGATGTCCCTCTAGATAAACTAGCCCCTGTTGTTACTTGATTTCCAAGTGAACGTTTAGCACGTGTTGACTGAGCTATAGAATATGAATAATGTACATCTTCATAGACTACCCATTGTCCTGTTTCGTTAATGTAATGGACTCGGTAGTTATCTGGCAATGTTTCAATATAGTCACGTCCTAATGGTTGATTAGACACCTCTTTAATCGTGTGACCCTCTTGTACATATGGGGCATTTTGAATATTTGGAAGTCCCCAATCTGAAGGCGTTACTTTTTCTTCATTTAGAGGAACAATAACAGCTTCTGGTGTCTCCGCCTTTTGAACTTCGGAAGATACATTTTGTTCGACTGCTTCGTCAGTGTTAAGTTCTTTGATGTCATTCACTTGAACTGCGAATTCAAACTGTGACTCACGTAGTACTTCTTTAGGTTCTTTATCAGCTTCTTCCAATAATAATGTTTGCGTGTATTTTACAGTGAACTTGTAGTCACCATTATTTCCAACAACATAAGAATATCTGTAGTCGCCACTCTTTATGCTTTCTTGATTGTGTTGTATATCATCAATCACAACCTTTTCATCAGTGTTTGTTGAAAAATCAAGTTTAATCCCATCTTTTGATTGAGTTCTTGTCGTTTCAACAATTATACTATGGTCTTCATTTGAATAAACCTCTGTGTTATCAGCGCTTAGCGGTTGTGCAAATACTGCAAAACTACTAAATATCATTAATAATGATAAACTCAATTTACTTAGTTTCTTTTTCATATTTTCCTCCTCATTGATAAAAGAAAAGATGCCTTTCGGCACCCAAGTTTATTGACACATTACTTTAAGGGCTTCTACCCTTTCGACACACATGCATGACTTTACCCCTTTCCAATAAAAAAGAGCGATTTCTCGCTCTTATCGCTTTGTATATAACATTGCGCCATCTGAAGCGCACATATTTGATCTCCAATTTTCTCCAACGTCACTGAACAACGTCTCTTGCATAACTGCTGCACATGATTCGTATGTTCCATAATAACGATAGAAGTATAAACCATCTCCAACATAATCACCTGGTTGGTATGTTGGAACAGTTGGCTCAACAGGTTTAGGTTTTTCTGGTTGAGTTATGTTTCCACCACCACTGTTTGTACCACCACTGTTTGTACCACCACTGTTTGATGAATTTCCGTTGCTTGTTGATCCACCACCATTGCTTGAACCACCGTCATTTGACGCTCCACCATTATTTGATGAAGTGTTTCCATTATTACCGGTTTCTGGAAGCGATTCTTCTGCTTCTTTATCTTTGACGATCACATTGAATGCAAGCTCGGTTTTATTTCCGTGCTTATCGGTTGCAACTGCTTTGAGTTCAGTTTTACCAGCAACTGAGTAATCAACGTCACCTTCGACTTTAACTTCGATGTCGCCGTCTACAGGGTCTTTAGCTTTGAATTTGTTTGTAAATTCGATTGGTGTACCGATTTCAGTTTCAATGTCTTCGATTGGATCAATCGTTGGTGCTACAGTATCAACCACAATAACATCAAAGGATGTTGACGCGATTTCCTTAGCCCCATCAAATGCCTTGACTTCATATTTAGTTGGTTTACCACCACCATTTTCGTTCATATTAGCAAGATGAAACTCATATAAATCAAAAATGTCTGCAGTTGCCATTGTTAATCTTTGTTTATCCGTCATCTTGTACGAGACTGTATCCGATTTAATTGAATCTACTAAGATTGTAAATTTATTTGTATCAACGAGTTCACCATTTCCTTTAAGAACAAATTTCGATGTAATATCTTCATTCTTAATTGATGATCCATATTCTACAACAATATTTACGTTATCTTTACCCGCGTACTCCAATTGATAGTCCACTGATTTATTTTGTAAGAGTGCTGCAATTGTAATTCCACTTAAGATTACAGCAACAAAAACGACCCCAGTAATTATTTTTCCATTCTTTGTTCTAATCCATTTTTTTAATGCTTCCATATAACCCTCCCGATATATTTAAGTTATTTTTAGTTTATCATATTTGTTCATGAAATAAAAAAGTGAGCAAATTTGCTCACAC
>NZ_WTSY02000032.1 GCF_009828775.2 Erysipelothrix aquatica | reverse complement strand
GAAAATGTGACTGTTTCTGTGAAAAAAAAGAGGCGATTATGTGCCTCTTTTTTTAAGGGAGAAGAATATGTAATATCTGATAATTCACAGGGGAATGAATTATTTGGAGAACTAACATATGTAAGAACTATCTTACATCGTTAGTATACTGTACCTTTGTGATGAGAATACGATAGAACTATGGAAGAAAATGTGACTGTTTCTGTGAAAAAAAAGAGGCGATTATGTGCCTCTTTTTTTAAGGGAGAAGAATATGTAATATCTGATAATTCACAGGGGAATGAATTATTTGGAGAACTAACATATGTAAGAATTATCTTACATCGTTAGTATACTGTACCTTTGTGATGAGAATACGATAGAACTATGGAAGAAAATGTGACTTATCCTTCGACTAGTCTTCCCGCTTCCATTCGATATACTTTGTCGCTACCTCGTGATACATCATTCGAATGCGTAACGACAATCACACATTTATTATACTCATGCGCCAGTGTTTTGAAGACGCTAATAATTTCCTGTTGGGTTTTCGTATCAAGATTCCCCGTCGGCTCATCAGCGAGCATAATATCGATATCCGTTGCAAGAGCACGCGCAATCGCAACACGCTGTTGTTCCCCCCCAGATAATTGCGTTACTGGACGTCTCGCCATACGTTCAGTGATTCCTAAATCCTCTAGAATTTCAAGGGCCCTTTTTGTTCCACCTACTACGTTGTCGGTAATAGACATCGCTACCAAGACATTTTGTAAGCCTGACATATAAGGAATCAAATGAAAATTCTGAAAGACAATACCAATCTCATTGCGCCGATACTTCTGAAGACCTGTCTTTTGAATGTCACGTCCATCGCACAGAATTCGTCCCTTTTCCGGTACATCTAAAGCGCTCAACATCGAAAGCAATGTAGTCTTTCCAGATCCCGATTCACCTAAAATAGTATAAAAAACACCCCTTTCAAAATTGGCACTGATATCATCCAAGACATTTTTGCGTTGTGTACCATCCTGATAGCTAAATGAAACATTTTCGATTTCTAACATAAATACCTCCTATAATAAAATTTCTCTTGGTTTAAGTCTTAAAATATAAATAGATGAAACCATGGTCGCAGCCAGTGTTGTTCCAAGCATGATGCTATAAAAGACCACAACATATTCTTGACTAATTTCAACTTTAAAGTTTTTTGCAATCTCTTCTTCAGTAATATCTGTGAGTTGGTTTTCCAACCCTCCAATACTCATGACAACATTTCCTTCTGGTAGTGTTTCTTGCTGTTCTAACTGATTTTGAATCATCGACTGTGATAAACCGCCAGCCAGTTTCAATCCAGTAAAGAGCGCTAAACTTACCGCAAGTATCGATATTAAGAGTACTTCCAGAAGTACTTGGAACATTGATTTTAATTTTGTCTCACCTAAAGCCTGATAGATACCAAACTCATGTTTGCGATCACGCATAAACAAGATAAGAACTAGTGATAATACCAAAACAGATCCTCCAACTCCAAATAGTAGAATTGTGTTCGACATTTCCTTCATATTCATCAACGATCCAGCAACGGCATCAAAACTGTCTTGAGTCGTTTCGATTTTAAATTGCTTATTATTAAGTAGTTGATTTGCCTTCTCAACAAACTGATCAATAACATCGGGTGACGTTAATTCGTACGTGGGCGTTACCATGGTACGACATGTTTCGACACTGTTACAAAAACCTTTTTCAAATGTCGCCATGACTTTAGCGTCCGCTAAATCTAAGGCTGCTAGAAACTCATAGTTCGTGTACAGGGTGTTGTGTTGTCCTTCCTCCATAAAAGAAGCCATGGGGTCATTACTTGACGCTGAGTCCGTTGTATCAAAGATTCCCACAACTTTAAAAGTAAATGATTCTTTCTGTTTAACTTCGATATCTTGTGCTTTCGGATCAAATTCAACAAGGCTATGATCCAATGTAATTTCAGACCCCAGTTCAAGTGCATTTTGGGATGCAAGTTTTTTGGAAATAAGAATTTCATGTTCGGTGTCACTTGCTTTAGGATATCTTCCTTCGACAATTTTTTGCTTACCATTCATAAACTCATCAGGGAGTTCATGCCTACTTCCAACTAAACTAAAATTCGCAAAGTCCGCAAGACCTGCACTTCCAGAAATCATAACGCTATTAGACGTATCATCTTGCTTCTCTTGAGTGTAACGCTTTAGTTTCTCCGAACCCATATGCGTGTTCAATTGGTAGGAAACTGATTTCACCTCAGGAAGCTCACCAATCGCATCTGCTTGATCTGCCGTTAACGGTATAATTGTCTCATTTTGTTTTAGATTCATAAAGTCCAAGTCAACGCGTGCTTTAGCACCCAACTGTTCTTTCATTGATGTTTCTAATTGCTGGGTCGCATTGTAGACTGCCGCCGCACCCGCAATTAAATTTCCAAGAAGAAAAACGACCATGAATAAGATGAGTGTCTTTCCCTTTCGTTTCGAGATACTCGTAAGTGCTCGTTGATAAATGTTCATGTATATTCCTCACTTTCGAACCCATCATAACAAGGAAATATGGAGTACTTATGGAGTCAAGATGAAGTTAACGTAAAGATAAAAAAGAAGCCCTACGGCTTCTTTAAAAAAATATTGTAAAGGTAAAACATTGCGCGAGTGAATCGTACACATAATTATAGGAATAGTTATATTTATTGAGAATCATGGATACGACATAGAGCCCCAGTCCATGGCTATCATCACGATGCTCCATGCTGGTAAAGGGTGCGCAAAGATTGACACTATCATCCCATGCACCATCATAGGAATTTGAGACACTGAGTTTCGCCTCAGACAGAACCACTTTAATGGTAGAATCTGCAGTTCCATATCGGATCGCATTTCCAATTAAGTTCGAAGTAACCCGGCTAAAATCTAATTCGCTCATTGGAACAGTCGAAGACACAATCTCTAAATCAAGATGTTGATGATTATCGACTAACATGGGATGATACAGAGCCTGTAGTTTATCTAACGGTTCTTTGACGTTTAGGATTGGAATATCGCGAATTGATTCTAAACGACTTACCTTTAAGGTCTCATTAATCAACGCATTCATATGTACGAGTTTATGATTAAGTTCGTAGATAATATCCTGGTACTGTGATGGCAGTACTTCGTCATGCATTAGCTCTTCAATATACAAACTCATGACCATCAGTGGTGTTTTAAGTTCGTGAATACTTCCTTTCATAAAGATATCGCGATCTTTTTCGAATTTTTGGATGGTATCCATTTCATGGATGAGGCGTTTGTATAAGTGATCAATTTGATTTTCCAAGGTTGCGATTTCATCACCGCGAACCGGTGTATCTAAAGCAACGTATTGAAACGACTCCATCGTTTCCATAACATGATTCAAATGGATAATCTTTTGCGCAGTATATCGGGCATAAAGATAAGAAATTAAAGCCGAAACGATAAGCCCTACAATAACCATATATGGCATCACACTAAAAAATATTGACGAGAACATGTCATTATCGATACCTGCATTCGAGGCGACACGCACTGTATAGACGTTCCCAGCATTAACAAACTGAAACTCTTTAACTCTCGTCGCTGAAGCGTCACCAACAACACTTGCCGATATACTCACATCACCAGAAACAGTATGGGTTGGCGCAGTTTCTAATGCCGGCAAATAGATTCCACCAGTATATGGATACACAACATTACGATATGCATCTGTAACGACAATATATACCCCAGCACTACGCTCGAATTCAATCAACTTATTGTTTAGAATGAGTTTGTCCATCGATGCGGTTTCCAGCATCTTCTGCACTTGTATGACAGAACTATTGAATTGCTTATCGAGAAAATTATTAATGTACGATGTATACATAAATTTAAAGCCAAACGCAAAGACCATGATTGTGGTTAAGATTGTAATTAGGGTCAGTGCGAATGTTTTTGGAAAAAGCTTGAGATTTTTAAAGTACTTCATTGCGATTTTACCTCCAAACGGTAACCCACACCTTTTATTGTCGCGATACACTGAATCGGAAGTTTTTTTCGCAGATTTTTAACATGCACATCAATATTACGAGCATCTCCAAAATAATCATAACCCCATACCAACGTTAAAATTTCTTCACGCGTAAAGACGCGCCCAACATTCAACATCAAAAGTTGCAAGATCTCAAATTCCTTAGCTGTTAGAATAATTGTAGTTTGCTGGTAACGCACTTCGTAATTATCAATCGATAGCACTAACCCATCATAGTTAATTGCATCATCGCGAGCAGTTTCTTTCGGGATACGACGCAAGACCGCTTTAATCTTATATGTGAGAATATTCATCGAGAATGGTTTCACAACATAATCATCAACGTCATGGTCAAATGCTTTGTATTGAATTTGCTCATCACTTAATGCGCTTATTACAAGTATAGGAATTGTCTGATTTTGTTGGCGTAATGTTTCCAAAAAAACATCTCCTTGCATTTGAGGTAGCATCATATCGAGTAGAATGAGATCGATTGCATATTTATCAAGAAGATCAAATCCTTCTTCAGCATACCCAGTCGCATAGACTAAAAAACCTTCTTTTTCAAGGTTCTTAACGAGTGAGCGTCGAATTTCAAATTCATCTTCAATTACAAGTATTGTTTCCATAATATCACCATTTTGATTATAGCATAGCACACTGTTTCATCTCCCAGTTCTCCGTTATCTTCACAACAACTTCATATCAAGCGCAAAAAAAAGAGGCGATTATGTGCCTCGTTTCTTTTAAGGGAAAGAATATGGATAAATAAGATACATTGTAATTCATAGGGGAATGAATTGTAGGAGAAGATCTTATTAATGTCGTAAGAAGGAGTTCTTACATCTGTAAGTATAGCTACCAAATACGGAGAAACTTTCATAGGTTCATGTTAGAATGTGTGATTACATTTAAAATAAAAAAAAGAGGCGATTATGTGCCTCATTTTTCTCTTAAGGGGAAAGAATATGGAATAATAAGATACATTAAATTCACAGGGAATGAATTATAGGAGAAGATCTTATTATTGAATCGTAAGAAGGAGTTCTTACATGTGTAAGTATAGCAAGACATTACGGTGAAAATACCATAAGATAATGTTAGAATATGTGACTCTTGTTAAGAAAAGAAAAAACAAAAGGTTTCCCTTTTGCTTAGTCTTCTAAAATTTCGATACGTTTGCCTTCCATGATTTCTTCACCATATTTTTCTTGAAGATAATCAAGGGCTTCTTTGGCCTTACGTTTGTTTTGAGCTGCTTCTGAGTCTCGTAACTGATAGTATGCGAATGAACCCGCAGCTACTGTTAAACCCGTTGCAAAAGCAATTCCTAATCCAAATTTTGTTGATTGTTTCATAGTAATACCCCCTTTATATTATCTTAACAGATTTTGAGGGGTTTATCATCGTTATTCGCGTGGCAGACTTGAATATTCCGTGAATTTTTATGTGAAACTTGGATTGATTATTCACCACATACAAAACTGTTGAGAATCTCAGCAAGCTCTAACGAGTTATCTATATTGACTTCATGCCCTGCATCACTTACCTCTTTAAAAGTCGCATTTGAGAGCAAAGCGGTTAATGACTCTGCCGCTTTTCGATTCGCGCGGTCTTTGGCACCACATAGAACCAATGTATTCACATGAACTGCATCCAAACGCGATGTGAAATCTAAATGTGTCATTGATTTCATTAATGATAGCGTATCTTTCTTTGAAAACCCCATACCTTTGAAGAATTTTTGAGGAAGGATCCGAAAAACTCCATGTTGTATCGTAAAGAGGAACTTAGGGATACGATATTGTGGTGCAATCAAGACGAGTGATTTAATGTGGTCAGGATGATCGATAGCATAATTTAGAGATAGAATTGCCCCTAGTGAAAGTCCACATAATTGGATTGGAGCTTTGTATTCTAAGCACATAGTCTCAAAATTTTTATAAAGTGCTTGATATGTGAGTTGCTGTGCACCAGTAGGCTTCGTTAAACTTGGAACGCGAAGTGTAAGGGCACCTGACATTGCTTTTAGGACATCATTCCATGCTGGCGCATCTTGGCCTAAGCCATGTACAAAAACCATCGTGTTTTCGTCTTGTGCCATGATTAAATATCCATTTCTTTGTAGAACTGATCTTTAAACGCCTGCATAAGATCGTGACGTTCTTGCGCCATACGTTTACCTTCAGGCGTTTTAATCCAGTCAATGAGCTTTAATAGTTTTTCATCAAAGTGATCAATAGCATTACGTTGCACATTGCGATAGTCATCATAACTCTCGATTGTGACACCTTTGAGCGTAGGGTCGTAAATCGGTGTTCCTTTAGATCCTGCATAATAGAAGGTTCGCGCAATGCCGATTGCCCCCATTGAGTCAATCATATCCGCATCACTCACATACTGAGCCGCATACGTTTTATTTACAACGCCATGTCCACCCTTGTAACCTATTTGTGCGACACCGGCAATTATTTCGGATTCTAGCCCCTCAAAGTCAAGATTCCATGATTTAAACAACTCGCGCAACGAGCTGTCCAAGTCATCAGTTGGATTGACTTTGTCATCAAAAACATCATGAAAATACGCAATCAGAAGTGCCAAATACCGGGCCTCGTCCTCTAAAGCAATTAAGCGTGAAGTGATATCCACAACACGCTTAATATGATAGTAATCATGACCACTCGTTTCATTTTGAAAATAATCAAAAATGTGAGTGTCGATATTTGATAAAACTGATTGTTCGTGCTTACTTAACATTTGCAGCCAATAACTCAAGAACATCTTCAGTTGTTGGCATATCTAATGCTTTAGTAGCTAAGTCCTGCATTTCAGCAAAGCTTAGGTCACGGATAATACGACGGGCTTCAAGAATTGATGATGCTGACATTGAGAATTCGTCAAGTCCAAGTCCGAGTAACAATGGAATTGCTCGCTCGTCTCCAGCCATCTCTCCACACATTCCGACCCATTTTCCTTCTTTGTGTCCTCCATCAATGGTAAGTTTGATGAGGCGTAGAATTGAAGGGCTATATGGTTGGTAAAGGTATGAAACTTTTTCGTTCATACGGTCTGCGGCCATTGAGTATTGAATTAAGTCATTGGTACCAATACTGAAGAAGTCAGCTTCTTTAGCAAATTGGTCTGCTAACATTGCTGCTGCAGGAATTTCAACCATCATTCCTAATTCAATATCATCACTGAATGCAATACCTTCTTTTGATAAGTTTTTCTTTTCATCTTCAACAAGTGCTTTTGCTTGACGGAATTCTTGAATTGTCGCAATCATTGGGAACATGATGCTTAATTTTCCGAATACACTTGCGCGTAAGAGTGCACGTAATTGAACACGGAAGATATCTGGACGGTCAAGACATAGACGAATTGCACGGTATCCTAAGAACGGGTTCATTTCGTGTGGGAATTTTAGATATGATAACTCTTTGTCACCACCAATGTCGAGTGTACGAACGACAACACGACCTGGGGCCATATTTTCAAGAACTGCTTTATAAGCTTGGAATTGATCTTCTTCGTTTGGAAGTTCTGATGCATCCATGTATAAGAATTCTGTACGGTATAATCCAACACCTTCTCCACCATTGTTGATAACACCTTCAACGTCTTTCGGTGTTCCGATGTTACCTGCAAGTTCAACGTGGTGTCCATCTGTTGTTACTGTTTCTGCATCTTTAAGTGCAAGTAAACTAGCTTTATGCGCTGCGAATGCTAGACCTTTTTCAGCATACTCAGTCTTTTGTGCTTCTGTAGGTTTGAAAATAATTGTTCCTTCGATTGCATCTAAGATAATTTCATCACCATGTTCGCATTTATCGAGTAATGTCCCTGCTCCAACAACCGCTGGAATTTCAAGACTACGCGCCATAATTGCTGAGTGAGAAGTACGTCCACCAATTTCTGTTGCGAATCCTTTTACAAATTCACGATTCAATTGAGCAGTGTCTGAAGGTGTTAAGTCTTCCGCTACGATCACAACTTCTTCATTGATTGCTGATAAATCAGGAATCATAAGTCCAAGTGCGTGAACTTTAATACGGAATGTAACGTCTTTAATGTCAGCTGCACGTTCACGGAAGTATTCATCTTCCATGCTTTCAAACATACCAATAAACATGTTTGATACTTGTTCAACCGCAAATTCTGCGTTTACTGCGTCATTTTTGATCATTTCTTCGATTTGGCCAACAAATTCTGGGTCTTTTGAAACCATTAAGTGAGCGTCAAAAATTGCAAGTTCTTCGTCAGCAAGGCGTCCTACCGCTTTTGCTTTAATCATTTCAATGTCTTTTTGTGTTGCAGCGATTGCATTATGCAATTTCGCTAATTCTTCCTCAACGATTGCATCACGGCGTTCAATTACAAATTCCGGGTGTTGTAATTTGAATACTTTTGATACTGATACTCCTGCTGATGCAGCAATTCCTTTAATCATAAACTAATCTCCTTTTTCCTTATTACATCTTCTTCATTCTATCACTTTTATAAGTGCTTATCAAAGTCTTTTAAACTTGTATATTTGAGAATTTATTCTTAAATGTAAAAAGCAGCACAAATTGTGCTGCTAGAGTTTTTTTACCATCTTCATGCGTAGAAATTCCTCACGCTCTTTTTCTTCAAGGGCTTCTGAAATTGTTTTAATGTCTCGTTCAAGATTCGGAATAACAACACGATCCAGAGCATTCGCTCGTTTACGACTCTTTTCGATGGCTTTAGCCAAGCGATACATGCCATTATCAAGTTCTGCTAATTTCACGGTGTAATATTTTACTGCCCGCATTTTTAGGTAGACATCATCTAATTTTGAATTGGTAATTCCAAGAGAAAATGGAATTTCTAATGGTTTATCTTCCAGAGATACTTTGGGAATTTCAATTCCCATTACCGAACGATAGACGATTTTTATATCTTCTTCGACAGGCATTAATTGCGCAATGCGATCAATAACCCCATAACTTACGTTGGCTTTTTGAAGTGCAATATATGCTTCTTCGTATGCATTATCAATTACTTCACGTAAATCTTTAACATCATCCATCATTTTCGAAAGTTCTTGCATGAGAATGATACGTTTTCGATCCATTAGCTCATAGCCCAAATTCGCTAATCGAAGTGATTCTTTGCTTGCGAGTAAGTTACCTTTGGTAATTAACACTAGTTACTGCCTTCAAGAAGACTATCATCAATCACAGTTGGGCTATTAACCTTGAAATAGTTGATGGCTTCTTGATTATTGTAGAATGCTTCAAGTGTCTCTGCATCAAGACGATCTAAGTCGTATTTTGGCAATAGTGATAAAAGATGCCAACCAATATCTAAAGTTTCAGTGATTGGTCGGTTACTATTTCCACCTTGACCTACAAAGAAATGTTCGAAGAGACGACCAAACCCAAGATAGCGTTGATCATGTCGTGAAAGTTCATCCAGTCCAATGACAGACGCAAGGTTACGAACATCAATTACTTTCGCATAGGCTGCAAACAATTGTGCGGAAACACTGGAATGGTCTTTTCGCGTCAACCCTTCACCGATACCATCCTTCATCAAGCGTGATAATGATGGTAGCACATTAATTGGTGGATAGATACCTTGTTGGGTCATGCCTCGATCCAATACGATTTGACCTTCGGTAATATATCCCGTGCAGTCTGGAATCGGATGTGAAATATCATCATTTGGCATCGTAAGAATTGGAATTTGTGTTAATGACCCAGTACTTCCTTCAATACAACCGGCACGTTCATACATCGATGCAAGGTCGGAGTAGAGGTATCCGGGATATCCTTTACGACCCGGAACCTCTTCTTTAGAGGAACTGTATTCACGAAGGGCCTCACAATACGACGTAATATCAGTCATAACAACAAGAATATGTTTGTTCTTTTCAAATGCTAAGTACTCAGCAGCCGTTAATGCAAAACGCGGCGTCAAAATTCTTTCAATAATTGGATCATTAGCGAGGTTGAGGAACATCGTAACGTGATCCATAACCCCATGATCTAAAAATGTTTGTTTAAAGAAAGCTGCAACATCATGCTTAACACCCATTGCCGCAAAGACAATCGCAAAGTCTTCACCAGAATCCCCATGTAATTTCGCTTGGCGCACAATTTGTGCCGCAAGTTCATTATGGGATAATCCACTTCCAGAGAAGATTGGTAATTTTTGACCACGAATCAAGGTATTAAGTCCGTCTATCGCACTGATTCCCGTATTGATGAAGTTACGAGGATATGTTCGTGCGACTGGATTGATGACTCGACCATTAATGTCTGCATGCTTATCGATAAAGACTGGGCCAAGTCCGTCAATTGGAGCACCAGATCCGTTGAAAGAACGACCGAGAATTTCCTCAGATAACCCAATCTCAATCGGACGGCCCGTTAATTTTGAAACAACATTATTTTTTGAGAGTCCTTCGGTACTTTCAAAGACTTGGATGAGGGCACGGTCTCCCTGAATTTCAATGATACGTCCTAGACGTGTGTGGTCATTTTCATCAATTAACTCAACAAGTTCATCGTAAGATGCCGTTTCAACACCCTCTATTGCAACAAGAGGACCATTGATACTTGATAATCCTTTAAAATAGATACTCATGAATGTCCTCCTATTCTATCGATGCAAGCGCTGCATCAACTTTGTCATAATAAGCTTTAAATTGTGATAAATCCTCATCGATTACATACTTCAGACCAATGATTTCTTCGAAGATACGTGTTTCGATAATCGCATTCATCGTTTTCTTTTGATCTAGTAATTTTTGACTTTGATCAAAAACATACTTGATTAATTTGAGCATTTCATATTGTTTTTGCAACGATACTGAACTATCAAATTTATGGAAAGCGTTTTGTTGAAGATATCCAACACGAATAACACGCGCGATTTCCAACACCAGTTTTTGACGGTCTGCGAGAACGTCTTGACCAATCAATTTAACAATTTCCATTAAACTCGTCTCTTCATTAAGAACGGATAAAACCATTTGGCGAAGATCTAAATAATCTTCAGCTATGTTTACGGTATACCAATCTTGTAATTGGACTAAATATTCGGAATAGCTTTGGGTGTAGTTAATGGATGGGAAATGGCGAATATACGCCAATGATTTATCCAATGCCCAGAAACTTCCAATAAATCGTTGCGTGTTTTGAGTTACCGGTTCGGAGAAGTCAGCACCTTGAGGTGAAATTGCACCCACAATACTAATTGAACCAATATCTCCATTTAATGTGTTTACAAAAGAACTTCGTTCATAGAATTGGGCTAATCGTGATGCGAGATATGCTGGGAATCCTTCTTCCGCAGGCATTTCTTCCAATCGACCTGAAAGTTCACGCAAAGCTTCGGCCCAACGAGATGTTGAGTCCGCCATTAAGGCAACATGATACCCCATGTCACGATAGTACTCTGCAAATGTGATTCCGGTATAAATTGACGCTTCACGTGCAGCAACAGGCATGTTTGATGTATTCGCAATTAAGATAGTTCGTTCAAGCATTGTACGTCCTGTCTTAGGATCCACCAATTCGGAAAACTCTTCAAGAACTTGCGCCATTTCGTTACCACGCTCACCACAACCAATATAAACAATGATATCTGCATCACACCATTTTGCAAGTTGATGCTGAAGCATTGTTTTCCCAGCACCGAATCCGCCAGGAATTGCGGCACTTCCACCTTTAACAATTGGGAACAATGTATCAATAACACGTTGTCCCGTAATAAGTGGCTCTTTAGCATCGATACGACTTGTTACAGGACGCTCGTGGCGAATTGGCCAATGTTCAGACATTGAGAGTGTTGTTCCATCTTCATAGTGTAAAACAACGTCATCAAGCCCGTATGGACCATCCACAGGGTCAATAGAAACAATTCCTTCGTGTGTTGCCATTAAACGGTGTTCTATAGAACCCGTTTCTTGGAAAATCGCATAAACTTGGCCACGTTTGACAAAATCACCTTTCGCAACCTTGTATGTAACATTCCATTTTTTTGAATCTGGAAGTGTTCGCATACTTTGACCAACTTCTAAATAAGAGCCATATTTTTCTGATAAGCCTTTTAATGGACGGCCAATCCCGTCATAAATATTTCCTAATAAACCTGGACCAAGTTCAACACTCAACGGTTTCCCAGTATGCGTAATGCTTTCACCCACACGCATTGATGTTGTTGATTCATAAACTTGGATGGTGACATACTCAGAATCAATTCCGATGACCTCACCCATAATGTGACTATTACCAACGTAAACCATTTCTGACATTACGAAGTTGTCAACATCACGACTTTTAATAATTGGACCATTTATCCAATATACTGTACTCATATTGACGCCTCCTAAATGTTTACTTTACTTTCATTGATAAATTCTGTCATTGCATTTTTAAACCGCGTTTCGAATGAAAAATCAAGAATACTATTTTCAAATTCACACATCAGTCCGCCCATTTTTAAATCAGCATATTCTGCATGAACTTTACGATTCAAGAGTTCATAGTCTTGTTTACGAACTAAAATTTTGGCACGTGTTAAATCAATACGTGATTCTAAGTAGTCTAGGGTTCCGTTTAAATACGCACTATACCCGTCACTCTGTAAGAATCGAGCAAGATCATCTTTGAGTTCTTTCTCGAACTGTGCTAGTAATGCATTGCGTTTCTCACGCAACGCTTTTGCAACTTCAAAGCGCATTTCTGATTCAAGTTTAAATCGTTCACGATCGGCTTTGTCGCGCAGTGTTTCGAGTTTTGTATTAATAATACTTTCTTTTTTTTCTCGGTATTCATCCACTTCTTGTTGTAGGCGTTTATCAAAATGAGAATTAATGTCATTTGTTTCACGCTTTACATCCTCAATTATCGAATCAACGATATCTTGAGTAACTTTTGCTTTAATATTCTCCATTTAAACCACCTTTCCAACGATTTTAGAAATTGTCTCATCAATCATTGCTTGAACTTCATGCGACTTGTGACGGTCACTGATTTCAACAATTAATGGCTGTTTCAAAGTCAATTTCAAATCTAATATATGCTCACGATCCAAGTCGAAAAGTTTTGTTGTTAACAATAGAACACCAATGGTGTCATCTTGCAAGACGTCTTGAATGGCTTCCTTAAGTTCATCTGCTTCATGAACAACGATTCCTTCAATACCCGCAAGACGTAATCCCATTTGAGTATCAATATTGTCGCTGATAAGAAACATTTTCATAATTTAGCAATAATTTGGATAGCGATTAGAAGTCCGTAAATAGCAACCCCTTCAGCAAGCGCAACGAAGATCATTGCTTTACCAAAGTTTTCTGAGTTTTCTGAGATAGCACCTATAGCAGCAGGAGCAGCTTGACCTACGGCATAACCTGCACCCAATACTGAAGCACTAACAGCAATAGAAGCAGCAATGAATCCCATACCTTGTCCAAAACTTCCTTGGAACCCTGTTGCGACTTCTTCCGCAGCATAGGTAGCACCTGTAATTAATACTGTTCCAATCAACGCAACAAAGAACATTGATACTTGCATATAAACTCTAAATTTTGCATTACGGACATCAACTTTTCCTCTAAATACTGGAATGAGTGGTAACGTAATTACCGCGATTAACACTAGTGGTAAAATAATTTCTAATAAACTTAACATCGTCATATTCCTCCTTAGTTAACTGACTTAAACGGCTTACCGCCACCATCATAATAACGACTAAACATTTCGTAGTATTGTAGACGCAATGTCTGGATCCCTACGATTAGACCCTCAAGCCCGATGACAATGATATTACCGATAATAAAGACGATAAATCCTGCACCACCTGACATATCTTTTAAAACCATAACAACGCTCATCATCCCTGCGTGACTTAGGATAAACCCACCGACACGTAAGAACGACAATGTATTGGTCACAAATCCAAGTAAAACTTCAAACAATTCAAAGAAACCTTCAACTATATAACCACCCCAACCCTCTTGCGGCGTAACCTTCATTTTTGCAATAAGATTTGATAACGGTTCGTGGAAGAGTATCGATAAAAGCGGAATAACAATGAACACAATAATTGTGAGGGGGTTCATAATTGAATATCCCAATGTCATTGTTACAATCCAAGCCATCATGAACCCATAAAACATGAGTCCGGCAAGTCCATTTTGTGAGAATAAAGCTCGGGTATAACGTTTGTGCTTCAACGACACAATAATATTTATTAATATCGATCCAAGAATTAGGACAACCCCGATTCCAACTGTAGAAATCAAGAGGTTACTTGTAAAGTCTGGACTTGCAACATGAATTGGAAGCCCTAATGGTTTTAAGAATGGCGTCAGCAATTCTTCATTTCCAAACACTGATCCATAAATTATCCCAAAGAACATTGAGAAGAATCCCAATCGGAACATAATTCGACCTAACATCATATCTTTTTTCTTAGCAAGCAAATATCCAACCAGGACAATCACAAGTCCTTGTCCAACATCTCCAAACATCATTCCGAACAATAAGGAATACGTAATCGCAAAGTAACGCGTTGGATCATATTCCCCATATTTTGGAAGTCCATACATCTCAACAAGCATCTCAAACGGGTAAGAAAACCAATTATTTTTTAATGCTGTTGGCGCAAGAATTTCTTTTTGGATTTCTGGTGGGAAGTCATACGTTTTAACCCGATCATCGAATAATTGATCAAACGCTTCCAAGTTTCCTTCAGATACAAAACCAGTCATCGTTGTTTGACCGTTGTAAACCGAAATATATTTATAGAAAGCTTCACGTTCTGCTTGTTCTTTAACGTAGCCATAGGTTTCGTTAAGAAGCCCTGCAAAATCAAATGCAAGTGTTTTCTCACGCGATTCTGGAATCGTTATTGGTTCAAAATACATTGATTCGAAGAACTCAGCAAAATGCTCTTCTTTTGATTTAAGACATACATAGATAATCCACGCATTGTGCTTATTACGATGTAACTCTGTAAACACAAACTCTTCACTATGATACAAGGTTAACTTTTGGAACGAATTAAGCGGCATCCGTCCAAATTTAAATGTAATGAAACCTTCATCCAACTCATCAAGTGGATAGGACTGCAAGTTCTCCAACGCAATCTTATCATCCTTGTGTAATGTTGAAATAGTCGTTGCGATCGCCACGTTCTTATCACACACTGCCTCCGCAGCTGCAATATTTTTTTCAACAGTTTCTAAATCCATATCTTTTACATATGTTGGTTTGATATGAATATCATATTCGTGTATTAAATGCTCAATTCTTGATAAATAAGCTTCATAAATATGATCTGCCACATACGGCTCACCACCATCATCGTTTGTCATAACATCCGTCGACAATTCGGGATGGAAATGCTCATACTCTTTAATTGCACTTATCATATTCAAGACATTGTCTGGCGTTGTCACAGTTAACACCAAACGCATCTTTTCAATTGCCACAGAAACACCTCCTACTTCGTAAGCAACTTCATAATTTCTTCGGAATTCATTTGATATCGAACACCTTCAATGACATCAATTATATTATCAATTTCAAAGCTTAGTAATGTCATATATGAAAGCATGGTTAAATTCGTATTCGTTGTAAACCGCAGATAGTGTTGCGCAATTAACTTACGAATATTGTTGAGATGCAATTCAATATTGACTTCTTCTGGTGCTTCGACGTATTTACCATATGGTGACTTATGAAAAGCATCTAAGAACTCTTCTGCATTCATGGTGCGAATCCATTTTTCCATACGCGCTACAGGGATGAGGTACGGTTCATAATGGATCATTGCAAGGATATCTTCGGCAGGCGTATCATAATACTTTTTGAGACGGTACACATAGCCAATTGTTTTTAATTCAATTTCAAGATTGAAGGCATCTTGAATATCTTTATTACTTGGTTCTTTTTGGATTAGTTTCTTAAAGAAATCCTGGTAATAAGCATTCAGTTCATATTCACATTTCCCGATATCAACATTTTCATCAAGAAGTCCCGTCAAGACCCCGCGATAATCTGTAAGTTCTAAAAAATCATGCAATGCAGAGAAGCTTTTTAACTCTGCTAATTTATGTACGTCAAACGACAACATTTCATTAATATCATCAATGTAGTAATTCACATGATGATCAACACCCGATTCAATCGAGTGTAAAACAAATAAAATTTGTTCAATCTCACGACGCTTTGTATAGTAGGAAAAGAAATTTACCCGATTAACTTTCACGTAATGCATTAACTTAACAAACTCAACCTGTCCCATGATACGAACTTTTTGTTCCAAAACCTCACGGTGAATCGACGATTCGTTGATGCCGTCCAATACCTGAGCATAGCGCGTATCATTTTTTAGATATGCTGCAATACTTGGGACATCTTTATAGTTTGTCATTATACGATATTGCTCAGCCGTTAAATGTTGAGAAAACAAAGAACGTGCCTTCGCAGCCATTGCATAATCACTTGCCATCTGGAAGGGTTATCCTTTCATACAGCTTTGAGTACCATTCGGATTTGGCACCATTAAATCGATCAACAAGGTTTGAGACACGCTCTTGATATTCTTGATCGTATTTGGGTTTCATTGATGCACGGTATGAATCTGTTTCGTTTAAGATAGACTCAGTTTCTGTTGCTAAATATGTTTCCAATTCTTGATCAATTTTTTGTTTCATTTCTTTGATTGCTTCTAGCCCATCTGCATGAGAGTCAAGTGTGTCTTTCACTTGGTCTTTAGCTACTGAATTCGCTTTAAGAATCTGTAAAATGTAATCATCCATAAACTGTCCCTCCTTAAAAAGACAAAATCAATAATACTCCTAAGTTTTTTGAATTTCAAGAATATTATTCCATTTGATAATTATTTTTGCTATAATCATCACGTTGGAGAAATACCCAAGAGGCTGAAGGGGTCGGTCTCGAAAACCGATAGGAGTTCATAGCTCGCGAGGGTTCAAATCCCTCTTTCTCCGCCAATTAAACAATTCACCCACTTAAGAGTGGGTTTTTTTGTGCCTAAGAAGACTTTGAATTGGTATGCAAGTTCTAAAACCCATCAAGCACCTCAAGATTTCTTACAAATTCCCTTCCCATTCAAAACTTGAATTTGTAACTTTGAGAACTCATTTCACAAAAAATCAATATTGAATTGTGTTTTTCGTGTACATCTAAATTAAACCACTTGTATGCGATATAGTCAACTTATATAGCGGTTATCGTGCATCTAAACGCTTTCATCATGCATAATTTTTTGTCAAAAGAAAAAGCCGTTGCTCACAAGCAACGGCTTTAGGGTTTATTAACGCATGTAGTAAGGTTTTACTTGACGTGGTAAACCTTTTTCATCACGCATGATTTCTGGTTGACCTACTAAGAGTGGTGCAAAGTAATCATGAGCTTCTTGAGTGATTCCAGCATATTCTGGTAAGATCCACTCTGTTGGGAAGTGACGTACGTGGTTCGCAATGTTGCTTGATGCAGTTGCTAAGAATTCTACGTCGTATGTTTCGCCTTCAATACGTTTAACATATACAGTTTGTCCTGTAAATGATGGATCGATTGAACGCATATGTGCTGACATTCCAAGTTTGAATGATTCTTCAACGTCAACTTTTGATTGCTCACTTGCATGTGAACGTTGTGCGTTGCTTAAGTCTTGAACTTTAGCACGTTCTGATACACCAGCTTCAAGGATCATTTCACGTAATGCGTGACCTGAACCACCTAAAACAGCATGTCCGAATGTATCATTTTTTGATTCTCCAGCTGCAAGGTATGTTCCGTCTTCGTAACGTACCCCTTCACTGACAACGATGTAGCATTTGTTTTTTGCGTCAACATGTTTCTTAACTGTTGCTAAGAATGATTCTTTATCGAATGGTACTTCTGGAAGAACGACCATATCAACGATACCAGAAACACATGCACTCGCTGCTAACCAACCTGCATCGCGTCCCATTGTTTCAAGAATGAAAACATCTTGACGCGTATAGACTGTTGAGTCCATCCATGTTTGGTAAGCTGTTGTTGCAATGAATTTAGCTGCTGAAGCAAATCCAGGAGCATGATCCATGACCATTAAGTCATTGTCAACTGTTTTAGGGCATCCAACAAATTGGAAGCCTTCGATTCCGTTTGCTTTTGCATATTCGTCAAGCGCAGCAACTGTATCCATTGAGTCGTTACCACCTGTATAGAACATTGTACGGATATCGTGTTTTTCAAGGATTGCGAAGAGTTTTTCGAAATCTGCTTTATTTTCACGTTTTAATTTGTAACGGCATGATCCTAAAGCACTTGAAGGTGATTGACGTAATACACGGTTTTCGTCCTCACTCATGTGTGTAAGATCCACAAATAGTTCATCAAGAATTCCTTCGATTCCATGAAGACCACCTAAGACTGTGTCATAGACTGGGTTTAATTGGTTTGCTTTAACGACACCCGCAACGGTTGCGTTAATAACTGATGTTGGCCCACCTGATTGAGCCACTAAACATTTAGCCATATAGTATACCTACTCCTTTTTTTTCCATTCTCATTATACACAATAAAATCTAATTAACCAAGCCCTATCCGTTGTTACTCTCTTCTAAAGCCTCGGCAATCTCTGCCCACTCGATTTCAAGGTGTTTGATTTCATTATGAATACCGTCAATTACAGCATTAAGTTCATCCATTTTTTCAAAATCGTGATAATAGTCAGGATCAAAACGCAACTCACGATGCACTTCTAAATCTTCGGATAACTCTACAAGTTCTTCCTCGATTTTTTTTATGCGATTTTTCATTTTTTTAATATTTTGATATGAAAGTTTATTGATTTCTTTTTGCTCGTCAACTTGTTGTTTCGACTCTGCAAGGATTTCAGTCACTTTTTTTTCAGTATGTGTTATCGCGCCATCTTTAATGACATATGTGTCCGTTGCCATCTTCTCAATAAAGTAACGATCGTGGGATACAAAAATCATCGTTCCATCATAATCACTCAGCGCTTTTTCTAATGCTTCTTTCCCTTGAATATCCAAGTGGTTTGTCGGCTCATCAAGAATTAAAAGATTATCCTGCTTCAACATGAGCTTTACTAAGGCTAAACGAACCCGCTCGCCCCCTGATAAAACACCCACAGATTTAAACACTTCTTCACCTTTAAACAGGAATCGTCCTAAAGCTGTGCGAATTTCAGTATGATCAAGTTCCGGAAATCCATCCCAGACCTCCTCAAGCACTGTTTTATTCATGTTAAACTCCAACAATTGTTGGTCAAAATATCCCATTTCAATTTGATGTCCCAAGAGGACCTCACCACTTAACGGTTCCATACGACCCGAAATAGTTTTAAGCAATGTTGATTTACCAGTCCCATTATCACCAATTATGGCATACCGCTTACCACGGTTAAAGATGCCACTAAACTCCAACAACGGTTTGTCATAACCAACTTGGAGTTCATTAGCAGTCAAGACATCTTTTCCACCGCGTAAACGTGCTTTAAAATCAGCTTTAAATTCACGTTTGGATTCCGTCTTCTTTTCAAGTTTATCCATGCGATCGAGATATTTTATCTTCGACTGCGCAAATGCAGCTTTACTCCGTTTGTATCGGAACTTTTCGATAAGTTTCTCTAATCGCTCGATTTCACGTTGCTGATTCTCATACTTTACATTATGACGCTCAATCATGATTTCTTTTTGTTTGAGATAGCCTGAATAGTTCGATTCAAATCGCGTTGCTTGATAATCATCAATTTCAACAACGACATTACATACACGGTCAAGGAACAAACGGTCGTGAGATACCACAACCACAGCACCGTCGTATTTATTCAAGTAACCTTCTAACCATTCAATGGTTGAAATGTCCAAATGGTTTGTCGGCTCATCTAAAAAAAGAATATCTGGTTTACTTAAAAGGAGTCTGATAAACGCCAACCGTGTTACCTGACCACCTGAAAATGTACTTAACGAACGATTGAGATCTTCAACCGAGAAATTAAACTGTGTCAGAATTGTATGGATTTCTGTTTCATAGGTATACCCACCCCGACGCAAGAACTCATGCTGAACACGGTCAAATTGTTTTAAGTTTTTCTCACTAGGATCCTCTTGAAGTATCCGTTCCAATTCATTCAGTCGGTTTTGAAGTTCAAAAACATCTTGGAAGACCTCATCAAAATAATCCTTAACGAGAATACTGTCCTGGGTTACATGAATCTGTTCAAGAAAACCTGTACGGACACCCGACTTCCAAAAGACATCTCCTTCATCTAACGCGATTTCTCCCGATAGCACGTGAAAAAGTGTTGATTTACCAACACCGTTTGCACCAATAAGTGCTACTTTTTCATTTTCTTTGATCAGCATATTAAGATCTTTAAACAGATCTTGCGAACCAAATGATTTTGTAGCATTTCTAACTTGTACGATCATATTCTCACCTAACTTGCTAATTCAATGGCAATACCATCTGCAACAGCCTTCGCAATTTGATCAAACTCAGCAAACCAAGTTTCATACGCTTTTGCGTCTTCGATGTAGCCAAACTCAATAACAGTTCCTTGCATTCCACGATTACTGTCTTTAGCAAAAGTATTCCATTCTCTAAATTCTTCGAGTACACCCGCACCCGTAAAACGACCGCCAGCCTCACGAATTTTCGCATTATTATCATAACCATCTACTTTAGATGTCTGAACGATTCCTTCATGAGAACCATAGTCAAACAATTCAAGTGTGGTTTGAGCCTCCAGCTGCTTCGCAATGGTCGAGGCCATACGGCTAGTTGCGTGACTCGAATATATAATTGATGCTCCTGTTTCTTTAGGATATGGCTGTTGCAACATTGTTAAATTAACATAATATTTTGCATCTGCTAAATAACCAGCATGAAGACGCCCATTCACATCATTAGTATCGCGAGGTTTGTCTTTCTCACGAACGATTTTCACTTTGTAACCTGCACTGGTCAGTTGTGCTTCAATAGCTTCTGCCATACGGTACATTTCTTTTGATTCAACAAAATCTTTAAACTCACTACCATGTAGAATCATGCCCATATCGTCATAAAGACCACTTGGGTCAAGTACTACATCGTAAGTATTCGCATCTATCTGTGTATTCTTCACGTCTAAAAATGCATAGTGTTGATCCATAATTGTTTCTTCATCTGTATTAAATAAATTTTTGTTTGCGATTAAACGTACTTCTCGTGCTTCTCCACTACGCGATGTGGCATGGAATACTTCATCCATTTTTTCATCTGCAATAAGACGTGAGCGCTCAAACCCAACACTAACTTCAACAATGTAGAATCCCGGATCTAACGCATTCATTGGAATCTTGGCATCTAACTCTGACCCCATAAGAAACACTTGCTCTGTGCCGGTGCAAAGGTTAGTTAGAAAGACCGTGCGTCCATTGAATGGGTCTGCTGTAGTTACTTGATAATCTGCTCCATATAAGCCCAAAGATTGCCCGTAGACGCCATAATCGGAGAACTCAATCACATTATCCGTTAAATTCTTTTTAATCACACTCCGTGACTCTTCTGGTGTCATGCGGCAAAATGCAAATTGTTCCTGATTCACTACAGGTGTTGGACGTAAAGCATTAATCCCATAAACAATCAGTAATGCCAATACAAACAGAAAAGGAACTACAATTTTGTAGTTCACTTTTTTAGTCTTCGGAACATAGTTTGATCTATAGTCCATAGAAACCTCACGCTTAATATTCTAAATTTCTTGGTGTACGTGGGAATGGCACAACATCACGAATGTTTTGCATACCGGTAATGTACATGAGGAAACGGTCAAATCCGATTCCAAATCCCGCATGTTTAACACCACCATAACGACGTAAATCTAAGTACCACTGTAAGTGTTCTTTTGGTATGTTTAACTCATCCATGCGTTCTTCAAGAAGATCCAAACGTTCTTCACGTTGTGATCCACCAACTAACTCCCCTACATAAGGAACGAGTAAGTCACAGGCTGCAACCGTTTTTCCATCATCATTCAATCGCATGTAGAATGATTTAATGTCTTTCGGATAGTCTGTTAAGAACACAGGACCCTTAACAACTTCCTCACTCAAGTAGCGTTCGTGCTCTGACTGAAGGTCACTTCCCCATTCAACTTTATACTCGAAACGATCGTTTACTTTTTCGAGGATTTCGATTGCTTCCGTATATGGCATACGTTTGAATTCACTATTTACGATTCCATTGAGACGCTCAAGAATCGTTGTATCAATACGTTCATTGAAGAATTTCATCTCCTCTGGAGCATTCTCCAAGACATACTCAATCGTATATTTTACGAGATCCTCAATAAGGTTCATGTTGTCCTCTAGATCAGCAAACGCAATTTCTGGTTCAATCATCCAAAATTCACTCGCATGACGTGCAGTATTTGATTTTTCCGCTCTAAATGTTGGACCAAATGTATAGATGTCGCGGAATGCAAGCGCAAATGCTTCACCATGCAATTGTCCTGAAACTGTTAAACTCGCTTTTTTACCAAAGAAGTCTTCTTCATATTTATCATCGTGGCGGGTTGTAACTACAAAAGCCTCTCCCGCACCCTCAGCGTCGTTTCCAGTAATAATTGGCGAATGAACATACACGAATCCCTGATTTTGGAAGAACTCATGAATTGCCATTGATAATACTGAACGTACTCTAAAAACAGCCATAAATGTATTAGTACGAGTGCGTAAGTGCGCAATTTCTCGTAAATATTCATAGCTATGACGTTTCTTTTGCATTGGGTAATCTGACGATGCAGCACCCTCTAAAATAACTTCAGTTACGTCAATTTCAAAAGGTTGACGACCATCAGGTGTACGCTTAAACTTTCCTGTAACTGTAATTGCAGTTCCAGTTCCGTATTTTCCGATTTCATCATAATTGGAAATCTCAGCAGCATAAACACATTGGGCATTTTTAAAGTAAGTTCCATCATTCAATTCGATAAAACCAACATTTTTACCTTTACGATTGGTACGAATCCATCCTTGAAGTTGCACATATTCAATGGCATCTATCTCGATGTCTGATCCATAAGACATTAAGTCATATATTTCTCTAATTGTTAAATACGATATCATTCTACACCTCTTATTATCGAATATTATTTGTTTGGAAGATTAACTCCTGAATTGTCGAGACAACATCAACAGTTTTTACGACAACATCTTTAGGAACTTGAATATGCTCACTTGAAAAGTCAACAATCCCGACAATTCCTAAATCGACAAGTCGATCAATGGTCTCCTGCACATTTTTAGATACAGTTACTATTGCAATACGGCATCCTTTGGGAATCCGCTCTTCGAGTTCACTCATATGGTAAATCGGAATATCCGATACTTCACCCAGTTTATTTGGGTCAATATCAAATGCACATGAAATTTCGCCGACTACATGATTCCATCGGTTATAGTTCAAGATTGCGCGTCCGAGATTCCCCGCTCCAACAAGAATTAATTCTTCATCAAAACTAACCCCTAATAGGTTATCAAAGGTGTCAATAAGCGTCTTCACGTCGTAGCCGTAGCCTTGTTTTCCTAAAGATCCAATAAAAGAAAAGTCTCGTCGGATCGTTGTTGATTCGATATCAACAAACAACGACAACTCTCGGGATAAAATACGTTCTACACCCATATTATAGAGTTTTCGAAGCGCTTTAAGATATATTGGATAACGCTGCATTGTTGCTTTTGGTACATTATTTGAATTGATTTGATTAATCATGTTATCACCACCGTGTAAATCATATCACAAAGTCAGTAGTGATAGAATGTGAAAATATTAATAAGATTGGAGTTGTTTGTTAGATTGTGCTGTTAATTCACAAGTTGCACGAGCACCTTTTTCAAATGCCGTGAATGCCGCAAGACCAATCATTGCCGCTTGATCCATACATGCCCATAAAGGTGGTTGAAGAATGTTAAGTTCCGGATAGGTATCCTTCAATCCATTCATTTGTTTTCGAACCTCAGAGTTCGCAGCAACACCACCTGCTAATGCGAGTGTCTTCACATCATACAAACTAAGCGCTTTTTTCACACGTGACACCAATTCATTTACTGCTGCATGTTGAAATGCATAGGCAACATCTTCCACGATTACAGGTCGATCGTTGCGTTCCTCACGTAACGTCAACTGCCGAACCGCAGATTTAAGACCACTAAAAGAAAAGTCTAATGGATTATCTGTTTTTACTTTAGGCAAGATATAGTTCGCCTTACCTTGTTGCGCCATCTTATCGATGACAGGACCACCAGGATATGAAAGCCCAAGAAGACGCGCCACCTTATCATAAGCTTCCCCAACGGCATCATCTTGAGTTTTTCCAATAATTTCAAAATGATAGTCACTTTCCATATAGATTAGCTCAGTATGCCCACCAGAAACAACTAATGATAGGAGTGGAAATTCCAACGTACCCGAAAGTTTATTTGCATAAATATGTCCAGCAATGTGATGTACAGGAATAAGTGGCTTATCCAATGCCCATGCGAGTGATTTCGCGGCAGTTACCCCAACATGCAATGATCCCACGAGACCAGGACCTTCAGTAACTGCAATGGCATCGATATCGTCAAATGTTACATTTGCTTTTTCCAGCGACTCTTTTATTACAAAGTTTATTTTTTCGACATGTAGGCGGGATGCAACTTCTGGAAACACACCACCGAATTGTTTATGTATATCAATTTGTGTTGAGACAACGTTACTTAACACGTCTTGACCATTTTCGACAACAGCCGCTGACGTTTCATCACAACTTGATTCAATTGCTAATATTTTCATTTTAAATCCTTCCTTAAGATATGTGCAGCCGTACCATCATCGTAATAATTGTGACGTACAGCGATATCTTCAAAACCTAAATTTGTGTACAGTGCACACGCACTGTCATTATTTGAAGCCACTTCAAGAAACATAGAACCGCGATGCTCCATTTCCTGTTCAATGTGCTTTAGCAGTAAAGTACCAATACCTTGACGTTGCTGCTGCGGTGAAACTGCAATTTGCAATACTTCAGCCTCCGTATCAAGATTAAGCACAACTACGAACCCATGGATTGCACCATTTTCTTCATAAACAAAAAACCAGTAATTACTATCGACAATTGCATCATTATAGGACACTAATGACCAATGATTATGAAGTGATTCTGTGTCAATCACAACAATTTCAGCTAAATCCTGTTCCGTTGCGCGACGTATCATTTGAGATAATCAGGAACGAGTGTATCAATCGACTCCACGGGTTTCCATAATTGCTTAATGGATATAATGTTCTCCAATACTGAACCATAACGCTTACCCTTATCATTTTCAATTAAGTCTAAGTCTCCATACAACTCCACATCAATTTGAGTTACTTCGTCAATCATATAAACACGTTGATCTCGAACAACACCATTATCCACATAAGCGCCAAATGTCCGTTTGGAACGGGCATCAATAAATGCAAAACCAGATTTCGCACCGACAAGACTTGCAAGTGTATTCACGGTATAGACGTTCAAATTTGGATTCGCTATCGCAAAGGTCTTCACAAAAGTCATTCCTATTCTGAGTCCGGTATAACTACCAGGACCTACAGTTAAAACTACATTGTTAATCTCAAGTGGATTGATACCATGCGCTTTCAATGCTGCATCTACAATTGGTAGCAATTGCTCAGAGTGAGACTTATTAACTTGTTCTTGGTAATTGTAAACTAACGCCTCGTCAATAACCAATCCCACAGCTAATAAAGTATGTGATGTATCAATAATTAATGTGTTCATGAAAGTTCCTCAATTCTAATCAAACGCTCATTTTCCGAAATATAGTCAATTGTTACGATATAATCTGGTGCAAAATCGAGATCTTCCAAGAAATTGCTCCACTCCAATACCACAACATTACCATCATCAATAAGATCAAATAAGCCTAAAGAGTCGGAATCAATTCCCTCCAATCGATAGGCGTCAATGTGTTTTAAGTTTAGACGACCTTCGTATTCTTTGAGAAGGGTAAAAGTCGGACTTGTTACTGCTTCAGTAATATCAAGTCCTAATGCAATTCCTTTTGTGAATGCAGTTTTCCCTACTCCTAAATCACCAGCAAGAGCAATTAACGCTCCTTTTGTAAATGTTTCTGTCAATGCTTTTCCGCACTGAATTGTCTCTTCGACGGAATTTGTTTTATATTCTTTTATTTTTTTCATAATATCACCATGCTAAATATTATATCATAATCACAAGTTCAGTAGTGCATTCAAACCTATAAAAAAAGACATCCAAATGGATGTCGAATTACCTGGCAATGAGCTATCTTCACTAACGCTGGGCTAGATATTGTCGCCGCTAAAGTGCTTAACTTCTGTGTTCGAGATGGGAACAGGTGTGACCACT
>NZ_WTSY02000031.1 GCF_009828775.2 Erysipelothrix aquatica | reverse complement strand
TTTAATTGCTTATACTTCATATGGGAGCTCCTTTTAGTCGGGTGGGCTCCTTTTATTATACAAAAACAACCGCACCTTGGTGGTGCGGTTGAGATTTGAATTTAGGAAAGCGTCCAAAGGGCGCTTTTTCTTTATTCGAGCATTATAGGTTGAAACGAAAAGTGACTATGTTATAATTAGTTAGTCGACTAACTAATTAAGGAGAGATAGTATGGAAAACCAGCTAATTACGCTTTTCAGACAAGTGACTTCAAAACATCGTGCAGTTGTTCAAAACTATTTAGATGATTATGATCTCTATATTGGACAACCACGATTTTTATCGACTTTGAAACGTAATCCGGGAATTACGCAAAAAGAACTTGTTGAAATCTTAAACGTATCAAAAGAGTCCGTATCAGTGACTGTGAAACGACTCGAAGCGGTTGGTTACATTAAAAGAGCCGTCAGTGAGTCAGATCGTAGGGAGAAGCACTTATTTCTATCTGACAAAGGAGAACAGCTCGTACTAGATTTTACAGAAGGGTTTGAACGAATTGATACGGTGCTTTTTCAATCACTGACAGAATCACAACGTGAAGACCTTGCTGTTACATTTAAAATTATGTTAGATGATTTGGAAAAGGAGTTGGAACGATGAAGAAATTTTTTAAGTATTTTAAACCTGAAATTCCAGCTGCGATATTGGGAATTATCTTTGTAGGTGGGGTTGCATTTATCGAACTGTACCAAATACAATTGATGGCTGAAATCATTGATGTTGGGATTGCACAATCAGATTTTAATATTATTTTGTCTGTAGGTCTCAAAATGATGGGGCTGGCTTTATTCGCAGCTGCAGTGGCAATGTTAGGTCTTGTGTTTCCATCTCAAGTCTCAAATAACTTTGCATTACGATTGCGTGAGGATTTATTTAAACGGATTCAGACATTTTCAATTAAGAATATGTCAACGTTTCAAACGTCTTCACTTGTTACACGTTTAACCAATGACGTTAACTTTTTACAAAGAACACTGATGATGTGTTTGCGTCTTTTAGTTAGGGCCCCGGTATTCTTGGTGAGTACAGTATACCTGACATACATCATTAGCCCAGAGTTATCATGGGTTATGCTCGGAGCTGTTGTTTTTCTGTCACTTGTTTTAATCTATGTCATTAAAGCAGGGTTCCCACGCTTTGTAAAATTACAGAAAATGGTTGACCATATGAACCGTAAGGTTCAAGAGTCACTCATGAATATACGCGTTATCAAATCATTTGTTCGTGAAGATTTTGAAGACGACGGATTTGATACAGAGAATAAACAATTATTTGATGCGAACGTGTCCGCAATGAATTTGATGATTGTGATGAATCCGGCCTTAACGGGTGCGGTTCACTTTGCGACATTATTCATTGTTTGGATTTCGGCATTCTTAATTGTGGATCAAAATATGATTCAAGTTGGAGATTTGCTCGTCTTTATTAACTATTTACGATTTACGATGTTTTCTATGATGATGATTACTAACGTTCTGATGATGGTATCGCGAAGTAAAGCTTCAGTCATTCGTTTATCTGAAGTATTGGATACTGATTCAGATATCCGTAATGCTACAGACGCATATCAATTAGATGATGTTAAAGGACACATTCGATTTGAAGATGTGTCATATCGTTATTATGATGATGCGAACAATGTGCTTCATAACATTAATCTAGATATTAACCCGGGTGAGCATATTGGAATTATCGGATCTACGGGAAGTGGTAAGTCTACCTTAATTAATCTCATGGCGCGTTTAATCGACGTCTCTGAAGGAAAGATTACCTTAGACGGTGTTGATATCAGAAATCTGGATATGGCGTTCTTGCGTAGTCAATTTGGCTTTGTGCCGCAAAAGAATGTCCTGTTTACTGGAACAATCGGAGGAAACTTACGACTCGGTAACGAAAATGGAACTGAAGTGGACATGCGTCGTGCTACTGAGGCAAGCTCAATCTACTCGTTTATTCAAGAAAATCCGCAAGGATTTGATTATCCAGTACAACAAGGTGGGACGAACTTCTCAGGTGGACAACGTCAACGCTTATGTATCGCTCGTGCGTTAATGGTGAATCCACGTATCCTTGTCTTGGATGACAGTACCAGTGCATTAGACGCGGCGACGGAACAAACTGTCAAATCATCCATTGCCAAAATGTATAGTGAGACGACGGTCATTAGTATTGCTCAAAAAATCAGCTCTGTTGCTGACAGTGATAAAATCGTGGTATTGGATGAAGGCCGTATTGTTGGTTTGGGTAAACATGATGAACTACTTGAATCATGTACTGTTTATCAAGAAATCTACCACAGTCAAATGAGTAAAGGAGGTATGGAGTAATGAGTCAAAAAAGTTTAGTTATCGGAAAGCATAAGCCTAAAGATCAAAAGAAAACTTTGGGGCGTTTGATTTCATACCTTGGTGAAAGTAAAGTCTTATTGACAGTAGTTATCATTGCTTCGGTCTTATCAACATTAGGTGGGCTCTATGGCGCGTATGCCATCTCACCAATGATTCAAATTATTCAAAATGCTTTAAATGGTGTTATTACTCGTAACATGATGATTGAGCAGTTAGGGGTTCAGATTTTAGTGTTGGCTGTGATTTTTGCTATTGAAGTTGCAACAATGTATTTGTCTGCACGTTTGATGGTAAAAATATCTCAGAGAACGGTAGAAACAATTCGAAAGGAAATGTTTTCACATGTCTTACGAATGAAAGTGAGTCACCATGATGCGAATGCCCATGGCGATTTAATGAGTCGTTTCACTAATGATATTGATTTGGTTGGTGAAGGATTGAATACCGCAGCTGCTTCTATTATCATCAATGTCTTTACATTGATTGGAACAATCATCGTTATGTTTATGTTGAGTCCTATTTTGACTGTTCTAACATTAGTTATCATTCCGTTGTTAAGTTTGATGTCAAATGTCATTATTAAGAAATCGCGAATTTACTCGAAGCGACAACAACAATCACTGGGTGATTTAAATGGTTATATCGAGGAAACGATGGAAGGTCAAATGGTGATGCAACTTTTCAACCATGAAGCGCAAGCGCGTGAAGATTTCCAAGTTAAGAATAAGGTTTATCGAAAGAATTCTCAGTTCGCACAGATTATCTCGATTATGATTTATCCATTAATGCAGAATATTAATACAATCAGCTATGCCATTATTGGGATTGCGGGTGGATGGTTATCAATCAATGGGATGTTGAGTGTCGCAAACCTTGGTGCTTATGTTAATATGACACGTACACAAGGAAAACCAATCAATGAGATTTCGAGTCAGTTTACAACATTGCAATCTGCTATTGCGTCAGCGGAACGCATCTTTGAATTGCTTGATTGGACTGAGGAAATGGTGAATGCTGATGATGTTATCTTGGATAATGTTATTGGCGATGTGCGTTTTGAGAACGTGACATTTGGGTATAATCCAGATGTCCCTGTCCTTAAGGATGTTTCCTTTTGGGCAAATCCTGGCCAGAAAATCGCATTTGTAGGGTCAACGGGTGCTGGTAAAACAACCATCACAAACTTGATCTCGCGATTCTACGAAATCAATGCAGGAAAAATTCTCATAGATGGGCAAGAAATTTCAGAGATTAACCGTTATAGTTTGCGTAAGCATATTGCAATGGTACTTCAAGATACGCACTTGTTTAGCGGAACAATCATGGAAAATATTCGTTATGGAAATCTTGAGGCAACTGATGAAGAATGTATCGACGCAGCGAAACTTGCAAACGCGCATCACTTCATTCAAACCCTAGAGCATGGTTATAATACTGTAATCAGTGGTACAGGTTCTGAGCTTTCACAAGGGCAAAAGCAACTGCTCAATATTGCACGAGCAGCGGTTGCGAACCCAAGTATCTTAATCCTTGATGAAGCAACATCATCCATCGATACTCGAACTGAACGTTTAATTGAACAAGGAATGGATTCTTTAATGGAAGGTCGTACAACTTTCATTATTGCGCACCGCCTTTCAACGGTTCGTAATTCGGACGCAATTATCGTATTAGAACATGGAGAGATTATTGAACGTGGGAATCACGATGAATTAGTGGCTATGGGTGGTCGCTATGCATCGTTGTACTCGGGTCAAACACAATTAACGTAAAGGTGGCTTTTGCCACCTTTTTCTTGTTATAATTAGCGTGTCGGGGGTAACATATATGTTAAATGTAGAATATTTAGATAATTGTGGATATACGGTTGAAACAGAGTCTGGTATTTATGTTTTTGATTATGTAGGGGGACAATTACCATCGCATTATTTATTTAGTAAGAAGCCTACCTATTTCTTTGTGACGAGCACTGATGAGAAACGGTTTAGTGACTCCATTTTGGCATATCGTAAACCTGTTTTTTATGGTGGTTCAAAGAATGTAACAGGCTCAATTGATGTACAAAAGGTTGAACCTGGTGATATCCTTCACCTGGGTCATGCACGTGTGTATGTTTATCAAGCGACCCGTTCGGGTGTCTATTTTTGTATTGAGGAAAAGCATCGTGTAATTGTTCACGGTGGCGATTTGAATAATTGGCATTGGTCACGACTTTCAACACAACGACAAATTAAGTCAGCTGTTGAACGCTTTGAGAACGCCTTGATTCCGCTCCATCGCTTTGAGACAATCGATCTAATGATGTTTTCAATTGATCCAGAAATGATGCAAGACTATGACTTAGGTGCACGAACTGTTATTAAACGTTTTAAACCAAAGTATTTTTTTCCAATGCAGTTTGGTGAAAGTATTCATAATCTTGAATCGTTCCTAAATTGGACCGAGCAAATCGCAAGCACACAGTGTTATAAGCCATTGTATAAAAATCATATTTTTAGAATCGAGGCATAGTATTAAATGTATAAAGCAGTAATTTTTGACTTGGATGGAACATTGATGAATACCATCGCAGATATGGGTAACAGTATGAACCGCTCGCTCGAAAAGCGTGGTTTACCGACCCATACACTTGCAACATATCAAACGTTTGTGGGTAATGGTATACCTAAACTCGCAGAGCGTTCCATGCCTGAAGGGTATCGTGATTTTGAAGGGTTACTTCAAGATTTTCTCGCTGATTATGCGCATCATTATGCGGATGATTCGGAGCCATACGGTACCGTTGTTGCAACATTAAAGACGTTGAATGAGCGTAACATTCCCATAGCGATAGCGACGAACAAAAAACAAGAATATACAGATGGAATCGTCAAGGCTTACCTGGGTGATATTGATTTTGTGGCCGTGATTGGTGATCAGTTTGATGGCAAACATAAACCAAATCCACATTATCCGTTGGTCATTGCACAAACAATGGGCGTAGACCCAAGTGAAATTCTATTTGTCGGTGATAGTGATGTCGATATGAAGACTGCCGCAAATGCAGGTATGACACCAATCGGGGTTGCATGGGGTTTCCGTGCTGTTGAAGAGTTAAAAACACATGGTGCTTCACAAATACTAGCGTCTATGGATGAAATTCTAGCATTCTTTTAGCCTGTAGCTTACAGGCTTTTCTTTTGTCTAGCAAGCACCAAGAAAAAATGCTAAAATAGAGCAGTATGTAGGAGGATTTTTATGAATAAGAAACCTGTAGTTTTAATTGTCATGGATGGTGTTGGTTTAACAGACCAAGTTGAAGGTAACGCAGTTGCTCAAGCACATACTCCATTCCTCGACAAATTAATGGAAAGCTCACCAAATATTGAATTAAAGGCTCATGGTCTTGCAGTTGGATTGCCAACAGATGAAGACATGGGGAACTCAGAAGTAGGTCACAATGCTTTAGGATCTGGACAAATTTTCTCACAAGGTGCGAAACTTGTTAATGAATCAATTGAAGATGGCAGTCTTTTTGAATCAAAAGCATGGAACCTACTAACGGATTCACTCGAAAACAATACATTACATCTTTTAGGGTTATTATCAGATGGAAATGTTCACGCACATGTTAACCATGTCGAAGCATTAATTAAAGAAGCTAAAAATTCAGGTGTTAAACATTTAGCATTACACGCACTTCAAGATGGTCGTGATGTTGAACAACAATCAGCACTTGTATATATTGACCGTATTCAAGCGGTGATGGATGCATTAAATGATGACACATTCCACGCTGAATTTGCGAGCGGTGGTGGTCGTATGCTAGTTACAATGGACCGTTATGATGCTGACTGGGGTATGGTTGAACGTGGCTGGAAGACTCATGTCTTGGGTGAAGCAGAAATGTTTGAATCGGCACAAGCTGCAATCGAACACTTCCGTGCTGAAGATCCAAAGTTATCAGACCAATATATTCCAGCATGGGTTGTTGGTAAAGATGGAAAAGCTGTAGCACCAATTGTCGATGGAGATTCTGTAATTCTCTTTAACTTCCGTGGTGACCGTGCGCTTGAAATCTCAAAAACATTTGAAGGGGATGCATCATTTGATAAATTTGACCGTGTTCGTGTGCCTAATGTCAAATTTGCAGGTATGCTGCAATATGATGGAGATTTAGGAATTCCAGCGAACTTCTTGGTTGAACCTCCACGTATTTCAAATACACTAACGGAAACACTCATCGCAAATAACAAGTCATCATTCGCAATTTCAGAAACTCAAAAATATGGACATGTTACATATTTCTGGAATGGAAATAAACTTGATAAATTTGATGAAACACTTGAAACATTTGTTGAAATCAAAGGTGATGATGTTACGTTTGATCAACGTCCTTGGATGAAATCTGCAGAGATTACCGATGAAGTTATTGCTGCAATCCAAAGTGGAAACTATGACTTCATTCGTCTCAACTTCCCGAATGGTGATATGGTAGGACATACTGGAGACATGCTTGCATCCATTATTTCGGTTGAAGCAGTTGATCTTGCAATTGGTCGTTTGTTACCAGTTGTTGAAAAACATGATGCAACTTTAATCGTTCTTGCCGATCATGGTAATGCTGATGAAATGATTGATAAAAAAGGTAACGCGAAGACATCACACAGTCTGAACCCAGTACCATTTATCGTTTATAACCGTGATGTGGAACTAAAACAAGACGGTAATTATGGACTCGCTAACGTCGCAGCAACAGTTGCTGACTTACTTGATATTGAACCGAATCCAGTTTGGGAAACATCTTTAATTAAAAAATAATATCTTAGGACCAATTTCACAATATCTTGTGGAATTGGTTTTTTTATTGTGCATGATGCAACTTTATATTAATTTTATGTAAAAATATTCACAAACACATAAAATCGGCTTATAATAGAAACATACCGGGGGGGTATAACATGAAAAAAATATTAAGTCTTTTTGTCACCCTTGTTTTATTAATAAGTGGTGCAAGCATGAACCTTTATGCTAATGAGCAGGAGAAAATCGTTTATCCAGATCTCAGTCTTAGCACATCATCAAAATCTATTAAAGTTGGTGATGAATTTACGTATTCGATTAATAACTTTGAATTCGATACAGATGTTCAAACTCACATGCAAGGGATGTATCGTGAGGCACTGATGTTTCACTTCTTTTCTGAGTCCACAGATAGTTCGATTGAGCTGCAAAGTATTGAATTTCCAAAATTAGAATTTGAGACTGAGGATGGCAAACTGTATGGTGCTCTTGTTAAAATTATGGACTTTGGTCAAACAGATGGCATCGAATTTACAACATGGTTAAGTGGAGAAGATTATACAACGATTAACCGTGATCAATTTGTTGAACTAACGCAAGATTTTACAAAAAGTGGTTACCGTGTTTATGTTCGTCCAACTGAAGAAGGCAGCGATTATGGTGTTTATGGTGCCCAATACAAATCAATGAAGACATCTGGTCCAATCAAGTTTAATTATAAAGTTGTAGATAACGGACAGCCACGTGCAGATAAACCATATCCGTATTTTGTATTTAGTGCGTATAGTCCCGAAAGTGATTTGCCTGCTAATAATAAGTTTGGTTATGTTTACTTTGCAGATTATGGATTAACACGTGAAGTTGAAACGCCGTTCAATCCAGCCGATAAGACGTTGTCACTCAAATATACAGTGACAAACACGGGTCCGTATAACATTACCAACATTAACCTTTACGAAAAAGCAAATGGCTTTGTGCCAGTAGAGGGTGGTTGGCAATTGATTGATGATATTTTCGTCAAACCCATAACTACTGAAGCGGGTTATGATATTATCGCGCCAGGGGAGTCTCGTGAATTTGTTCAGCAATTTAAACTTGAAAATACGGACATAAAAGCAAATTATACATTTGAAGGTGGTCTATATACAAACGGAGATTTTGCGAATCGAACAGATATTGAAAATCTTGTGGTCAATATTGCGCAACCAAAATTCACAGTAAACTTTAATACGAACGGCGGTTCAGCAGTACAAAGCATTCTTGATATCGTAGCAGGTTCGACAATATCGATGCCACAAACAACACGGTCCGGATTTACCTTTAAAGGGTGGTTCGTTGATGAAGCGTTAACACAAAAGTGGGATTTTGCGCTCAATCGTGTTGAGAATAATATGACACTTTATGCAAAATGGGAAGCAAATCCTGTGATTGAAGTGTTTGATGTCAACTTCAACAGTAATGGAGGATCTGCAGTTACAAGTCAAGTGGGGCTATCAAAAGGGGCGAAAGTTACCAAACCGCTAGATCCAAGTCGTTCAGGATATAGCTTCAGAGGGTGGTTTGTAGACGAAGCCATGACAACGCCATGGGATTTTGACACGAACACAGTTACTGGTAACACAACACTTTATGCTAAGTGGGATGTCAATCCAGTAGTTGAAACGTTTGATGTTAGATTTAACAGTAATGGAGGATCTTCGGTCTTGAGCCAATTGGGGCTATCAAAAGGGGCGAAAGTTACCAAACCGCTAGATCCAAGTCGTTCAGGGTATAGCTTCAAAGGGTGGTTTGTAGATGAAGCCATGACAATGCCATGGAACTTTGATACAGACACTGTCGCTAAAAATACAACACTTTACGCGAAGTGGGAAGCAAAATCCACTGATAAAACGTTGCCAGCAACGGGCCAAAGTTCCCATAACATCTTGTTTGTGGGACTGGGATTATCCGTAGCCGGCCTGCTACTATTGAAACGTCGACCTCTTCAAAAATAGCGAAAATGTATACAAAGGAGCCAATTAAGGCTCCTTTTTTCTCGAATAAGAGAACAATGATTGCAATCCAAAATGAATCTGTGTATAGTAAATCATATTAAAGAGAGGAGCATTACCATGCAAAAAATTCTACATAAGATTACTAACCAAAACGAAATGAGCGTGCGTTCACAGCTCCACTCGAGTCTATAAGAATACTCTGACTGTGAAAACACCTCGCGATTATTAATTAAGAGAGGGTTCACATGAACAATATTAAACGTTTTTTTTCATACTATAAGCCATATAAGGCTATTTTTACTGTGGTGTTATTGAGTGCATTCGCATTATCACTAATTTCGCTACTTTTTCCAATGATTATTCGCTATGCGACAAAAGAACTTGAAGTTGGTAACGTTTCAATCATTGTACCAGTTGTCACAGGAATGTTATTACTGGTTCTTATCTATACAGCAGCATCATTCTATTTATCGTACCAAGGCCACATGATGGGGGCTCGTATTGAGAATGATATGCGTAAAGAATTATTTTCACATTATCAAGATTTGTCCTTAGACTTTTACGACAATCATAAAGTTGGTTCGTTAATGTCACGAATCACCGGTGATTTGTACAATATTGGTGAGCTAGCGCACCATGGACCAGAAGATATGGTTATGACGAGTGTGAGTTTTGTCGGAGCGTTGATCTTAATGCTCCTTATAAATGTAAAGCTTGCACTAATACTCTTCGCCTTAATTCCCTTAATTTTTATTTATGCGCTTGTCATGAGTCAGCGTATGGGAAAACAATATGGCGTTAACCGAGGTATTATGAGCGATATGAATGCGTCGATTGAAGAATCATTATCAGGAATTCGTGTCGTTAAATCATTTGCGAATGAAGATTATGAAAAAGCAATGTTTGCAGAGTTAGGCAACACTTTTATCAATGGTAAAAAGGCGTTCTATCGATCAGAAATTCTATTCTATGAAGGTCTTGACGGCTTTATAACTGCTATGCCTGCAATCTTACTTGCTTTTGGGGGCTTCGCATTGTATATGAATGCGATTGACTTAGCAGACCTTCTTGCGTTCTTCTTGTTGATGTCTAATTTCACCAATCCAATTCTTAAGTTCATGCACTCAATGCTTCTATTCCAAGATGGAGCATCGGGGTTCAAACGTTTTTTAGAATTTATGGATATCGAGCCAACCATTAAAGAAAAAGATCAGGCAATAGGACTTGGAAAAGTGGACGGCAATATTGAGTTTGAACATGTATCGTTTTGCTATGACGATGGAACAATCAATGTTCTTGATGACATAAATTTTGAAGTCAACTCAGGAGAATTTGTAGCGCTTGTTGGTGCATCGGGATCGGGAAAATCAACATTAACTTCTTTATTACCTCGCTTCTATGATGTTACGCAGGGTGCGATTAAAATTGATGGGGTTGATGTCCGCGACGTTACCTTTGACTCATTGCGTAATAACATTGGAATTGTACAGCAAGAAGTTTACTTATTCTCAGGCACAATCTACGAGAACATTGCATATGCGAAACATGACGCAAGTATGGATGATGTCATTGCTGCAGCAAAGCAAGCCAATGCCCATGATTTTATTATGTCACTGCCAAATGGTTACCAAACCGATATTGGTCATCGTGGTGTGAAATTGTCAGGAGGACAACGTCAACGCTTGAGTATAGCGCGTGTGTTCCTAAAGAATCCACCGGTACTTATCTTTGATGAAGCAACATCCTCGTTGGATAATGAAAGTGAGCGCGTCGTTCAAGAGGCTATGGAAACTCTGGCAGCTAATCGAACCACAATCGTCATTGCGCATCGTCTTTCGACAATTCGTAACGCAAAACGTATTATTGTGTTGGATAATCATAAAATCGCAGAGACTGGAGACCATGAATCACTCATTCACCAAGAAGGAGTTTATGCATCACTGTATAATGCACAGTACTAGATTAAAAAAACAGCACATGCTGTTTTTTTTTATGATAATGATTTCAATAGCCATCATCATCCATTAGTATAATTTGTGTAGTGTTTCACAAGAAAATTGCCGCAACCGCAATATCTAGTTCTTTGTGAAAGTATTTGCGAATTAGATTAGTTAATTGTATTGTTTTGCTCTCTAATTAAAACTAAACTAAGAGAGCAAGGGAGGCATTTCAATGAACATAATGCAAATAAAATCTCGAGTCTATGTTTATAATGCATCGTTTGCAATGCTTATACTCAATGTCAGAAATCGTGAAGTTTGTGATATTGAGTACAAGAAATGTGGTACCTCGTATGGTAGTTGATCGCAAACAGTATCGATACTTAGCTCTTGGATGTCTGGTTCTCTTAGGGCTTGCATCGCTATTCGTAGGAGCGTTAGACATGACATTGTCACAGTTACTAGCAGGTGATATCAATGCGTGGCATACGTTAATGTATAGTCGTTTGCCACGGGTAATTGCAGTTATTCTCACGGGGATTTCGCTGTCAATTGCAGGTCTCATTATGCAAAAGTTATCGCAGAATCGCTTCGTTTCACCATCCACTGCCGTGACGATGGACGGAGCACGTTTGGGAATCTTGGTCGCGTTTATCGTTTTATCCAACCAAACGCTATGGAGCATTTCAATTTTCGCATTACTCTTTGCTGCAATCAGTACAGTGCTGTTTATGACTGCAGTTTCAAAGCTAAAAATAAAGAATATTGTATTTGTTCCATTATTAGGAATTATGATTGGTATGATCATTGATTCGATGACAACATTTTTAGCCCTTAAATTTGACTTACTACAAGTTTTATCAGGTTATCTGACAGGAAGCTTTACTCCAATTTTACAAGGAAAATACGAGTTACTATTTATTAGTATTCCACTTATTATAATTGCTGTTCACTATGTCCATCGATTTAGTATCATCGCGATGGGTGAAGACTTTGCCCATAACATTGGCATGAACTACAAACAAGTCATGCTATTAGGAATCCTGATTGTCGCAACACTAAGTGCAAGCGTCATTGTAACAATAGGAAGCATTCCGTTTGTAGGTTTAATTGTACCCAATGTAATTGCGTATCGGTTTGGTGATGGTCATCAAGACATGCTCTTGGACACAGCATTGTTGGGGGCAAATTTATTACTTGTTTGTGATCTCATAGCACGTTTAGTTATTTATCCGTATGAAGTGCCTGTAAGTCTTGTTTTAGGGATTTTAGGTTCAGCGTACTTCTTATTTATCCTGTTGCGAGGTAATTATGAAACGTAGATATGAATGGCTCATAATTGCCGTAATATTATCCCTTGTCTACTTCTTTTGGGGGATGAATAGCAATAATTATCAATACCTGATGTACCGTCGTAGTACGCGATTGCTTGCGATGTGGTTCGTGTCATTGCTAACAACAACCGCAACAACTTACTTCCAAGTTACTACAAACAACCGTATTCTAACGCCATCACTGTTGGGATTCGAACGTATGTATATCTTGGTTCAAACAGTTATCGTGTTTTTACTAGGAATCTTTATGAAACCATCCTTGAATTTTCTTGTATCTGTTTTGGTGATGGTCAGTATTGGTACATTATTTTATGGCATTATTCTTAAAAAGATGCAACGAGATCTATTTGTTTTACTTTTAGTTGGAACAGTTCTTGGAACATTATTCTCCAGTATCAGTGCAACGATGCAAATGATGATGGATCCGAATGAGTTTTCAATGATTCAAAGTCAATCATTCGCATCGTTCAATGCAGTTGATACCAATGTACTATTTATCGGTATGGGATTATCTTTGATAGGCTGGGCACTCGTGTATCGCATACATCATCAAATTGATGTTGTGGCTCTGGGTACTGACCATGCCACAAATCTTGGCATTCATATACCACAATTTCAAATATATAGTTTAGCGATTGTTGCGCTATTTACTGCGATTTCCACGGCGCTTGTCGGTCCAATAGGATTTTTAGGCCTCATTGGTACCAACGTAGCTCGTGAATTCTTACAGAAGCACACAACGCGTTCGATTATCACGCAGGGGGTCTTCTTCTCCACGAGTTTGCTGCTGGCATCGCAACTTCTCTTTGAAAGACTGTTGAATCTGAATACAAGTGTGAGTGTATTTATTAACCTTTTAGGGGGCGTCTACTTTATTTATCTCATGTTAAGGGAGCGATTTAAATGATTGAAATAACAAATCTATCAAAAAAATATGGTGATTTTCTTGCATTGGATACGTTGACACTTGATATTCATCCCAACAAAATCACAGCAATTGTTGGCGAAAATGGTTCAGGAAAATCAACATTACTCAATATTTTGGGACGACTTCAACTCGCTTCGCAAGGGTATGTATCTGTAGCACATAAAGATATTCACGCCTATAGTCACTTGGAATTTGCACAGAAGGTAGGAACATTAAAACAATCAAATGGCATTAATCTAAGATTGACGGTTAAAGACCTTGTCTGTTTTGGCCGGTATCCGCACAATCAAGGAAAACTCTCTGACGATGATCAGTTAATTGTGGAAGAATCATTAGCGTTTATGAATTGCTTAGATTTGCGAGACAAGTATATTGATACTCTGAGTGGGGGCCAACTACAACGGGTTTATATAGCGATGATACTTGCCCAGGATACAGATATCATGTTGCTCGATGAACCTTTAAATAATCTTGATTTAAAACATGCGCACGAAATGATGGAAATCATTCGTCGGCTTGTGGATGAACGGAACAAAACCGTCGTCATTATTATGCATGATATTAATATGGTGTACCGTTATGCCGATAATGTGATTGCGCTCAAACATGGTCGTTTGATGTGTGATGGGTGTGTTGAGGATGTTCTCAATCCTCGCATGTTGTTTGATATTTACGGAATGAAGTTTACGGTACAAGGATGTGCTTCTCATAAAGTAGCATTTATAGAATAGAGGAAAATATGAAAAAAATTATTGTAGTTTTAATGGCTGTGCTCTTGCTAGCAGGGTGTGCACCCAAAGGAAAAACGCAGGGAAACATTGAAATAACACATAAACTTGGAACGACTAATGTTAGTTTAAATCCCGAAAAAGTAGTCATATTTGACATGGGAATTTTAGATATTTATCAAAAATTTGAACTGCCAGTTGGTGCAGTTGCTAAAGCGTCTTTGCCAAAGTCATTGGATGCCTATAATGATGAAGTAGTTATGGATGCAGGAACATTATTTGAGCCCAATTTAGAGGCTCTTGCAGAATATGGACCAGAGCTCATTATTGTTTCGGGGCGTGCTTCAAAACACTACGATGAACTTTCAAAAATCGCACCGACTCTTTACATGGGACGTGATTCGAGTGACACAGGACTCTTGGACTCTGTCGCAAAAAATATTGATACACTCTCACAAATCTACACTGACTCAGATTTTAATGATGCAATGAAACCTTTAAATGAGGCTGTATCAAATCTGGCTACGAAAGCAAAAGCATCGAACCTTTCAACAATGTTTATTATGGCAAATGGTGATGAAGCAAAATCATTCGGAGCTAAGAGTCGCTACGATCATGTCTTTAACGAATTTGGTTTTACTCCAGTGGATCATGAACTTGATCCGTCAACACACGGTGCATCCGTATCGTTTGAACTTATTAATGCATTACAACCGGAAATTATGATTGTTATGGACCGCGCTGCAGTAACGGGTGGCAAAACTTTAGCTAAAACACTCATGGATAACGATTATGTTAATAACACTCCAGCAGCAAAAAATAATCGTATTATCTACGTAAATCCGGAAAGCTGGTATTTAACAGAAGGTGGATATCAAGCAATTTTAGAGATGGTCAATGAACTAACACCATTATTCTCATAAGAAATAGGTAGCATATACTCCATTATGCTACCTGTTTTTGTATTGTTTTAGACACTTAGATTCTATTCCATTATAGATGGTTTATGGTACACTATATGCAGATATAACTTTATAAAGGGGTAATATATGAAAAACGAAAAGGATTACATTTATATCCATGGTCACCGTAATCCCGACACGGATTCAATTGTATCAGCGATAGCTTATGCACATTTGAAAAACGAACAAGGGATTCCTGCCATTGCATGTCGTTTGGGGAAGTTAAGCGAAGAAACAGAGTACATTCTTGATAAGTTCGGTTTTGAGGCGCCCATCTTATTAAAAGATGCACGAGCAACTTTAGATGAAATTGAGTTGGATGAGGCAACTGAAATTCATTTGGATACCTCGATTAAGGATGCGATGGACATTCTTCAGGAAAAGCGTCAAACGCTTGCAGTCGTTGATGACCGTCATAATTTGGTTGGGGTTGTTACATCATCAAATTTGGCACACATCGCCATGGGTGATACAGCGCACTCTATTGAACTCTTGAAGCGAACACCCGTAGAGAATATTGTGAATGCAATCGATGGAACATTGGTCTATAAACCAAAAGAATTCCGTTTCAATGGAAAAACCAGCATCGTTGCGCTCGCATCATCAAAGTTGGAAAACTATAATCTCAAAGACCGTTTGGTTATCTTAGGGAATGATTCTGAAGCCCAGCTTGAAGCTATTAATAAAGGAGCAGCATGTATTGTTGCTGTCTGGACCGAAGAAATTAGTGATGAAGTCCTACAACATGCAATTGAATTCGGTTGTGCCATTATTTTATCGTCACATGGGTCAATGAATACGTCCCGTTATCTTATTTTTTCACCAAGTGTTCGAGAAATTATGACGACAAATTTACTCTATTTTAATAAGAATGAATTTGTTGACGATGTCGAGTCACAAATGCTTAAAACGCGATTTAGATCTTACCCAGTTGTTGATGATGATAACCGTATTTTCGGGTTTGTCGCACGCTACCACATTCTCAACAGTCCAAGTAAACGTTTGATTTTGGTTGACCATAATGAATATTCACAAAGTGTTGAAGGGGTCGAAGAGGCTGAAATTCTTGAAGTCATTGACCATCATCGTATTGGAGACTTAAATACGGTTAAACCTATTTATTTCCGTAATGAAATTATTGGCTCTACCGCATCAATAATTACAAAAATGTACCATGAAAATGGTGTCAACATTCCACGTAATATAGCATCTATTTTATTAGCGGCATTGATTTCCGATACTTTAAATCTTAAATCGCCAACAACAACGAAGCAAGATTTTCGATTAGCACACCAACTTGAAGCAATATCAGGATTGGATCGCTACTCATTCTCGCAAGAGATGTATGAAGTTACGTCATCATTACGAAACAAACCGTATGAAGACATCATTAATCAAGATATCAAGACATTCCACATCTCAGGAAAAGAGGTTATGGTATCGCAAGTGGTTATTTATCACTTTACAGAACTCGATGCTATCCATGAAACCTTTGAGGAATCAATGGAAGAGTATGTCAATAAACATGGCCTAGATTTACTCGTCGTTGTCTTCACAAGTATCGAAGATAATGGATCGATTATTGTCTCAGCGGGTTCATTGAAATCTTCGGTTCTGGATGCCTTCCCGCAATCAGAAACGGATGACCGTTCATTCTTACCCGACGTTGTATCACGTAAAAACCAGATCATTCCAAGACTGTCGACGGCTATTGCACGTTCAGTTCAGAAGAAAATATAAAGAAAAGGAGATTGCTTCACGCAGTCTCCTTTTCTTATTTTGATGTATTGTAATCGTTTAAGCCCATAACGCGACTTGCATCAAGGGTAAATATTATTCCTTTATTCGGTGATTCAATATCCAATGATTCACGGATTTTGTCCATAATGGCTAATGTTTGATCTTTAGGTGCAAGGATTAATACCATATCTTTTTCAGGTTCAATAATTATACCAAAAAGTTTCGGATCGTTTGGATTTGCACGTCCTCGAGCATGAATCACGGTAGCACCAACACTACTAATTTCTTTTGAAGCATCAATGACTGTATCTGCTTTTCCGTGATCTACGATTGTAACAATTATCTCATAACCCATATCGGTTCCTCCTTCTTGGCGACAGTTGTATAAGGTCGTCGGTGTCATCCCATAATCAATATCTAAACTAATTGTTGTAATTGTCCCGTTCAGTCGTTTCTTCCACCGTTTTTTTATGTTCTCGTAAATTGCCTCTTCGTTTGACGATTCAGCAATTAACAACGCAAGTTCTTTACGTTGATCTTCAAAGCCAAACCAATTCATCAACATATCATGAATTACGGTATGTCCTGGAATAATCAATGAACCCAGGTGTAGATTTGGATCAGTGTAATCCAGGAAGCGCGACGCTTGATGTACATTAACAACACCGATGATAAGTTTTAAATGTGAGTATTGTGTATCTATCATGATTGAGACCTCTTTTTCTTGTAAATAACACCTAAGATTTGTACAGCAACAATTGGCATCATGGCAATCATCGCAATAATACCAAAGCCATCAACCATAACATTTGCAGTTGGGATGACAGTCGCGACACCTTGTGCAAAAGCAAGTACGAATGTGGCGGTCATGGGACCTGAAGCTACGCCACCGGCATCAAATCCGACTCCGACAAAAATAGGTGGTACCTTACGTGAAAGATAGAGTGCAAGACCAAACCCTGGGAGTAAGAAGTGCCAAAGTTTAATTGCAGGGATCAGAATTCGAATCATTGAAAGACTGACAGCGAGGGCAATCGCAATGGAAAGTGTAATGAGTATAATTCGCTTCGGAATCCCACCAGCAGTAACGTCTTCAATTTGTTCGGTGAGAACATATACAGCAGGTTCTGCTAATACAACAACGGTTCCAATACCAAACCCGACTAGAACAAGTACGAGTCCAGAGACATCACGAGCGAGTGTTTCACCCATGATGCGCCCCACTTCCATAAATCCTGCATTGACCCCAGTTAAAAATAAGGTCAATCCAACAAGGGTATAGCCAAGTCCTCGTAGTATTTGATGATGGCGTCGGCGTTTTAATTTAAAACCAAAATGATTAAATAAAAGATAGACGATTGTTAATGGAATTAACGTAATGGTGACTGCCTGAAATTCATGGGGAAGCATTGCTAAAAATGGTTTAAGAATTCCGACTGTCGGAATTACAGCAACCGCATCACCTTGTATTTCTGTAAAGTTAAGAATGATGCTCATCAACATAATCATTAATATAGGCCCGATTGAAGCAAGTCCAACCAATCCAAAACTATCTTCTTCGGCTGTCTTACCACCTTTAAGCTGAGAGACACCATATCCCAGTGCTAGGATGAATGGTGTTGTCATGGCACCTGTAGTTGCTCCAGAGGCATCCACTGAAATAGCAAGAAATTCTTCGGAGACAAAAAAGGCCAAAATAAACAGTAATCCATAAAAACCAATGAAAAAGCGATTTAAGGAGCCATTAAAGAGTATCCTCAAAAGTCCTACTACAACCATAATTCCAACACCAATTGAAACAATGGTAATTATGAAACTTGGTGCTAAGGCACCTCCAGATGCGCTGAAAATTTGATTTGCTAAGATAGCGAGGTCAGGTTCAGCGACTGTTATTAAAAATCCAAGAACAAATAAAACAATAACAACAATTGTTTTATTTGTTTTCGCTATGGTCTTTCCAAGTAGGGAGCCAATGGGGGTAATTCCAATTTCAGCTCCAAATAGGAAGATTCCCAATCCGATGATGACAAAGATGGCTCCGATTATAAACCGAAATAACACATCTAATGCTAGTGGTGCAATGGTGAAATGAAGAAGGAGTACGATTGCGACAATTGGCAATACGGACCCCGCAACTTCTTTAAATTTATCTAAAAGTATGTCCAAAAAATCATCCTCTCTCTATTCATACAGTAAAATAATTGTTTTGACGCGTGTTCATAAATCTGCACTATAGTAAGTATAACGTATTTTCACAATTAAACAAAAAATCTACCCGAGGGTAGATTTAAAGTTCATATGCATCATTGCGAATTTCTTCTTCAATCCATGTGAATCCATCGCGAGCTAAGAGATCGTGTGATCCTTTCGGACCATTGGTGAACGCGGGGTAAGTTTCCGGTTCGTGTCCTTGATGGTGTTGAATTATATCTTCAACAAAGGCCCAACTACGTTTTACTTGATTAAAGCTGGCGAAGAGACTGTGGTCATCTTCAAGAGCTGCATTAAGAAGTCGTTCATATGCTTCTGGCGTATTCATACGGTTTTCATAGTCGCAAGATTGGCAGAAGTCCATTAATACCGATTGTGTTTCATGAGATTGGCCCGGTTTCTTGATGTTGAAGCGTAAGTAAATACCTTCTTCCGGTTGGATTTTGATAATCAAGACATTTGCCGGCGCATTGTCTTGTCTCTTAAATTCAACGACAACTTCGGTTATGCGTTTATGCATTCTTTTACCGGTTCGAACATAGATTGGGGTGTTACGCCATCGTGGTGTTTGGATACCAAGTTTCAACGCGACAAATGTTTCTGTCTGTGATTGTTCATCCACTTTATCTTCGTCACGATAGCTCATTGATTCTTGATTTTGCATATATTGACCAAAGATGACGTCTTGATCCATATTTTCAATGTATAAGTTATCGAGAATTGCTTCTTGTGCTTCATGAATTGACGATGCATCCATTGTTTCCGGTTTATCCATCGTTACAATTGATAAAATTTGAAGTAAATGATTTTGGAACATATCTTTGAGTGCACCAGTGTGGTCGTAGTAGTTCCCACGATTTTCGACCCCGACAAGCTCATTTGCTGAAATCTGGATATTCGCGATATTATCAGCATTCCAGATATTTTTGAAGATTTCATTTGCGAAGCGAATGGTGAAAATGTTCTGCACCATTTCTTTCGCAACATAATGATCAATACGATAAATATGATCCTCATCAAATATATTGGAAAGTGTATCATTGATGGATTCTGCAGATTTTAAATCATTACCAAACGGCTTTTCGATGATAATTTTACTATCTTTGGCGAGGTTGTGTTTCTCAAGTTTTTGAGCAATTATCTCGAAAAAAGAAGGGGCGACTGCAAAATAGTAGAGTTTTTTTGCATCGGCATCGATATCTTGGAACCGTGTGAAAAGACGTTCATAACCTTCATCTTCAGTGAAGGTCATTTCAAAATAGGTGACATGATTTAAAAATGCATCGAGGTGGTCATCACTTACATGAATGCGACTATGTTCTTGGAGCCATGGGCGTGCAAGGTCACGGTACGATTCAGAGGTTAGGGGTTGGCGACCAATTACGACAATATGTAAGTGGTCTGGAAAATTATCCGTGCACTTCAGATTGTAGAAGGCAGGGAGGAGCTTACGATAAGTTAGGTCCCCGGTACCGCCAAAGATAGTGACAATGTGATTGTCTTTATGCATTTTTTTGATTCCATTCATGATGGAAGTGTCCAGGTTCGTCAAGGCGCTCGAAGGTATGTGCTCCAAAGAGATCACGTTGTGCTTGAATAAGATTTGCGTTACCACGTCCGGTGCGGTAAGCATCAAAGTAGCTAATTGCACTGGTGAAAGCCGGCATACTAATTCCTTGTTGGATTGCGGCTGCAATGACATCACGTAATGATTGTTGGTAGTCCATGAGATTTTCTTTAAAGGATGCATCAATCATAAGGTTTGCTAAGTTCGCATCTGTGATATATGCATCACTGATGCGGTTTAAGAATGCGGCACGGATAATGCAACCTTCACGGAAAGTACGTGCAATTGCTCCGAAGTCTAAGTCCCAGTTGTACTCGACAGATGCATTCTTCAAGAGATCAAATCCTTGTGCATAAGCAATAATTTTGCTTGCATACAATGCTTGACGAACGGATTCGATAAATGCATCTTTGTCCTCAATGGTAACACGAGGAGCATCAAAGTTTAGAATCGATGCTGCATGAATACGTGCATCTTTTTGGCTGGACATGAAGCGTGCGAAAACTGCAGATGCTAATAAAGAAGCATCAGTTCCCGTTGTGAGTGCTTCCTCAGCAGTCCATTTACCAGTTCCTTTTTGAGCGGCTGTATCTGTAATGACATCGACAAGATGCTTACCAGTTTTGGGATCAATTTCTTTGAATATTTGAGCTGTAATTTCGATTAAGAAACTTTCTAACTCACCATTATTCCATGTATCAAAAATGGTGGCGAGCTCGTCGTTGTTGAAACCACCAATGTGTTTCAGCACTGAATAAGCTTCAGCAATTAATTGCATATCTGCATATTCAATACCGTTGTGAACCATTTTGACATAGTGTCCAGCTCCATCAGTGCCCATGTATGTTGCACATGGTTCACCTTTATATTTCGCTGAAATGTCTTCGAGAATGGCTTGGACATATTGGTATGCATCAGCACTTCCGCCTGGCATGATAGCAGGGCCGAAGCGTGCGCCTTCTTCACCACCAGAAATTCCAACACCTAAATAGCGGAAGCCTTGAGCTTCAATTTCTTGTGTGCGACGAATTGTATCGTGGAAGTTGGAGTTACCACCGTCCATAATAATATCGCCTTCATCTAATAAAGGAAGTAATCCTTCGATCACTTTATCAACAGCCATTCCAGCCTTGACCATAAGTACCATTTTTCGTGGGGTTTCTAATGAAGCCACAAAATCTTCAAGTGTTTTGTATAAATGTAAATTGTCATGTGGATTATCGGCAATAACAGCTTCCCCTACAGCGTATGTACGGTTATAAATTGCTACTTGATACCCGTGATCTGCCATATTCAGTGCGAGATTTGAACCCATTACGGCTAATCCGATGACACCTATATTGTTTGTTTGCATAAACTACCTCCAAGTTCTGGTATCATTGTACAACATGACACGATTTTCGCCTAGTCATGTAACTTTCTTTTATCTTAAATAGCCACAAAAAAAAGCGCATTGATGCGCTTTTTTTTTCATTATTTAGCTTTACCTTGGTTAGCAACAGCTTCCATTTTTGCTTTTAATGCATCTTGGTCACCAAGATAGTATGAGTTTGCAACGGTGAAGTCTTCGTTAAATTCGTAAACTAAAGGAACACCTGTAGGGATATTGACGCCCATAATTGCATCATCACTCATATGGTCAAAATATTTGACCAGAGCGCGTAATGAATTTCCGTGAGCAACAATGAGCACACGTTTACCATCTACCATCTGTGGTTTAATGACCGTTTCAAAATAGGGAACAGCCCGTTCGATTGTTTCTTTCAATGATTCGTGGAGTGGTAATATCGATTTATCACTGACATCACGATAGGCATCCATATTTCGGGGTGCTCGTGGGTCGTCATTTTCAAGAACTGGTGGCTTGACATCAAATGAACGGCGCCAGATAAGTACTTGATCTTCACCATATTTTGCTGCGGTCTCGGCTTTATCAAGGCCTTGCAATGCGCCATAGTGACGCTCATTGAGGTGCCAATCTTTCACAATTGGCAACCAATTGCGGTCCATTTCATTAAGGATGTACTCCATTGTATGGATGGCACGTTTTAGATAAGATGTATAAACAATATCAAAATCAAACTGAGCTTCGTTCAGTAATTTTCCACCTTGAATTGCTTCTTCTACACCTTTTTCAGATAATTCGACATCTGCCCACCCGGTAAAGAGGTTTTTTCGGTTCCATTCACTTTCGCCATGTCGTACTAATACTAATTGCATCATAAATTGATTCCTCCTCATAAGATAATTATAGTGTACACCCAATTGTGAATCTTTGCACGTGAGGTGGTTGAAAAAAATTAAAATAATGGTGCGAAAGTATTGAATAACATAGTTAAGCACTATATAATGACGATTGTAAAACATAGTGACACAGGAGGAATTAAAATGTCAAAGATTTTATCAATCATGAACGAACGCCGCACACGTTACGGTCTAACTAAGAGTACAACAGTTTCAAACGATGCAGTCCGTGCACTCGTTGAAGAAGCGGTTCAAGTCGTACCATCTGCTTTCAATGCACAAACACAACGAGTTGTCGTATTATTTGATGACGCGTCAGACAAATTCTGGGATTTAACACGTGAAGAACTTCGTAAAGTTGCTCCTGCAGAAGGATTTGAAAATACAATTGCTAAATTAGAATCATTCAAACAAGGTAATGGAACGATTCTTTACTTCTATGACTCAAATGTTGTTGAAGGATTACAATCACAATTTGCATTATATGCAGATAACTTCCCAATTTGGGCACAACAAGAAAATGGAATGCTCCAATATACAGTTTGGACAGCATTAACCGAAGCGGGTCTTGGTGCTAACTTACAACACTACAATCCAATCGTTGACGCTGCTGCAGCACAAGAGTGGGATCTTCCAGCAAACTGGAAACTTGTAGCTCAAATGCCATTTGGTGAAGCAATTGATACACCTCAAGCAAAAGAACTTGCACCTGTTGCTGACAAAGTAAAAGTATTCTAAAACGTAAAACTCAGGAGACTGAGTTTTTTTTTTACGACGTTTTAGCACTCTTGTGTTGACATTGCTAAAAGAAGTGATATACTAATCATGTAATAGCACTCTACTCACGAGAGTGCCAAGGAGGTATACTATGAGAAATGAAGTAACGAAACGACCAAGCACATTATTCGAAAGCCTCTTCGGCGATGATATCGCGAATAATGTTACTTATGGAACAGGAATCGATATTTATAAAGAAGATGATAAATATATCGTTGATTTAGAAATTCCTGGTTTCCAAAAAGAAGATATTGATGTCCAGTTTAATGGCGATGTTTTGACCATTCAAGCGTCACATACCGTAAAATCTGAAGACGAAACCAAAGATTACTTCTATAAATCACGTCGTACAGATCGTGTTCACCGACAAATTCGTTTTGCTGACGTTGACGAATCAAAAGTTGATGGCAGTTATGAAAATGGTGTTCTAAAAGTTATCTTACCGAAAAAGAATAAAGAAGATATCGTTAACAGAATTACGATTAAGTAAAGATTCTGTTAATCACAAAGCATGGTTCCTGAAAAGGTATCATGCTTTTTTTGTTTGTGGTATAAAGATAGTAGGGAGAGGCGATTTACTTTGACTACCAAACTAATCGGCGGTATACTATTCCGGTAACCTTAAGGGGGATTACTATGAAACTAACAAAACAAGAACGATCTTGGATTCTTTATGATGTCGCGAATTCAGCGTTTACACTTATTATTACAGCGACACTTCCAATTTACTTTCGAGCGATGGCAGAATCCGCTGGCGTGGCCGACAATATTGTCAGTGCGTGGTGGGGAACTGCGACGTCAATCTCTTTACTTGTATTAGCTTGCTTATCACCATTTCTAGGTGCAATGGCTGATTATAAAGGCTATAAAAAACGTTTATTTGTCATTGGATTACTGATTTCTGTTGTTTCTGCTTTTGCATTTACGTTTGCGACAGATTGGCAAGTATTCATCGCACTTTATATTGTTGCGCGCTTGGGGTATTCTGCATGTAATATTTTCTATGATGGGATGCTTGTTGATATCACCACAGATGAGCGGATGGATCATATTTCGTCATTAGGCTATGCATACGGATATATCGGCAGTACCATACCATTTATTGCAGGAATCTTGCTAATTTTCTTTGGTGAAAAAATTGGAATCTCGACACAGCTTGCAACACAATTATCATTTGTCATCATTATTGTCTGGTGGTTAGTACTATCCATTCCACTCATCAAAAATGTTGAACAAATTCATTATCTAGAAAAGCAAGATAATATTGTAACTTCGAGCGTGAGTCGTGTCCGCAAAACGCTGGTAGATATTAAACAATCACCACGTATCTTGTTCTATATTCTGGCGTACTTCTTCTATATTGATGGGGTCTATACGATTATTTCGATGGCAACAGCATATGGTGGCGAAGTAGGGATTTCATCAGATCAAATGCTTCTTGCATTGTTATTAACGCAATTTGTAGCATTCCCATTCGCAATTTTCTCAGTTAATTTTGCGAAACGATACTCACAAATCAAAGTCATCAAATTTTACATTCTCATGTATATGTTTATTGCTGTCTTTGGTTTCTTCTTGAAATATACATGGCAATTCTGGTTCTTAGCTATCTTGATTGGAATGGCTCAAGGTGGAATTCAATCTTTATCCCGATCCTACTTTGGACAAATGATTCCAAAACATAAAGCAAACGAGTACTTTGGTTTCTTTGATATTTTTGGGAAATTCGCGGATTTTATGGGGCCATTAATCATTGCGATTTCATCTGTTGTATTCGGACATTCACGCTATGGTGTCTTACTATTGGTGGTTCTATTTATTATTGGATATGCATTACTTACTAAAGTTGAAAAAATTGAAAACGAAACAGTGGTTTAAGAGTTGCTATAGGCAACTCTTTTTTTTGTTACGATTATCAACTAGGATTCACGTTTCGTTTGCGAAAATTTGTTATACTTATCAAAAGAGGTGGCCTATGATAAGACTTTCAGATGAAATTCAAGACGTATTACAACACTTAGAACATCAAGGATACCAGGCTTATATTGTCGGGGGATTTGTTCGCGATGCCCTAGAGGGTCATCTGAGCACGGACCTTGATATTGCAACTGATGCCCACCCAGATCAGTTGTATACACTATTCAAGGCAATCGATTCTAACATTAAAATGAACCAATACGGTATTAAATTTGAACGCGGTGCCTACAACTTTGAGATTACCACCATGCGGCGTGAGACCTATAATGATACTACACGTCACCCCGATGCTTTTGAATTCGTTAAGACGCCACTTGATGATGCACTTCGACGTGACTTCACAGTAAATGCGCTCTATTACAATCGCAGCAATGGCATTCTTGATTTTCATGGCGGCATGGCTGATTTAGCCTCAAGACGCATTCGCATGATTGGCGATCCCATCGCCCGCTTTCGAGAAGATCCCATTCGAATTTTACGTTTATTTCGATTCCAGGGTGAACATCAGTATCATGTTGATGCTGCAACGTTCAATGCAGCGTATATGAATCGTGATCATTTAATGTCAGTTCGGGGCGCAAATTTACGTCATGAAATTAATCGACTCCTGCTAAGTGTTGGGTGTTATCCAACAATGATTGCGAACCCATGGGTTTTAGGTAAGGTGTTTGCACCCCTTGAAGCTGCGATATATTTTGACCAAAAAAATCCCTACCACAATCGTGATCTCTTTAACCACACTCTGACTGTCGTCGCGGGAACCCCACGAAAAATAGAAATCCGATACGCTGCACTATTTCATGATATCGGTAAAGTAAATACTCAGACGATTGATAAGCAAGGGATTGCACACTACCGTGGTCATGCAATTGAAAGTAAACACCTTGCCCAACCCATCTTGGAGTCGCTACAACTCCCCAAAAAGCAAATTAACTATATTCTTGATTTAATAGAATACCACAGCATGCACTTAGAAATAACACTGAGCCAGATGCAACAACTCATAAGAAATCATGGGCTCGCATGGACCCAAGATCTTATTCGACTCAAGCACGCAGATAATTTAGCTAAATCGGATAAAGCAGCGTATCAGTTGGAAAAGACAGCGCAATTCGAACAACTTATTCAAACCATACAAGAAGAAAATCATCCAACTCATGTCCGAAATTTAGCGTTGTCGGCACTTGAAATTCAAGCGTTAGGAGTTGCGGTTTCAAATACTCAAAATGTTTTAGAAGACCTTTTGGATGGTGTCATTGATCGAACAATCGCGAATACCAAAGAAGCATTAACTGCATATATAATGGAGGAATTACAATGAGCTATATAGAAATTAAAGAT
>NZ_WTSY02000030.1 GCF_009828775.2 Erysipelothrix aquatica | reverse complement strand
AAAAGATACAAAGTCTTCTGTTATTCAGTTTTGAGAGATTACTCTCATGATCTGGTGATTCTAGCAAAGTGGTCACACCTGTTCCCATCTCGAACACAGAAGTTAAGCACTTTAGCGGCGACAATATCTAGCCCAGCGTTAGTGAAGATAGCTCATTGCCAGGTAATTCGACATCCATTTGGATGTCTTTTTTTTATGCATATATATGAAAAAACCCCGTGAATACGGGGCTGATGTTAGCGATACATTATTTGTTTTCGATTTGGTCCATTTGAAACAATCGCTATTTTTGTATCAATTAGATTCTCTAGTTCTTCAATATAGGCTTTACATTTTTCAGGAAGATCTTCATATGTAGAAATTTGGGTAATATCAATATTCCATCCTTTAAATGACTTGATTACTGGTTTCGCGGATTCGAGCTCTGTAATGTTGCCAAATCGTGTGGAAACTTTTCCATTATACTCATACGCAACAACAACATTAATTTCATCAAGATATGATAGCACATCAATATTAGTTAATGCTACATGCGTTGCACCTTGAACTTTGCATCCGTATTTAGTTGCAACTGCATCAAAGTAGCCTACACGTCTTGGGCGACCAGTATTTACGCCGTACTCACCAGCATCACCGCCTCGACGTCGAAGCTCTTCTGCCTCATCACCGAATATCTCAGAAACAAAAGCACCTTCTCCAACGCAACTGGAATATGCCTTTGTTACAGCCCATACTTCATCTATTTTATGTGGCAATCCTGCACCGACAGTTGCATAATGTGCAAGCGTTGATGAAGATGTAGAATATGGATAAATTCCAAAGTCAGGATCTCGTAATGCTCCGAGTTGACCTTCAAATAAAATATTCTTCCCTTGATTATGCATGTCATTCAAGTATGTAAATGTGTCTATTACAAATGGTTCAATTGTGTTACGATACTCAATTAATTCATTTAATATTGAATTCTTATCTAAGGGTTCATGTCCGTAAAGATTGACAAGGAGCGTATTTTTGATATCTAAAATACGTTCAACTTTAGATTCTAACCATTTTTCATTGAATAGTTCTGCCACTTGAAATCCAATTTTTGCGAATTTATCAGAGTAGAATGGAGCAATACCTGATTTTGTTGATCCAAATTTAGCATCAGCAAGTCTTGTCTCTTCGAGTTCATCAAAAAGTTTATGATAGCTCATGACAATTTGAGCTCGATCGCTTACAACAATTTTAGGTTTAACTCCACGATCTTCCAGTTCTTTAAGTTCTTTCATCAATGCAGGGATATTAAGTGCAACACCATTTCCAATTACATTTGTAGTATGCTCATAAAATACTCCAGATGGTAGCATTTTTAGTGCGAATTTCCCTTGATCATTGATAATTGTATGACCAGCGTTGTTTCCGCCTTGAAATCTTACAATAATATCAGATTCATTTGCGAATACATCAGTAAGTTTACCTTTACCTTCATCGCCCCAGTTTGCGCCAACAATTGCTTTTATCATATAGACCTCCTGAAAAGCAAAACGAGGCACCAGGGTGCCTCGTCGTACACGAATAAGACTAACAAAAATCATTTTCCATGTCAAACAAAAATTTATTTGATTACTTTAATATTATCAGCATGGTTTACAATTACGGGAGAATTTTGCAGGAAATAATTCATAATAGTATCGACCATTTCTTCTTGAATCTCTTGAACTGTTGGACAGTCAGCAACCATTGTATAATTTCCGCCGCCCATTGCTCTATAATTATTTGTTACTAAGTTTAGTGTATCTTCATCATTAATTTCAATACCATTTCTAGTAATTTTTTCGACACGCTGTCCCTTTGGCTTTGATACGTTGATTGTATATTCTATACCGTCTAGCATGTCATAGTTATAATGTTGGGGTTTAGGATTGATAAATTCAGGAGAAGGAACGATATTTCCTTCATTATCGAAAGCAAAATAATTTGCACTAAATTCGACCATTTCTTTTATTGATTTACCGGTCATTTTCTTCACGACCAATGTGTTTGGGTATAAGTATGTACTTACGAGCTCTCGCATTGTAATTTCAGAATTAAATCCAGTTGCCCCATTAAACAATGCGACAGATGATACATCGGCTTTACTTCGATCCAACTGAACCTGATTAAAGAATGAGACAATCGGATGTTTATGAATTCTTGCATCAAGTTCGTCTTCAATCACTAGTGAAGGCGAGTGTACATCTAGTTTTCCGACGGGTTGATCGAGCCAGGTCTGAACGTTATCTTGAATAATTTTGTATTGTTGGAGCAGTGATTCATCAACTGGTAAATCATTGACTTTATGAAGTTGCGCACTCTTTTCACCAGTTTCTAAATCCAAATCAATTGTAATGTATTCTTGCCCTTTAAAAGTATTTTGAGTAACAAGAACGCCATTAACTACTTCAACAAATGAGCGATGTTGATGTCCCGTAATCAGAATATCTAAACCATCTATTTTTGTCATTTCGTACCCTTGGTTCTCACCAGTTAATCGTTCTGTTGGTTCACCGGTTTTGGGGTCGCGTTCAAGGCCACCATGATAAAGTGCAATCACAAAGTCCACAGAATCTTTGACACGTGAAACTTCTGTTTGAAGTTGGGAGAGCGCATCTCTGAATGTCATATTTTCAATATATGCTGGACGTTCCCAATTCGGAATGTAATGTGTTAATACACCAATTAATGCAATTTTTTTTCCGCCTTTATCAATAATATGTGTATTTCCAAGCTGTTTACCCTCAATATCAACATTAGATGTAAGTAGTGGAGCATTGTTTTCACTAATAAATTTCTTAAGAATATCTGGTCCGTAATTGAAATCATGATTCCCCAAATTGATAAAATCATATTTAAGCGTATTGAATGCTGCAGCAGTTGGATTCATGTAATTTTCTGCATTTTGATGTGCAAAAGTAAGCAGTGGTGTTCCTTGGAATGAATCACCGTTGTCGACGAGTAAAATATCATTCTTCTCGCGAAGGGAATGGATAGCAGAAGCAATTCGTGCTAGACCATAGCTTTCGATATTATCGCGACTTGTATAATTTGTTGGAAAGATATTTCCATGTAAATCAGTTGTTGCCAATATTTTCATTTTCATATTTATCACCTTTATTAATTATACTAAATTTATCGATTGAATGGGAATAAAGCTGTATTTAATCTTATAATATCTAAAAATATTCACGGTTTTTGACTTTTGCGGGAAAGTAGCGGTATTTTGTGAAATATGTTGAACAAATTGTGTCAAAGTATGCTAAAATCAACACATATAGAAAGGAGAAGTCAATGAATCGATCAGATAAAGTCTTCATCAGCATCGTGTTTATTTTAAGCGTTGCGTTATTCCTATCGACTGGGAAGTTAGTCGAAACAGTGAATGCTGATTTAACCCAGGCAGTTGTGACTTTCAAAGATAAGGAAGTCTTGCGTATAAATATGAATAAGGACGAGTTCTACACTGTTTCAGGTGAACTTGGTGATGTCGTGGTCGAAGTCAAAGATGGCAAGATTCGTGTTGCCGAAGAGATTTCTCCTTTAAACTATTGCTCACTTCAAGGATGGGTGGATAAAACGAATGTCCCAATTGTTTGTTTACCTAATAAAATCCTAATTGTGGTGGAAGCAAATCAAGCAGCAACTGACGAAGATATTATTATTCGATGACAATCAGAAATAAAACACAACGTATGACTGTTTTAACTATGCTCGTTGGCATGGCTCTAATAGTCAATATGATGGAACCCGTGTTTGTAATTGGGTTGCCAGGAGTTAAGCTTGGCTTAGCGAACGTTTTGGGACTGTTTGCTCTATATATTTTTGGAGCTAAAGAAATTTTCATCGTCAATATTATGCGTGTTGTGATTGCATCACTCATGCGTGGTACATTTTTGGTGGGCACAGGTTTCTGGTTAGCCTTAATGGGTGCTATACTCAGTAGCACTGCTGTGGTAGTGTTTCATAAATTCACAAATATGTCTGAGATTGGAATTTCTACAGTCTCAGCAACCTTTCATAATTTAGGACAAATATTTGTAATTATATTTATAACGGATATGCCGCTCATGATTACATGGCTTCCTGTAATGTTACTAACAGGGTTACCTACTGGTGTATTAACTGGCTACTTGGTCCAATCAATTCTTAAAAAATTTAAGAGATAGTGATTAGGAGTAGTGGTAATGAACCAAATTAAATTTATAAAGAATTATACACAGGGTTACAAACGAAACCTGATTTATATGGTTATTGCAACATTTGTTTATGTTGGTGTCGTTCTTGTAAATCCGCTGTTGTTACAATTCACAATTGATAATGTAATTAATATGGATCCAATCACCAACTCGGTGTGGATTCGATTTTCTGAGTTTTTTGGTGGTATAGCAACGATTCACAATAATTTGTGGATTATTGCTGGAGTTTTAGTTGGACTTAACGTCATTAGTAGTATCATGTTGTACTGGCGTGGTCATTCAAATGGTATTTTTGCAGAGGTGTTTACTGAACGATTGAGAAATCATCTCTATGATCATCTACAAAAATTACCATATGCGTACCATGTACGCGCAAAAACTGGTGATTTAATTCAGCGCTGCACTTCAGATGTTGATACTATTAATAGGTTTTTAGCGAATCAAATACGGGAATTTGTTTATGCTATTTTTATGGTTGTCATTTCATTAACAGTAATGGCGCAAATTAGTATTAAAATGACGCTAATATCGATGATAGTTTTTCCGTTTATCTTTTTCTTTGGATTCTTGTTTTTTAAGAAAATGCAAGCAGTTTTCAAGGAGAGTGATGAAGCGGAGGCTGCATTGTCAGAAGTTTTCAAAGAGTCATTAGATGCAGTTCGAGTTGTTAAAGCTTTTAATCGCGAACGCTTTGAACTTGATAAATTTACTGAAAAGAATATAGAGTATCGCGATAAAACAAAACATCTTATCTGGTTACTTGGAGTTTATTGGGGAACTTCGGATTTACTTTGTTTCTTGCAAATTCTTGCAGTGTTGGTTGCAAGTATTTTTGAAGTCAGAAGTGGTGCACTTACAATCGGACAAGCAGTCGTGTTTGTAACATATATTAGTACTGTGTTGTGGCCTATTCGTAATGTTGGACGGATTCTTTCGGATATGGGTAAAGTGACAGTCTCAATTGACCGCCTCAATGAAATTTTAGAAATTGATATCGAACAGCTTGATGAAGGTGAAACACCTCAAATTGCTGGTGGAATCATCTTTGATAACGTCTCGTTTATGTATGATGATGGGACTGAGTGGGTTCTTCGGAACGTCTCATTTGATATCAAGGCTGGAGAAACTGTGGCTATTATGGGACCTACGGGTTCAGGAAAATCTAGTCTTGTGCATTTGTTAACTCGAATTTATGATGCAACGGAAGGTATGATTCGCTTCGATAATCATGATATTACGTCATTATCACCGCGTTATGTGCGTGAAAATGTGGGGATTGTCTTGCAAGAACCGTATCTATTTTCGAAGTCAATTTTCGATAACATCCGTGTTGCGACTCCGTATGCGAGTGAGCATGATGTTTATGAGGCGGCTCGTGTTGCCTCTATCCACGATGTAATTGCAGGTTTTGACCAGGGCTATAATACCGCTGTTGGTGAGAAGGGCGTTACCTTAAGTGGTGGTCAGAAGCAACGTGTTGCGATTGCGAGAACTGTCATTAACAAACAACCTATTGTAATTTTTGATGATTCATTGTCTGCTTTAGATACTGAAACCGATTCAAATATTAGAAATGAATTAAAACGTGCAAAATCTACTGCGACAACGTTGATTATCACACACCGTGTTAATTCAGCACAGACCGCGGATAAGATTATCGTAATTAATAATGGTCGTGTGGAACAAATCGGGACCCATAATGATCTAATCGCTCAGAAGGGGCTATATCAAACGATTGCCAACATTCAGAGCAATCAGTTTGGAGGTGATCAATAATGAATCCAGAATATGAAGAAGAAATTTTTGATGAAGAAACGCTGGATACTGGTTTATGGCGAAAAATACTTGGTTTACTTGCACAAAGTAAGAAACGTATGTTTATTGCACTGTTTATTGTTTTAGGAGAGTCAGCGATTGGTGTAACCTTACCCTTACTCAACCGACATGCTATTGATGTATTCTATGTAGGACAAGGGACAACGCAAGATATTATTCTATTTGGACTTGCATATGCTGGATTGGTTATCATCCAAGCGTATCTGATTTATCAATTCATTTATCAAAGTGGATTAATTGAAATGGATGTTAGTTACCATACACGTCAAAATGCAATGAAGAAGTTACAAAACTTACCGTTTTCGTATTATGATCGAACACCGAGTGGTTGGATTATGGCACGGGTTACTAGTGATATTTCTCGTTTGTCGGAAATCTTGTCCTGGAGTTTTGTTGATTTAATCTGGGGTGTATTTATGATGATCATGCTTGCGATTGTCATGTTTGTAACAAATTGGAAACTTGCATTAGTTGTTGTGTCGGTAATTCCATTTATTTACGGCGTTAGCACATGGTTTCAACGTCGCATCTTACGAAGCTATCGAAAATCTCGAGCAGTGAACTCAAAAATAACAGGTGCTTTTAGTGAGGGAATATCTGGAGCGAAAACAACAAAGACAATGGCATTGGAAGAATTGCATTTTTCAGAGTTTAGTGTCCTAACATCTGAAATGCGTTCGCGTACGATGCGTGCAATTATCTTAAGTTCACTTTACTTTCCTGTCATCATTATTGTCACGTCGTTAGGAAGCGCTGGCGTAATCTCTATTGGTGGAAATATGGTTATCCAAGGATTGGTCCAATTTGGTACATTAATTCTCTTTAATCAGTACGCAGGACAGTTCTACGAACCATTACGTAACATTGCGAATATACTAGCTTCGTTACAAATGGCACAGGCATCTGCCGAACGTGTGCTTTCATTACTCGAAATCGAACCAGATCTTGTGGATCGTGATGATGTTATTGCAAAATATGGTACGATACTTGAACCTAACGAATCTGTATATGAAGATATAGTGGGGGACATCGAATTCAAAGGCGTTGATTTCTATTATAATCCGGACGAGCCAATTCTAAAGAATTTCAATCTTAAAGTGAAACCACGTCAAAGGATCGCTTTAGTTGGAGAAACTGGATCGGGTAAAAGTACGATTGTTAATCTGATTTGTCGCTTTTATGAACCTAAAGCTGGTGAACTGTTGATTGATGGAGTTGATTATCGAGATCGTTCGATTGGATGGCTTCATTCACACCTAGGTTATGTACTTCAAGCTCCGCATCTGTTCTCGGGTACTATTAAAGATAATATCCGTTATGGTCGTTTGGATGCTACTGATGAAGAGATCATCGAAGCGTCTAAATTGGTGAACGCACATAGTTTCATTATGCAAATGGAAGATGGATATGATACGGATGTCGGTGAAGGTGGTGGACGTCTTTCAACGGGACAGAAACAACTTATTTCCTTCGCGCGTGCATTGCTTGCAAACCCTTCAATTTTTGTACTAGATGAAGCAACATCATCCATTGATACAGAGACGGAGGCAATTATTCAGTATGCAGTTGACACTGTATTAAAAGAAAAGACGAGTTTTATCATTGCTCACCGTCTATCAACAATCGTTAATGCTGATCGCATACTTGTTGTTAAAAAGGGAGAAATCATTGAGGATGGAACACATGAAGAGCTTTTAGCTGCTAAAGGTTACTATCATCGATTGTATACCAACCAATTTAATGAAACCTTACAAGATCAACTCATGTCTAACTTATAAGTGCCTTCGGGCACTTTTTCTATCATAAGAAGTGATAACTGAGAAATGTTGTGGTATGATATTACGAGTAAAACAACTCATGATTTTGAGGAATCATCACAATGAGATTAAAGTTGTAGAAATAAGGAGAATATAGCATGGATAAAAATAATTTTAAGTTGGAAGAGGCGTATGGTGATGTGAATTTAAGTATGCTTGCAGATTTCACACTTACAAATGGAATTTCAGGACACGAGCGTGAAATCGCGGAAGTATATCGCAATTGGACGGAAGATGCGGCTGATGATATCTCATATGATAATTTGGGATCAATCATTGCTCATAAAGAAGGTGTTGCAAATGGACCTAAAATTATGTTTGCGGGTCATATTGACGAGATTGGTTTCTTAGTGAAATCAATTGATGCAAATGGATTTATTCGCCTTCACCCAGTAGGCGGTTGGTGGCCTCATGTATTGCTATCACAACCTGTGACTGTCACAACACGTAAAGGTGCAGCCTATGTTGGCGTAATCGGGTCAAAAGCTCCTCATGGAATGCCTGTTGCAGTTCGTAATAAAGTTATGGAACTCAAAGATCTATATGTTGATATGGGTGTAAACAGTAAAGAAGAACTAGAGTATCTTGGTGTTCAAGTTGGTGATGCTATAACACCTAAAGCTGATTTCCATGTATTGGCTAACCCTAACTACCTCATGTCAAAAGCGTGGGACAACCGTATTGGTGCGGCTATTTCAGCTGAAGTTATTCGTCAATTAAAAGAAGAAAAGACAGATGCACATATTTATTCAGTGGGAACTGTTCAAGAAGAAGTTGGACTTCGTGGTGCTAAGACTGCTGCGCAAAAAATTAATCCAGATATTGCCGTTACTATTGATACGACAATCGCACAGGATACACCTGGTGAAGATAACCGCATTAAATTAGGTGTAGGTGTAACTCTCGAAGTTATGGATGCATCTTACATCGGTCATAAAGGACTTCTATACTACCTACAAGATTTGAGTGATGAATTGGGTATTGATTACCAGTTTGAGCTCTTAGCAGCGGGTGGTACTGATTCTGGTGAAATTCATAAAGTTCACGATGGTGTTATTACACTTTCAATCTCTATTCCTACACGTTATATTCATTCACATTATGGTATTATTCACCGTAAAGATTATGTTGACACTGTAAAACTCCTCACGGAATTCAGTAAGCGTGTCAATGCATCAGTGCTTGAAGACTTACAAAACTACAAACGATAATCTAAAAACTACTTTATAAAGTAGTTTTTTTTTAGGTTATACGGCTTTAGGAGTGGTTTTTGGTTCAAACGTTATAACATTTCGTAAAGAAAGCCTTTACAAAGATTATAATGTTAGTTATAATATGACTGTAATTCGTACCTACAACTTTTATAATGAAGGTACAAGGACATCGTAGGAGATGTTAAGAGGAGGAAGTTATGGAAGGAATTATCCAGTTTTTTGAGGACAAGTTAGTCCCAATTGCTGCTAAGATTGGTAATCAGCGTCACCTGATTGCAATCCGTGATGCGTTTGCTGCATTAATGCCACTTGTTATGGCTGGTGCTGTCGCATTACTATTGAACAACGTTGTATTCAGCCCAACTGGCTTATTGTCAACATTCGTTGGCGGGTCAGCTGAATCCGGGTTCTTCAAGTTTACAGGGGAATATATTTCACCAATTCTTGCAACTATGGATGCAGGAACACTCTCAATTCTAGGTTTAGCACTCGCATTTGCAATTGCTTACCTTCGTGCACAAAATGAAGGACAAGATGCACTTGTCACAGGTACAATTTCAATTGGATCATTTATCATCTTAGGTGCTTTAGGACGTAAGAACCAAATGATTGCTCCTTGGATTGGTCACTACTTAGGAAGTCAGGGAGTATTCGTTGCTTTAATTGTTGGACTTCTTGTCCCAGCAATCTACTTCGCAATTGTTAACCGTAACCTTACAATTAAAATGCCAGATACAGTCCCACCTGCAGTATCTCGTGGATTTACAGGAATCATTCCTGGTACAGTTGTATTGTTCTTATTCGCTGCAGTTAAATTTGCAATTACTAAAGTCCAATGGTCTGGATTAGAACAAATGTTTGGAGAGGCTGCGGCAAACCCAAATATCTTCATGCTCTTTGAAGTATATATTGCGAAACCATTTGCATCGATTTCACAAGGTCCAACATTGATCTTAATTATTACAATTCTTGTTCCAATTCTATGGTTCTTTGGATTACACGGTGCTAACTTATTGGCTCCAGTTATGAGTCCAATCTATGGAAACTTACAAAACCACAACTTACAAGCCTATGCTCAAGGTGTTAGAGATGTTGGATTCGACCCTCTAGGACAAAATACTTTAGCATACTGGGTAAGTGGTTCATGGGATGCATATGTATGGCACGGAGGATCGGGAGCAACACTTCCATTAATCCTTGCAATCTTACTCTTTTCAAAATTACGTGATCAAAAGGAAGTTGCGCGTTTATCACTCGCTCCTGGTATCTTTATGATTAACGAACCTGTTCTCTTCGGTATTCCTATCGTCTTGAACCCAATTTACATTATTCCATTTGTATTGAACCAACCAGTTCTTGCAATGATTGGATACTATGCATCAATTTCTGGATTCGCTGGTCCTATCGTTAACTCGATTCCTTGGACAACGCCTCCAGTATTGAACGCATTATTGGCTACAAACTTCAGCATTGGTGCTGGTATTATCGCAGCAGTTAACTTTGCTATCGCATTTGCATTCTACGTACCATTCGTATTTGTTGCAAACCGCGCAGAAGGTATTGAAGCATAGATTAGACGTCTTTCTTAATAGAAATATATTCGGAAGTCCTGTATAATCTATTTATACAGGACTTATCTATTGAAGGAGCACACATGATTAAAGAAACGATTTACATTGAGAAACCTATTGAAGACGTATGGAATTTTATTGAACTTGAGTTTGCGAAAGTCTTTAAAACAAGTCCATCAAAATTACTTGGTAAAACAATTGAAGCGGAAACCATGAACTTTACTGGTAAGGTCATTGCCATTCGTCAAGAGGTTACAATTCAGGAAAAACCACACCGTTTGATTATTCAGTCTGAGTCAGGTCGTGATCTGGTTGAGACGGAGTACAATCTCGAAGCGGATGAAGCTGGAACAGGTACTTACCTTACTGCAAGCGAAAGCGGCAAAGGTAAAAAGAGTACGTTGCGCTCATTAAACTACAGTCTGATGTCACTGCCAATTTTACGTGGTAGTGCAAAGAAGAAAGTGAGAGCTCGTATTGAAGGTATTAAAATGTTAGTAGAGGGGGAGGCAGAGTAAAATGATTCAAATTTCAAGCCCATTAAAACGTGATTTTATTAAAGGTCTATTTGAGGATTACGAAGTCGAAGGCTTTGTATATACACTCGAAAAAGAACAAGGAATTAAACTAATTTATTCAGTTAATAAACCCGATCAAATGGATCGTGCGATTCGTTTATTTAAAGATCGTATTAAAGAATCAGACTTAGGGCGAACATTGTTCTTCCAAGTTGTTGAAATATAAAAAAAGAACTTCACCGGATGACAAATCCTCTGTGAAGTTCTTTTTTATAGATTAGATAGTTTCAAGAATTTGGTGTATTTGTAGTGATGGATATCAATGGAGTAGTCAAAAATTTCGCCAGTTTTAAACATTGATTTGTTGGTCGAAATTAGCGCTGGGTCACCTTCTTGAAGGCCTAAAAGATGGGCATCACGAAGATTAAGCGGTGCCGCTTCAATAACACGGTCTACATACCCAATTTGTCGGTTCAATCCATTTCGAATGTAATCATAAATGGAATCATTAATGATATCTTCATTCAAAAATGGAATGTATTGCTTGTTATAGTATGAGTATTCAACAACCCATCGTTTACCGTCAATGATTCGAAGTCGATTGATGTAATACAATTCTGTACCAACCGCACAGTTCATAATTTCTGCGAGAGATTCAGTTGCGATGGTCTCATTGAATTCAATGATTTGTGATTCAATGGTACTGTTTTGAAAATCAGCGGTTAAGCCGCGAAAATTTTCTAAATTAATGATTGAATTATCTTGTTGTGCGATATTGCGAATAAACATACCGCTACCTTGAACCGCCATAATGTATCCACGTTTTACAAGTGTATCAACTGCTTTGCGAATGGTATTGCGGCTCACGTTGAATTCTTTACCCAACTCTTCCTCAGTAGGCAGTTTATTGCCATCGCTATAATAACCACTTAATATACGTTGTTCTATGTCGGAACTAATACTCTGATATTTATGTGTCATAGTTATCCCCACGTGTCGTTGTAATCTCTTACATTATAACAAAAAAAAGGCTTAAACTCAATGTTTAAGCCGTAACATCACGGTAAGTGATTAATTCAATGTTATGTTTGTTAACCAAATCTTTTAGATCTTGGCTTGTGAGTATTTCTAGTTCAACTTGACGCCAAGAGGTATAACTTGAAATTGATTCAAGATAGTCATCAACATAGGCGGGGTGAGTCATAACATCGACACATGCTGCCTTATCAGATTCGAAAAGTTCTTTAAAATAATCGAGTGATACTCCTTCTTTATAGAAAGCGCCATCAACTAAGACTTCGGTGGGAAGGTTTAAACGTTCTGATCGGTAAGGAACATTATGTTTCTTTGCAAGCCGAACAACGACATCGTTAATTTTTGGATGCATGTGAACGTGATGGTGGGAGTCGAGATGTGTAATATCTAAGTGTTGCTTGATTGATTCAATTTGAGCATCCCATTCTGCAAAGAGTTCTTCATGGTCAATTGCATCATCAATTGTATTAATTGTATATTTAAACTTGCCGGTTTCGTCTACAAGGGTTTTGTGCGAATCCAAGATGGGACGACCTGTAGTCAAGACCATATGTACACCAACACCGAGTGACGGATTTTCCTTTGCAAGTTGAATTGCTTCTTGAGTATATTTTGTTGTAGCCATAAGCGTTGTGGATGTAAGGACTCCATTCTTGTGACATTCAATAATGGCACGGTTTCCGCCTGAAGTTAATCCAAAATCATCCGCATTAATAATTACTTTCATTGTGGTATCCTCCTAGTAAAATTATACCATGTTTGTTATGATGTTTGAGGAGGTATTTCAATGAAAAATACAATCAAATTCACAATGGAAAATGGCAAAACAATGATTGCTGAACTTTATCCTGAAATCGCACCGAAAACGGTTGCAAATTTTACGAAACTTGTTGAAGATAAATTTTATGATGGTTTAATCTTCCACCGCGTAATTCCAGGATTTATGATTCAAGGTGGCGACCCTGATGGAACAGGTATGGGTGGCCCCGGTTATTCAATTGATGGCGAATTTACATCTAACGGATTTAAAAATGACTTAAAACATACTCTTGGAGTACTTTCAATGGCACGTGCTATGGATCCAAACAGTGCAGGGAGTCAATTCTTCATCATGGCAGCAGATTCACCACATTTAGATGGTCAGTATGCTTCATTTGGAAAAGTAATCGAAGGTCTTGATACAATTCAGGAAATCGTATCAGTAAGTCGTAATCGTAACGATCGTCCAGATACAGATCAACGCATTGCAACAGTTGAATTCATTGACTAAAAAAAACAACCGTCCGGTTGTTTTTTTCTCTAGATGCGTGTGAGTTCTTTACTAAATTGATTCATAACATGAACCCCATCAATCGTAACATGAACAAGATCTTCGATTCGAATACCACCAATTCCTGGAATATAGATTCCGGGTTCAATGGAGAAGCACATCCCAACTTCAACGATTTTTTGATTGGTTTCAGAAACATCGAGATTTTCGTGTGCTTCAGTTCCGATTCCGTGGCCAGTGCGATGAATAAAGTATTCGCCATAACCAGCTTCTGTAATCACATCTCGTGCAGCTTTATCAATACTTGCTAATGTGACTCCGGGTTTTACAGCGGCAATGGCTGCTTCATTAGCTCGGCGTACAATTTCATAAATAGGTTCAAGCTCTTTGTTACTTCCAACAAAGAAGCAACGAGTCATGTCTGATGCATAACCTTCGTAGAATCCACCCATATCGACAAGAACAACATCGCCGTTTTCCAAAACTCGGTCGGTTGGAACACCGTGAGGATCTGCAATATTTTGAGTAAAAATAACAATCGGCTCAAAGCTCGGTCCCTGAAGCGGTGCAGTACTTTGTTTCGTTCGAACTATCTCGGCGAGTTCTCGTTCCGTCATTCCTACTTTAATTAAGTCGTGCATTTCACTCATAATACGATCGTTGTGTTGAGATGCAGTCTCAAGAAGTGCTAGTTCATGCGCATCTTTTAGTGTACGAATTTGTTCGAGAAGCGGTGAAGCATTTACTAATGTATGTGTTGGGATGAATGGGATGACAAAACGTGCAGGCCAATTTCCGTCAATTGCGAGTGTTCCTGGTTCTAAATGAGATCCAAGAATAGCAATCGAGTCCTCAGAATCACTAAATTGAACAGTTTGTAGATCATCGGGAGCTTCGAAAAGTTTGTTTAAGAAAAGTGTTGGAGCTCCTGTTTTTTTAACAAGAAGTGCAATCATGCGTTCACCAACATCAAAACGGTGTCCGGTGTAATAATAAAGCATTGCTGCATCAGATATAATCAATTGTTCAACATCCATAATGGTTTGTAATTTTTGTATACGGTTCATAATTAATCTCCTTTGCACTATTATAGGCACTTGAGTATTCAAAATGCAATGTCCTAAAGCCTATGCTATACTAAATATGAAAGGACGCTGATATTATGGAAAATCAAATGAATCAACTTATTATTATGAATAAAAATCCGGCAGATGCTTCATTACAAATTGTGATTCCACCGTTTCGTCCAATCAATTTATTCGAATTAGAAGATGATTTCGAATCGGTAACGCATGAAATTCAACGAAATATTTATGATCAAAAACTTGCTAATTACATTATTGATTTTGTAACAGCATTTCGGGATGCAATGGAAGAAGCGGATGTTTTGCCTATCGTAGAATTCTTCTTAACGGGAGATGACACGGCAATGAATCCCGATCAAATTAAATCGATTTTTGAAACAATTAAAGAGTTTGTCGAACTCATCAATAATGAAGAACGCCTTATGCATTAAAAAAAAGACCGAACGCGTGATGTTTGGTCTTTTTTTTTGTAGGAATTTAGTCTTCATTGACCTGAACGGTCAGGTCATCAAGCTGTATTGTGAGTGCATCTATTGAAATGCTGAGCTCTTTCAGCAAAAAAATTAAAGAAAATAATAATAGCACTAGACTTGTTAAAAACAGAATTCCCGATAAATAAGGGATGTAAAGCATTGAAGTAATCATGCTTAAGACCGCAAATGCAAAACTTGTTGCTCCACACTGTTGCATGCGTTTGATAATTTTCATGCGATATTGCAAGTTCAGTATCTGATTCAAGTTTTCTGCTTTGGGGTACTCTTTATGCCGGTCGTAGAGTTGTCTGATTAAATCCGCCAGAACGACAAAACGATTCGTGTATGCGAGCATTAATAAAGAAATTGCAGGAAAGACCAAAGCGGGCGTCGTCAATGCAAAATCAAATGTGAAACTCATAATAAATTCTCCTTCTAGATTGTCCAAATCATAACAAATGAAAAGGCTGTAAAACCCCATCACTTTAGTTGAATTATAACGGATTAGGGCTTAGAATAATAGAGCAGTGAGACAGAGAGTGAGGTATTACAATGAGATATTTGAAGAATCCTTCGACCAATCCCTATTTCAATTTAGCATTGGATGAATATGCGATGAAGCATATAGATTGTGATGAAGATTTCTTTTTTTTGTGGCAAAATGAGCCTTCTGTAATTATTGGTAAAAACCAAAATACAGCTGAGGAAATTAACCAAAAATTTATCGATGAAAAAGGGATAAAAGTAGCACGCCGTGTTTCCGGTGGTGGTGCTGTGTATCACGATATCGGTAACTTGAACTTTACGTTTGTCATCAATGTCGATGATCCAGGGAAAGTAAACTATAAAAAGTTTGTTCAACCTGTGATTGACGCACTTGCAAGTATGGGTGTAAAAGCCGAAGCGTCAGGAAGAAATGACATTCTTGTTGATGGTCTAAAAATATCAGGAAATGCGCAACGTATGGCGAATGGCAAACTTATGCATCATGGAACACTTATGTTTGATGTCGATGTTGAAACATTGGTTGAAGCGTTAAATGTTGATCCTGATAAAATTACTTCAAAGGGCGTAAAATCTGTTCGTTCACGTGTTACCAATATAAAGGAGCATCTACCTGAGGGTACGACTCTCCAACAATTTTGGGATGCATTGCAATTTTACTTATCGAATGAAGGAAAAGATGAAGAAATTATTCTGACGGACGATGATGTAGCGAAGATTGAATACGAAGCAGTGAATCGTTTTGGAACTTGGGATTGGATTTATGGTGCATCACCAGAGTTTAATCTTAAAAATAGTAAACGATTCCCAGGTGGTCGTATTGAAGTCTTGATGCACGTAACGGACGGACGTATTGATTCAGTTCGATTTATTGGTGATTACCTTGGAATTGAAGATGTTGAAGCAATTGAACAAAGAATGCAAGGCACCCGTTTCAACCGTGCTGATGTAACGGCAGTCTTTGAACAATTTACACTCAATAAATACTTCGGCACAATTACTCTTGACGAAATACTTTCGGTAATGTTCGATTAATTGTGAGAAACACACCACATTTAACAAATATTCACAGTAAATACATTATTATCGTTGAATGAAACAAGCTTACATGGTACATTTAATATGTATTGCTAGGCACTAAGACCTAGTAAATAGAAGGGACATGGAGATTTTTTATGGCACAAACTAAAAAAATCAAAGCGTTGGACTTTGAAGCTCAACTCAATGCAGTTGAGAAACTATACCCAACATTCCAGATTCTAGACGAAACTGGAAAAGTCGTTAACAAAGACTTGTTACCTGACTTAACTGACGAGCAACTTGTCGAGTTATTCGAGAAGATGTTATGGTCACGTGCGTTGAATGACCGTTCAACAACATTAGCACGTCAAGGTCGTCTTGGATTCTTTGCACCTACAGCAGGTCAAGAGGCATCACAAATTGCATCACATTTTGCATTTGACAAAAAAGACGTCCTATTCCCAGGATACCGTGATATTCCTCAATTGGTACAACACGGATTACCACTCCACAAAGCATTCTTATGGAGCCGTGGTCACGTAGAGGGAAACAACTACCCTGAAGATTTACAAGCAATGCCACCACAAATTATTATTGGGGCACAAATCATTCAAGCAGCAGGTTCTGGTCTTGGATTGAAAAAACGTGGAAAACCACAAGTAGCATTTACATATACAGGAGACGGTGGATCATCACAAGGTGATACATACGAAGGTATGAACTACGCAGGAGCATTTAAAGCACCAGTCGTTTTCTACATCCAAAACAATGGTTATGCTATTTCAACACCACGTCATCGACAAACAGCAGCGCCTACATTAGCTCAAAAAGCAGCAGCAGCAGGTATTCCAGGAATTCAAGTTGATGGAATGGATCCACTTGCAGTTTATGTTGCTTCAAAAGCAGCTCGTGATTGGGCACTTGCAGGAAATGGTCCTGTATTAATTGAAACATTAACATCACGTTTCGGTCCTCACTCACTGTCAGGAGACGATCCAAAACGTTACCGTGATCAAGCAAGTTTCGACGAATGGGATAAAAAAGACCCATTGATCCGTATGCGTAATTTCTTAACTGAAAAAGGCTTATGGACAGAAGAAAAAGAAGTTGCTTTAATTGATCAATTTGACGAAGAAATCAAAGAAGCAGTTAAATTAGCGGACTCAGCTCCTAAACAAAAAGTTTCTGACTTCTTGAAAAACATGTTTGAAGAACCAACAAACGTTATTGCAGAACAAATTGCATACTTTGAAGAAAAGGAGGGTAAAAAATAATGGCACAACTAACTATGATTCAAGCCATTACAGAAGCGCTTGATATTGCCCTTGAACGCGATGAAAATACATTAATCTTTGGTGAAGACGTTGGGAAAAACGGTGGAGTTTTCCGTGCTACTGACGGACTTCAAGAAAAACACGGTGAAGACCGCGTATTCGATACACCACTTGCTGAATCAGGAATTGGTGGATTAGCAATCGGATTGGCTTTAGAAAAATACCGTCCAATCCCTGAAATTCAATTCTTTGGATTCGTATTCGAAGTAATGGACTCTGTTGTTGCTCAAATGGCACGTACCCGTTACCGTCTTGGAAACACACGTCACATGCCTATTACAATTCGTTCACCATTTGGTGGAGGAGTTCATACACCTGAGCTTCACTCAGATAACTTAGAAGGATTAATGCAACAAACACCAGGTATTAAAGTTGTTATCCCTTCAAACCCTTATGATGCAAAAGGTCTTCTTCTTGCAGCTATCGAAGACAACGATCCAGTTGTTTACTTAGAACACATGAAGTTATACCGTTCATTCCGTGATGAAGTTCCAGAAGGATACTACACAATTCCATTAGGAAAAGCTAACATTGTAACAGAAGGTACAGATGTAACAATCGTAACTTATGGTTACATGGTTCGTGAAGCTATTAAAGCTGCCGAAACATTAAAAGCTGAAGGAATTAACGCAGAAGTAATCGATTTACGTACAGTATCTCCAATTGATATTGAAACAATCGTTGCTTCAGTAACAAAAACAGGCCGTCTTGTTATGGTCCAAGAAGCACAACGCCAAGCAGGTGTTGGTGCAGTTGTTATGTCAGAAATTGCAGAACGTGCAATTCTTACACTAAGCGCACCTATCGGTCGTGTCGCTGCTCCGGATACAGTATTCCCATTCGGTATGGCAGAGAGCGATTGGTTACCAAACGCACAAGATATCATCAATAAAGTTCGCGAAACAGTAAACTTCGACTAATAGAGGAGGCCAAATAATATGTCATTCAAATTTAAAATGCCTGATGTTGGTGAAGGAATCGCAGAAGGTGAAATCGTACAATGGTTTGTTAAAGAGGGAGATACTATTTCAGAAGATCAACCTTTATTAGAAATCCAAAACGATAAACTCGTTCAAGAAATTCCATCACCTGTTTCAGGAAAAATTACAAAAATTCTTGTAGAACCAGGAACCGTTTCAACAGTCGGTGACGACCTTGTTGAATTCGCAGTAGAAGGTGGCGCTCCAGCCGCTGAAGCACCAGCAGAAACAGCAGCTCCAGTAGCCGCAGCACCTGTAGCAACACCAGCTGCATCAGCAAATTTTGTATTCAACATGCCAGATGTTGGAGAAGGAATTGCGGAAGGTGAAATCGTACAATGGTTTGTTAAAGAAGGAGATACTATCTCAGAAGATCAACCATTACTTGAAATTCAAAATGATAAACTTGTTCAAGAAATTCCAGCTCCAGTATCTGGAACAATTGCAAAAATTCATGTCACACCAGGAACTGTCTCAACAGTTGGTGACGCTTTAGTTGAAATTTCAACAACAGGCGGATCTGCACCAGCTGCTCAAGCAGCAGCTCCAGTAGCAACAGCTTCAGCAGTAGAAGCACCAGCATCAAATGGTGTTCAACATGCAGGTAATACCATTGCTAACCGTGTACTTGCAATGCCTTCAGTACGTTCATATGCACGTTCAAAAGGAGTTGACTTAACACAAGTTTCAGCATCCGGTAAACACGGACATATCCGTAAATCAGATGTTGATGCATTCTTAGCAGGTGGTGCACCAGTTGCAGCAGCAACAGAAACAGCATCATTCGCACCAGAATCAATCAAAGAAGAAAAAGCAGCAGCCCCAGTAGCTAAAGCAGCAGTTACAGCACCTAAAGGTGAAGTAACTCGCGAGGCAATGACACCAACTCGTCGTGCAATCGCTAAAGCAATGGTTACAAGTAAGAAAGAAGCACCGCACGTTACAATTTTTGACGAAGTGGATGTAACAGCACTTGTTAACCACCGTAAGAAATTTAAAGATGTTGCAGCATCACAAGATGTTAAACTTACATTCTTACCTTACGTTGTGAAAGCTCTAGTTGCAGTTGTTCGTAAATACCCTGTCCTCAACAGCAGTGTTGATGACAAAACAAACGAAATTGTTTACAAAAACTACTACAATATCGGATTTGCTGCTGATACACCGCATGGACTATACGTTCCTAACGTGAAAAATGCAGATTCAAAAGGTATCTTTACAATTGCTAAAGAAATTACAGAACTTGCAGCAGCAGCAAACGACAACAAACTTGCAGGACCTGATATGCGAGATGGTACAATTACAATCTCTAACATTGGATCAGCACGTGGATTATGGTTTACACCAATTATCAACTTCCCAGAAGTTGCAATCTTAGGTATCGGCCGTATCGACAAGAAACCAGTTGTTCTTGAAGATGGAACACTTGGTGTTGGTAATGTACTAGCGTTATCATTAAGCTTTGACCACCGTATTATCGATGGTATGACAGCTCAAATGGCGATGAACGAAGTGAAACGCCTCTTAAGCAATCCAGAGCTTCTCTTAATGGAATCATAATAGAAGGACGGACATAAAATATGGTAGTTGGAGATTTAGCATTAGAACTCGAAACAGTAGTTATCGGTTCAGGTCCTGGTGGATATGTTGCAGCGATTCGTGCAGCTCAACTTGGACAAAAAGTAGCAATTATTGAAAAAGAATACATCGGCGGCGTTTGCTTAAACGTCGGATGTATTCCATCAAAAGCATTGATCAATGCAGGACACCGTTACCGCGAATCATTAGATTCAAAAGCATTCGGTATCTCAGCAGACAATGTAACAATTGATTTCGCAGCAACTCAAGCATGGAAAGATACTAAAGTTGTTAAACAACTTACATCTGGAGTCGAAATGCTTCTTAAAAAGAACAAAGTAGAAATCATTCGTGGAACAGCATTCTTCAATGACACACATCAATTACGTGTTGTTAACGGAGATGACGCACAATCATATACATTTAAAAATGCAATCATCGCAACAGGAAGCCGTCCAATTGAAATCAAAGGTTTCAAATATGGCAAACGCGTCCTTGATTCAACAGGTGGATTGAACTTAAAAGAAATTCCAAAACGCCTTGTTGTCATCGGTGGTGGTTACATCGGAAGTGAGTTAGCAGGTGTTTATGCAAACTTAGGAACTGAGATCACTATCTTAGAAGGTGGTCCATCAATTCTTCCTCAATTCGATAAAGACATGATCAAACTTGTTGAAACTGAGTTTAAATCAAAAAATGTTAATATCGTAACAAATGCAATGGCTAAAGAAGCGAAAGAGCTCGATGATGCAGTAGCAATTACCTATGCAGTAGACGGAAAAGATGTAACAATCGAAGCTGACTACGTATTAGTAACTGTAGGACGCCGTCCAAATACTGATGAATTAAGCTTAACAGTAGCAGGTGTTGAAGTTGGCGAACGAGGATTAATCCCTGTAGACAACCAAGGCCGTACAAGCCAAAGCCATATCTTCGCAATCGGAGATGTAGTTCCTGGAGCAGCATTGGCTCACAAAGCTTCATACGAAGCTAAAGTTGCTGCCGAAGCAATTTCAGGACATCCATCAGCTGTTGACTACGTTGCAATTCCTGCAGTCTGCTTTACAGACCCAGAACTCGCAACAGTTGGTTTAACAGAAAAAGAAGCTAAAGAGCAAGGACTTGTTGTAAAAGTATCTAAGTTCCCATTTGGAGCAAATGGTCGTGCACTCTCATTAAATGCAACAGAAGGTTTCGTTCGTTTGATCTCAGACAAAGAAACAGGATTACTATTAGGTGGTCAAGTTGCTGGTGTTGGAGCATCTGATATCATTGCTGAAATTGGATTAGCTGTTGAAGCTCGTATGAATGTTGAAGACTTATCATTAACAATTCATGCTCACCCTACATTGTCAGAGACAATTATGGATGCATCAGAATTGTCATTAGGATTGCCAATTCATATCTAATCATGAAAACCCGCAAAATTGCGGGTTTTTCTATATTCTGAAACAATTTTCAGAGAATAGGTCAAGTTCTGCAAAGTCGACCGGTAGTTTCAAATGTTTAATAGCCTTTCATAAGCTCACATTATATTGATTTATAGGTATAAAAAGCAATTTAAAGGCTATCTCCCAGTGAATGTAACTATAAATGAAACAATTTTCAGAAATTTACAAAACTTTTTCAATTATTTGTGTAATCTATGAAAAATCAATTGACAATTATATGAAATGCTATATAATTACAAACATACAGTAAGTCACGTAGGTATTTACTTGTAAATAAGGAGGAAGAAGTAATGAAAAAGATATTTGCACTTTCATTAGCAGTTCTTTTGGTTCTCACAGGTTGTGGACAATCAAAAGGCGGTGGCTCAGCCGAACTGTCTAATAAATACTCATATGTATATACAACAGACTTGAACATGTTGGATTATACAGTATCAATGAAAGCTACAGATGGCGACCACTTTGGTAACTTTGTAGATGGATTATATGAAAATGACCCTTATGGAAACTTTGTACCAGCATTAGCTGAATCACATACAGTTTCAGACGATGGCCTTGTCTATACTTATAAAATTCGACAAGGAGTAAAATGGGTTACAAACACAGGGGACGAATATGCAGAAGTTAAAGCTCAAGACTGGGTAACTGGTATTGAACATGCTGTTCTTGAAAACTCACAAACACTCCCAATCGTTATCGGAAGTATCAAAGGACTTGCAGAGTTCCGTGAGAATCCAGCTTTAGGTATTGAATCAGTAGGTATGAAAGCACTTGATGATTACACACTTGAAGTTACATTGAACCAACCAGAAACATTCTGGCAATCAAAACTTGTTTACGGTATCTTATACCCAATTAATGCAGAATTCTTGAAAAACCAAGGGGATGCATTTGGTGGAGCGGATCCATCATCAATCCTTTATAACGGACCATTTGTTCTTGTAAACAATACAGCAAAATCTGAAATTCGTTATGAAAAAAATAAAGCATACTGGGATGAGAAAAATGTCTTCTTAGATGAAGTTAAACTTATCTATGATGATGGTAAAAAACCTGATGAATTCATCAACCGTATGGAAAAAGGTGAATTGACAACAGCTCGTGTTTACCCTAACTCACCTGGATATGCACAAGTAAAAGAAAAATATGGTGAAAACATCATTACTTCTGATACAAACGGTACAACATTCTATGCTACATTTAATGTTAACCGCGCATCATACAACCACACAAGTAAAACAACAGATCAAGAAAAAGCGGATACACAAGCAGCAATTCAAAACCGTAACTTCCGTCAAGCTATTGGTCATGCATTTGATCGTGGTTCATACAACGCACAGTCAGTTGGAGATGATTTGAAGTCAGTTGCTTTACGTAACACTTTAATTCCACCTTCATTTGTATCAGTTCCAGGTCATGACTATGGACAACTTGTTACAGCTGAAATGCAAGCATTAGATGCAGAACTATACAAAGACTTCGATATTGCCGACGGACATGATGGACTTTACAATCCAGAAGTTGCTAAAGGCTTATTAGAAAAAGCTAAAGCAGAGTTGCCAGGTGTAACTTTCCCAATTCGTATCGATGTTCCTGTATTACAAACAAGCGAAATCCAAGTAAATATGGCTAAATCACTTAAACAATCAGTTGAAGCATCATTAGGTGCAGAAAATGTTCAAATTGATTTACAATTACTTGACAAGGATCCATACTACAATGCTACATACTTTGCAGAGTCAGGTGCTCAATCAGACTTCGACCTCTCAACAGCATCAGGATGGGGTCCAGACTTCCTTGATCCAATTACTTACTTGAATATTTTCAACTCACGTAACGGTGATGTACTTCAAGTTCTTGGATTAGATGGATCAACAAATCCTAATGGAAATGCAAGTTCAGTTGACGCAATTAAAGCCGTTAAACTTGAAGAATTCGATGCATTACTCGATGCAGCAACAGCAATTACAGATAGCCCAGAAGCACGTTTCAAAGAATTTGCTAAAGCAGAAGCTTGGTTAAATAATGAAATGTTATTCATCCCTATCTATGCACAAGGTGGTACACCAAGTGTTACAACAACAGTTCCTTATTCACGAACATGGGGTTGGTCAGGTTTATCAACAAACCGATTCAAGTTCATGAAAGTCCAAAAAGAACCTGTTACAGCTGCACAATACGATGAAGCTAAGAAATCATGGGATGCAGAACGTCTCAAAGCAAAATAACAAATTTTAAATACATTTAAACAGCCGTAAGGTGAGGGTTAAGATTTTAACCCTCATTTTGTGGCGCTAAGGAGGTAAAGCAATGAAAAAATATGTATTGCAACGTATTCTGCGTTCAATTCTTTCGATTCTTATCGTAACAACTATTGCTTTCGTTCTTGTATATACGCTGGTTCCACGTCAAGATATTTTTGTCTCAGATCCTACATATACAAAATTGAAAGCACAACCAGATGAACTTTTAGACTATGAAAATGTCACATATCAAAGCAACGGTTATTTGGATTACTATAATCCATCACAACTTTGTACAGCTGCAACTTCAAACGATGCAGAGTATACAGATTGTGTTGATGGAAATGGAAAACAATACATCGATGCTTGGGCACAAGCAAATTCGAAATGGGTTGTAAGTAATATGCCTATGTCCGGAAAAGCTTATGCAACACGAGAAATACCTACACTAGAAAAAGTTGTCCGTTTTTACGGATCATTCTTGCAAATTGATCATCCATGGAGAGTTCAAGACGCTTCAAATCCAGACATGTCTCGTGGATTAGGATTATCAATGAACGAAAACGTTGGTTTAGCTATCACATGTGAGGGCTGTGAAAGTAAGAACCAAGTCTATATCAACGGATCATTTCCATTTATTCACCAAAACTTTATAAAGATTAACTTGGGGAAAGCATATCCGACATATAAAGGGCAAGAGGTAACCCAAGTTATTGGAGGATCTCAAGGTTCACCTGTGTCACGCCAAGTTACTTTTGAAACTGGCAAAACAGGAAGTTCAGCACTGGATTTTGGAACATGTAAATACCGTCCTTCTGATCGATTAGATCGACTTGATAAAGAAAACTTTAATGATAACTATGCAGACTGCCTTTCAATAAATGATGCACCATCTATGTTAAGTATGTCATTTATTACTGGAGTTATGTCTGTTATCTTAGCCTATGCAATTGCTGTTCCAGCAGGTGTAGTAATGGCACGTAAAAAAGGAATGTTTGTGGACCGTTTTGGTGTTGCAATCATTACTGTTTTAATTTCGGTACCAAGTTTAGCTTCAGTTTACTTCTTCCGTATGATTGGATCGTCATTCTTTGGGATGCCTGAAAACTTCCCAACATTAGGACCTTCTAATCCACTATCATATGTAATGCCTACGATTATTCTTGCACTTCTTTCAGTTTCTGGAATTATGATGTGGATTCGTCGTTATATGATTGATCAACAATCCGCAGACTACGTTAAATTTGCGAAAGCGAAAGGCCTTTCTGATAAAGAAATTTCTAAAAATCATATTTTCAAAAATGCAATTATTCCAATTACAGCTGGTATTCCAGCATCCGTTATCGGGGCAATTGCAGGAGCAACAATTACTGAGCAAGTATTTGCGATGCCAGGTATGGGTAAAATGTTACCTGATGCGATATTGCAACATAATAATGCGATCGTTATTGGTCTCGTATTCATCTTTACAACAATGTCAATTATTTCAGTACTCCTTGGGGATATTCTGTTAACTAAAGTTGACCCACGAATCAAACTAGATACAAAGGGAGGTAAATAGCATGCAAAAAACAGCAGACGAAAGATTTCAGTTCGTAAAACTTGATGCCTTAGCGTCAGAACGTATTGATGCTCCACGCTACTCCTATTGGAATTCCGTTTGGCGAAAATTTATTAGTAATAAAGTAGCCGTTACGATGCTTGTTGTATTGGCATTAACACTACTTATGTCATTTATCCAACCGATGTTCTCCGGATATGACTTCATGGATACATCAAACATTAATGATATTGGTGCTCGTTACCAATGGCCATCATTCCAATACTGGTTTGGTACTGATGGAAATGGTCACTCACTCTTTGATGCCGTTTGGGCAGGTGCTAAGACATCACTTTCAATCGGTTTACTTGCAACACTCTTTACATTTGTTGTAGGTATCACTGTTGGAGCTGTGTGGGGTTACTCAAAACATTTAGATCGTATCATGATTGAAGTATATAACGTTGTAAGTAACGTTCCGTACATTTTAATTGTTATCGTTATTTCATATGCAATGGGTTCAGGTTTCTGGAATCTCCTATTTGCGATGTGTATCACCAGCTGGGTTGGTACGGCATATAGCATTCGTATTCAGGTTATGATTATGCGTGATCGAGAATACAACCTTGCATCCCAAACATTAGGAACACCGCTTCATCGTGTTATTCAAAAGAATATTTTGCCTTACTTAATTTCAGTTATCGTAACGCAAATGTCTCGTTCTCTTCCAGCGTTCATCTCTAGTGAGGTATTCCTTTCCTATATTGGTGTTGGACTTGGAGCGAACATCCCATCACTTGGTCGTATTATTTCAACCTATACATCAAGTATGACAACTCATCCATATTTGTTCTGGATTCCTGTTGGAGTTTTAGCGCTTGTATCTGTCTCACTCTATATTGTAGGACAAACACTTGCTGATGCCTCAGATCCAAGAACACACATGTAAGGCGGTGCATTATGAACAAAACTATACTTAAAGTAGAAGATGTCGTCGTAAAGTTTAAGGTGCGTGATCGTGAGTTAACTGCAATTCGCAACCTTTCAATTGATATTTTTGAGAATGAAACACTCGCGATTGTTGGTGAATCAGGTTCAGGAAAATCAGTTTTAACGAAAACTTTTACAGGAATGTTAGAATCCAACGGATATATATCATCTGGTAAAATTAGCTATAACGATATTGTTCTTACAGATATTAAATCAGACAAAGAATGGGAATCCATTCGTGGTGCAAAAATTGCGACTGTTTTCCAAGATCCAATGACATCATTGAACCCAATTCGTACCATTGGTTCTCAAATTACGGAAGTAATTATCAAACACCAAGGGATGTCGAAAGTGGAAGCCAAAGCGGAAGCTATCAGTTTAATGAAGCGTACGGGAATTCCAATGGCGGAGAAACGTTTTGATGATTATCCTTTCCAATATTCAGGTGGGATGCGTCAACGTATCGTTATTGCTATTGCATTGGCATGTCGACCAAATATTTTAATTTGTGATGAACCAACAACAGCATTGGATGTTACCATTCAAGCTCAAATTCTTGAACTCATCAAAGATTTACAAAAAGACTATGGATTTACAACTATCTATATTACGCATGACCTAGGCGTTGTTGCATCAGTTGCGGACAAAGTAGCGGTTATGTATTCAGGACAGATTGTAGAGTACGGTACGGTTGAGGAAATTTTCTACGACAGTCGCCATCCTTACACATGGTCATTATTATCATCATTACCACAATTAGGTGTTAAAGGTGAAAAACTCTTCTCCATTACAGGAACACCACCATCACTTTATAATGAAGTTGTGGGGGATGCTTTTGCACCGCGTAATCCATTTGCGATGCAAATTGATTTTGAAGAAGAACCACCACGTTTCCAACTATCTGAGACTCATTTCGCACGAACATGGTTGTGTGACGAGCGTGCTCCGAAAGTTGAGAAACCTGAAGTTATTCGTGACTTGCATAATAAAATTTTGAAAATTGAAAGCATGAATAAATCAAAACATATGCATACTGAGGAGGAATCAACAAATGTCTAAAGATAAAGATGTTATTGTATCGATTAAGGACCTTGTTGTTCAATTCGGTAGTGGTAAAAATGTATTTACCGCTGTAAATAAAGTTAGCTTCGATATTTATCGTGGTGAAACATTTGCGCTTGTTGGTGAATCCGGATCGGGAAAAACGACGATTGGTCGTACCATTGTTGGAATCAACGAAATTGCTGATGGAGAGATTCAATTTGAAGATCTTCAAATTAAGCGTAAAATGGCGAAGAAAGATCGTGAGAACATCATTAAAAATGTTCAAATGATTTTTCAAGATCCAGCAGCGTCATTAAATGAACGTGCTACCGTAGACTACATTGTCTCGGAAGGACTTCATAACTTCAAACTCTATAAAAACGAAGAAGACCGTATTGAAAAGGTTGAAAATATCATTCAACGCGTAGGTTTACTTCCAGAACATTTGACACGTTACCCACATGAATTTTCAGGTGGACAACGCCAACGTATTGGTATTGCTCGTGCGCTTGTTATGGAACCTAAATTTGTTATTGCTGATGAACCAATTTCAGCTCTTGATGTATCAATTCGTGCACAGGTTCTAAACCTTCTAAAAGAACTTCAAGAAGATAAGTCACTCACATACCTATTTGTTGCGCATGATTTATCTGTAGTTCGATTTATTGCAGATCGCATTGCCGTTATTCATCATGGAGTTATCGTTGAGTTAACAGAAACAGAAGAATTGTTCCGTAACCCAATTCACCCATATACGAAATCATTGCTGTCTGCGGTTCCGGTTCCGGATCCACAAGTAGAACGTAATAAAAAGCTAATCATCTATAACGACGATATGCACAATTATGAAACGTCAAAACCATCTTTCGTAGAAATTCGTCCTGGACATTTTGTTTGGGCTAATGAAGAAGAAGTCGCTGCTTACCGAGCAGAACTCGCTACTCAATAATTAATAAAAGCGTCCAAAGGGCGCTTTTTCTTTTATCAAATCTCAACCGCACCACTATTCATTTTTAAAAATTCTATCTCATAAGCAGTTTTAAAGTCAAACATTTTGCGAGGCATTGAGTTGATTTTAAAGGCAATGTCATCAAGATAT
>NZ_WTSY02000029.1 GCF_009828775.2 Erysipelothrix aquatica | reverse complement strand
AAAGAGATACAAATATAAAGAAAAATAACACATTAGATGTTCAATTAATGTTTCACCAGACTATATTATTCGAGATGGTGACCTTAATTTCGTACTTTACGAAATTAATACTCCAAGGATTAGGGATCGACAAAGTTGTATTAATGTTGGATAATTATTGTAATAAAACAATCAAAATTATCGGAGGATGAAATGAAACGACGGTATAAAGTACTTTTAATAGTTTTAGTATGTCTAGGATTAGTTGCTGTAATGGGAATTATCGATTATAAACGGGTTGCATATGATAGCGATACTGAACGAGGGTTTAAAGAACCATTTTTTGCAATTCGAGTGGGTGATGCAGGCGATGGATTCACGGATGAGTATCGAGGATTATTCTATTGGATTCGCGTTGGTACGGATGGGAAAAATGGTCCGATGGAGGGGTATGTTTATAAGTGTATTGTTCCATTTCCATTCTCGTACATGTCTTCACAGCAACAAAATTTCTGTTCTTTCGAGTAAGTTGCTTTTGAAGTTTCGCTTCTCATTAGATTGCATTCGCTCATAGCTAATGGTGCATTGTTTTCAAAAACCATCTATAATGATGGATAGAAAAGGGTGGGGAGTATGAAAAAATTATTGAGTGTTATTGGTGTTTTGATAATAGTGAGCGGATGCACACGCCAGCCAAATCAAATCGTGACAACATGTACGGATACAAGTAATCCGAAATTTACACAAGAACTTGTCTATATTACAGATTTATCAGGAACGTTTGAAGGGTATCAAGCAAATATTTTGCTTGATCTTGAGACGAAAGAAAATCTTGAGAATGCAGTTGCGTCAACGAAAGAAAGAGCACAAAATTATAATCAGTATGCGTGGATAGATTTCTCGTATACGACAGAAAATACAACATTGAAGACGATTATTGAATACGATTTCCGGTCAGTTACCCCTCAGGAGGTAAAAGAGGCTGGGTTTACTGGATTTGTGAATGGGGATAAATTTGCGAACATCAAAGATGAGAAAGAAATTGAGAACATTGAATTACGCGGAGCGGGATTCGTATGTGTTGAGAAATAAACTAAAATTATAGATATGCACAGACGTTATGCATTCATAATGACTCAGGTATTAAAATATCTGAGTTTTTATTTATTATCGAAAGAAAGCATGCAATGTAAAGTTAAGTTGACATTTTGGCGCTATTTAAGTAAAGTATATTTGACATTAAGGAGGAAAACCTTATTAAAAATGAGAAAATGAAGTTGCTAAGAAAAGAAAAAAGTCTGTCACAAATTGATCTGGCAGAAAGCGTTGGTGTATCGCGTCAAACGATTATCAGTGTCGAGAATGGCAATTACAATCCAACGTTAGATTTGTGCATCCGCATTTGCAAGGTATTGAATGTGACATTGGATGATTTATTTTGGGAAGAGGGGTAATTTAGATGTTTTCAGAAAAAATGGACGAGCGAATGATTATGATTCGCGGTAAAGGATTATTGTATGGTTTCTTCGTAATGATTGGGCTGTTGATTCTCAAAAATCTCGCGGTTGATCTACTCGGTGTATCCCTTGAATCCGCAACACGAACAGATTTTGTAATAATCTATGTATCCTTATTTACAGTTGTGGGATACATGCTGTTACATGATGGTGTTTCTGAATCCTATATCGAACGGGTACGGTATGTATTTCTTGCACTTAGCGTATTATTCATGGGTATTATGCTGTTGATGATTGTTCAAGGTGAAGCGGTTAGTGTTCTGCCACTATTTACAAATTCAATGGGACTTGTAGTTCAAACAGGTGTAACCGTCCTATTTACCGTACTTGTTTTTAGGAAACACGCATCGCTAAACAGTCTTGAAGATGTTTAAGAATTCATAAATAAGTACGAAACGATGTCTTCAATGAAACATCGTTTTTTTTCTTGAAAGATACACGTAGAAATATTTTCCTAAGTCAATGTGCGTATCCTTAGTGTGCGAACGAATTATAAAATGATAAAATAAACGTAAGAATGAAGGAGAGAGCGGAAATGGATAATTTGATTGAAGCGTCATTAGCGTTGCATAGCAAACTTAAAGGGAAAATTAGTGTAGAAAATAAGATGGAGGTCACATCGCTTGATGACTTAAGTCTTTTATATTCTCCTGGAGTTGCGCAACCGTGTCTCAAAATTAAAGAAAATAAAGAAGCAATCTATGACTATACATGGAAAGTCAATACTGTAGCTGTTGTAAGTAATGGAAGTGCTGTTTTAGGTCTTGGCGATATTGGTCCGGAAGCAGGATTGCCAGTTATGGAAGGGAAAGCGATGCTTTTTAAGGCTTTCTCGGGTCTAAATGCAGTACCGCTCGTGATTGATGTCAATGGTCCGGATGAAATCATAGCTTTCTGTAAAATGATTGCGCCAACTTTTGGCGGTATTAACTTAGAAGATATCAAAGCACCGGAATGTGTGTATATTGAACAAACACTCAAGAAGGAACTCGATATTCCAGTCTTTCATGATGATCAGCATGGTACAGCAATTGTCGTCATTGCAGGTTTAATCAATGCCTGCCGCCTCGTACAAAAAAACCTAAAAGATGCGAAAGTTGTTGTTGCAGGTACGGGTGCTGCAGGAAGTTCAATTATTCGAATGCTTCATGTCTATGGGGTTTCGAACATCTACGCCATCAATAACCTTGGTGTTGTTGATAAGACTAAACGTGAGTCCTATGATTTTGTTGTTCAAGAATTGTGTGACTATCTTGCTGATGTTAAAGTGGGAGCTACATTATCTGATGTCATGCAAGATGCTGATATCTTTATTGGCGTATCCCTCGCAAATTTACTTTCGAAAGAAAATGTTGCTCAGATGAATTCAGATGCGATTGTTTTTGCACTTGCTAATCCTAATCCAGAAATATCGTATCCTGATGCAAAAGCAGCTGGAGCTCGAATTGTAGGAACAGGTCGTTCTGATTATCCGAACCAAATTAATAACGTTCTTGCATTCCCAGGTATTTTTAAAGGAGCTTTGGATGTACGTGCACGTCAAATTAGTGAAGCTATGAAGATTGCAGCTGCCGAAGGGATTGCATCATTAGTAGCAGATCATGAATTAACAGAAGAGTACATTATTCCAACTGTTTTGGATCCACGAGTCGTGGGTGTAGTTGCGAAGGCAGTTGCGGACAAAGCTGTTGAAACAGGACTATCAAAGGAGGACTAAATGTCAACAATCAATGATATTTACGGTAGTGTTGAAGTTCCAAGTGATGTATACTGGGGTGCGAATACGCAACGGAGTTTAGTGAACTTTCCAATTGGCGAAGAAACGATGCCACAACCACTTATTGAGGCGCTTATTATGTTAAAAAAAGCGTGTGCTGAAGTAAATAAATCACATTTCAAACTAGAAGATGAGATTGCGGATGCGATTATTTTGGCTTGCGATACGCTACTTGAAGGTGATTATAGCAATCAATTTCCACTTTCAGTTTGGCAGACCGGAAGTGGTACACAAACTAATATGAACGTTAATGAAGTGATTGCAAACTTAGCAAATGAGCGTTTAGGGGAAACTAAAGTCCATCCCAATGACCATGTGAATTATGGTCAAAGCTCCAATGATGTGTTTCCTACAGCGATGCATGTGAGTGCTGTTTTGGCGATTAAAAACCGCTTAGAACCGAGTATAGGAAAAATCATCGGTACATTTTCAAATCTCATCGATACCTATGGGACAATTATTAAAACAGGTCGTACGCATCTTCAAGATGCAACACCAATTTCTTTTGGACAGGAATTAAGTGGCTGGCAATTTATGTTTGTCGAAGGAAGCCGTCAAATAGAAGATGCTTTAAAATATTTACGGACTTTGCCGATTGGTGCAACAGCTGTGGGAACAGGGCTTAATGCTTATGAGGGTTTTGATGCCGCTGTGTGTGAAGTGTTGAATCGCTATCTGGAAGAGTCATTCAGACCAACAGAGAACAAATTTCATGGAATTAGCTCAAAAGATAGCTTTGTCTTTAGTCATGGTGTCTTAAATACAATTGCTAGTAATGCAATGAAAATGGCCAATGATATCCGTTTCCTCGCAAGTGGTCCGCGGTGTGGCTTAGGTGAGATAAATTTGCCCGCCAATGAAGCAGGGAGTTCTATCATGCCTGGTAAAGTGAACCCGACTCAAAGTGAGGCATTGATTATGACTACAATTCAGGTTATGAGTAATCACCATGCCGTAACAATGGGTTCGGCAATGGGTAATTTTGAATTGAATGCGTGTATGCCGTTGATTATTTATAATACACTACAGTCGACACGCTTGCTTGCGGATGCACTCCAATCGTTCAATGATCGATGTTTATCTGGTATTACAGTAAATGAAAGTAAGATGAATACGAACGTTGAGACATCCCTGATGACAGCAACATTTTTGAATCGTAAATTTGGCTATGATGAAACAGCAACTATCGTAAAAGAAGCGCATCAAAAGAATTTGAGTATTCGCGATGTCGTGATTGCACGTGGTCTTATGGACCAAGATGCATTCGACGCATTTTTTGACTATGAGAAGATGATAAAACCAGATTAGCTGTAAGGAGGGATAATCTTGAATTCGAGACAACGAAAAATTCTTGAATACCTAGCAGAACAAGACGCATGGATTAAAGGAAAAGAGTTATCCAAAGTTGTGGGTGTTACGGATCGAACGATCCGATCAGATATCGATTCCCTCAACCAAAATTATCCAGGTATCGTTGCATCAAGTACGCGCGAAGGGTATTCAATCGATTTAACAAATTATCAAAAGTACAAAGAAGCATCTGAAGATATTATCCCGCAAACTCCTAATGAACGAAGTATTTATATTATAAAAGAACTACTATTTAGCAAACAACGACGGAGTATCGTTGCTTTACAGGAAGCCTTATTTGTGAGTGAGCATACGATTGAAGGTGATATCAAACGCATTCGAGAGTTAATCAAACCGTATGGTGGCTTGAAACTAGTACGGAACGATAACCATATTTACTTTGATGGGAATGAACATGTAAAACGAAGAATTTATCGGGATTTGTTAGCTGATGAAATCAAAGACAATTTCATTAATATCAATCGAACTGCGTCTTTGTATAAACGTTTTGATCTTGTGCGCGTCACAGAGATATTTGAAGCAACACTCGCCGAACATAACTATCAAGTGCGCGAGACCGCTGTGCCAATGATTGTTGTTCATATTGGAATTACGATTGAACGCATGCTGAGTGGTCATTACTTAGATAAAAGTAATAATAATCTTCAAGAAAGTATTGAGTTTCAGATTGCACAAGATTTCTTCCATAAGGTTGTGACGATGATACCTATCACGTATTCTGAAGTTGAAGCGGAGGCATTAGCAACAATACTCATGGGATATAAGAATGCGGTTAAACTCAGTGAAACCCTTCAATATGAAGGGAAAGATGTTAATATCTCAAAATTACTTGCTGATTTAACGGATGTTATCTTTCAAACATTTGATTTGGATTTTACGGAAGATGAGGACTTTCAAAACGGACTGCGCTTGCACTTGCAATCGTTAGTCATGCGCGTCACGAATGAAACCGTGATCCCCAATGCCCATTTACAAGAAATTAAGAAATCATATCCCTTAATCTTTGAGATGGGATTAGTGGTCAGTCGATTGATTGGAAATGCGTTTGGGTTTGAATTATCAGAGTCAGAAGTAGGGTTCATTGCAATTCATATTGGTGCGGCTTATGACCGTTTATCCAGTTCTAAAAAATATCAAGTGATGCTGATCGCACCCAATAATCGCAGTTTATCGAAACTCACAAAGGGTAAGATCACAAATATGTTTAAAGATCGAATTGAAATTGCAGAGATTCAAGAATACTTCGTTGAAAAAGATGTCTTGAATCATGACATTGATTTGATTATTTCAATTTTACCCATTGAGCATCGTCTCGAAATACCGACAGTACAAATTTCAATGTTTGTGAATCATGATGATGAAAGTAAAATTTTTAGAGTCTTGAATGAAATGGATAAGAATCGTTTTAAGCAGGAATTTGGAAATCAATTCGGAACGCTGATTGATGAACGGTTTTTCTTCAATAATTTAGACTTGGATACACCAGAAGCGGTCATCGATTATGTATCGAAGGCACTTCAAGATCATTTCATTGTTTCAGAACATTTTAAACAATCTGTTTTAGACCGTGAAAAGATGTCATCAACGTCCTTTATTTATGCAATCGCGATTCCACATCCATTGGACCTTGAAAGCCATCAGTCTAAAGTTGCAGTTGCGTTGTTAAAAAAACCAATACGATGGGGCAGTTATGATGTGAAACTGGTAATGTTACTTGCGATCACGGAAGAAGATAGTGCTAAGATGTGGCTCTTCTTTGATTGGTTATCAGAAACCATTACAAGTACTGAAAAGATGTCGAAACTACTGCAATCAAAAAATAGAAATGAATTTGTTCATTGGATGATGAACGACTAGGAGGAAATTATGGAAGATTTAGAATTAGTGAGTTTTAAAATTATTAGTGCTGTGGGAGCAGCGAAATCATCGTTTATGGAAGCAATGACGTACGCAAATGCTTACGATTTTGATAAAGCCCGTGCGCTTATTGAAGAGGGTGAAGCCTATCGTATCCAAGGGCACGAGGCTCATTTTGCCTTAATTCAAAAAGAAGCAAGTGGTGAAAAAACACCTTTAAATTTAATCCTGATGCATGCGGAAGATCAATTAATGGCTGCAGAAACCATTAAAATACTTGCCGAACAGTTGGTTGCCAGCTATGTAAAAATACAAGCACTCGAACAAATAATCGCGCCACAATCTTAAGAACTCTACGGAGTTCTTTTTTGTATCACATAAAATCACGTAATTTTGTTCCGTTTACTTAGGAAATGTCCTTAGGTGGAAGCACTTTCATTCTACGGTATACTGAAAGTACATAAAGGAGGGAGAGAATCCTATGAAACGTGTCTATTTATTCTGTAATGCCGGGATGTCAACGAGTCTACTTGCAAGTAGGATGCAGTCGGTCGCTGATACTCATAACTTACCCATCGAAGTTAAAGCTTTTTCAGATTCTAAGATGGAAGCAATCGTAAATGAATTTAACCCAGATGTTATTCTTTTAGGTCCCCAAGTTAAATACCGCTTGGAACCAACTATTGAAAAATTTGGCCATTTGGGAATTCCTATTGAAGTCATCAGCTTGGAAGACTATGGGAATGTGGATGGAGAACGTGTTCTTAAACGATCAATTTTACTCATGAAGGAGAATAAAAAATAATGTTTGATACACTAGAGAGAGTGCTTGCTCCGATAGCGGAGAAGCTCAGTAAAAATAAAGTTCTATCAGCGATTCGTGATGGATTTATTATCAGTACACCATTTATTATTGTCGCATCGATCTTCTTACTTATTGCCAATTTCCCGATTCAGGGGTATCCGGAATTCATGGCAAGTATCTTCGGTGCAGGATGGGATCGTCAATTATCATCTGTAGTTTCCGCTACATTTGATGTTATTTCGATTCTGACTGTCGTGGGTATTGGATATGCCTTTGCTCGTGAACTCAAGGTGGATAGAATTTCAGGTGGTGTTGTTGCCCTTGTTTCTTTCCTCATCCTTACACAAACAAGCTATCCAGAATATGTTAATGAAGCTGGTAAAGCATTCCGAGGCTTCTCATTTGGAGTTCTTGGTTCACAAGGAATCTTCTTAGCAATGATTGTAGCGTTAGTTTCTGTAAAAATCTTTGCATGGGTTCACCACAAAGGGTGGATCATTAAATTACCTGAAGGGGTACCTCCTGCAGTTATGGAATCATTTGCTGCATTGATCCCAAGTGCATTTGTATTCGTAATTTTCTTCCTAACACGTATTGGATTTTCAGCTACGAGTTTCCAATATGCACACGTATTTATATACAAAGTACTCCAAGCACCTTTGATGGGCTTTGGTGAATTTAAAGCATTTGATGTCATTTATCAATTCTTAAGTAACCTGTTCTGGTTCTTTGGTATTAATGGTCCAGCTGTTACAAATACAGTCTTCCGACCAATTCATGAAGCAATGACATTGGCTAACCTTTCTGCATTTGAAGCGGGACAACCACTGCAATATATCTTTACCGGACCATTTAGAGATTTCTTCTCAAACTTTGGTGGAGGAGGTTCAACCTTATCACTCGTTATTGTTATGATGTTCTTTGCGAAATCACAACGTCTCAAACAATTGGGTCGTCTCTCAATTGTTCCTGGAATCTTCGGTATTAATGAAATGATTATTTTTGGATTACCAGTTGTGCTGAACCCAATTATCATTATTCCATTCTTATTTGTACCTGTGATTAACTCAATATTATCGACGATAATGATGACGACGGGACTCATACCACTCACAACAGGAATTGCGCTACCGTGGACGACACCATTCTTCTTCTCAGGTTGGTTATCGACGGGAAGTATCTTTGCGGGTATATTCCAAATTGGATTGGTCGTTCTCGACTGCTTCCTTTACTACCCATTCTTCAAGATTCTTGATAAACAGTATCTACATGAAGAAAGTTTAAAAGGTAGTGAAAACGACACAATTGATGAACTCGATGGCATTTCACTCGATGATATCTCATTTGATGATCTGTAAGAAATCATAATTTGCCAAGCAGCTTTCCTGACATCGAGAGGGGATACAAAGCTGCTTTGCTTTATTTAAAGGAGGTATGCTTCATGCGTACATTATTATTTTTTGATCAAACTCAAGCAGGTGCTGGTGGGAAAGAACGTCCCAATGTTGAACTTGCCGTGGAAAAGGGCGGCATCGGATCGTACCATATGTTTGAGAGTAACCTTAAAGATGTGAATGCATCAGTACTTGCGACGATGTATTGTGGTAATCAATATTTCTTTGATAATCAAGATGAAGTAGTTCGTAAAGTCGTCGGCTTGGTCAACAAATTAAAAGCTGAAATGGTTATTTGCGGTCCATGCTTTAACTACAAAGATTATGCGCATATGTCAGCAATTTTAGCACATGCGATTGAAGCACAAACGGATGCGAAAGCAATTGTGATGTGCTCTGTTGAGAATGATTCCGTTATCGAAGAATTCAAGGATATCGTGACGATTGTTAAGATGCCTAAGAAGGGTGGTACGGGATTACGTGACTCCTTTGCGAATATGGCAAAGGTTATTGACGCAAAAACGAATAATGGTAATATAGAATTAATTAAAGACTACATTTATTAGAAGGAAGGTACGCTCTATGTGGGGTATTATTGCAACGTGGCGAATGGCTAAAGAAGGTATTGATGATGCTGTAGTAAATCTTCAAGATGGTGGAAGTGCGGGCGATGCTATAGAAACGGCAATTAAAGCAGTTGAAGATTTTCCATTTTACAAATCTGTAGGATATGGCGGGTTACCAAATGAAGAAATGGAAGTGGAATTAGATGCTGCTTACATGGATGGAACGAGTTTCGATGTTGGTGCAGTAGCAGCACTCAAAGATTTTGCGAACCCAATTTCAATTGCGCGTTCACTCAGTGCATTCCCAGTTAATAATCTACTTGTGGGTGCGGGTGCTGAAGCTTATGCTCATAAACATGGCTTTGAACGGAAAAACATGTTAACAGATCGTGCTAAAATTCATTATAAAAATCGCGTTAAAGATTTACGCGATACAGAAATCAGCCCATATTCAGGACACGATACGGTTGGCATGGTATCACTAGATCAAGCGGGTCATGTTGTTGCGGGAACATCAACAAGTGGTTTATTCATGAAGAAAAGAGGCCGTGTTGGGGATTCACCAATCATTGGCTCTGGTCTTTATGCAGACAGTGAGGCAGGCGGTGCATCCGCAACAGGTCTGGGTGAAGATTTGATGAAGGGTGTCGTATCGTATGAAGTTGTTCGACTTATGAAAACGGGAATGAGTCCTCAAGATGCTGTTAACAAAGTAACCTTTGATTTAGATCGCGAACTTATTAAACGACGTGGAAAAGCAGGGGATATATCTATTGTGGCGATGAACCAAAAAGGGGAATGGGGTGTTGCGTCAAATATTGATAACTTCTCTTTTGCAGTAGCAACCGAATCCCAACCGAATACGGTATATACAACCAAACGAGTTGGCGATACGATGGTTCATGAAGTCGCATCTCAAGCGTGGTTGGAACAGTATCTAACGGATCGTATGAAACCACTGGAGGAAAAGTAAAATGTTAGCGCAAATCTATGAAAAAATGGATGCATTGATGCCAGAACTTTTGCAGTCGATCCAACGACTGGTTGCAATCGAATCAGTTGAGGGTGTTCATACGCCTGATGCCCCTTATGGTGAAATGCCTAAAAAAGCATTGTTAGAAGTACTGGCGATTGCTGAAGAGCTTGGCTTTACTACAAAAAATATTGACAATATTATTGGGTATGCACAATATGGCGAAGGCGATGGTGACTATATTGGTATTTTTGGTCATGTTGATGTTGTTCCGCTTGGCGAAGGGTGGCAGTATCCACCACTACAAGGGGTTATCGATAATGGTCGCATCTATGGTCGTGGAGTCCTTGACAATAAGGGGCCCATTTTAACAAATCTCTATGCTCTCTATGCTCTAAAAGAATTGGGTGTGACTTTCAACAAGCCGGTTCGTATTGTTTTTGGAACTAATGAAGAATCTGGTTTCGGCTGTGTTCAACATTATCTTACCAAGGAGAAACCTCCCGTATTTGGCTGGACGCCAGATTGTAAATGGCCGGCTGTCTATGGTGAACGAGGACGGGCATTAGTTCAGTTCGTAAATCATGGGTCACTGGATACGTTCAACGCATTTGTCAATGAGTTTATTCTATCCAGTCCAACGAATGGTGTTAAATTGGGTATTAATGTTCGGGATGATGATTTTGGTGAAATGATCATGCGAGGATACAAACTGGGTGTCATTGAAGAAAATTTAATGTTCCAAATATCATTAAGTTATCCCAATGCCAAACCGATATCTGAATTGATTGAAATGATCAAAGTGGTAGTTCCCGATTCGATTGAAGTGATATGTGCACATAATTGGGATCCTGTTTTTTACGACAAAGAATCGCAAGAAATTACGTTACTGACAGATGCCTATGAAGAGGTTACAGGAACCCGATTACTTCCGGTAACGACCACGGGTGGTACCTATGCGAAAATAATTCCAAATATTATTGCTTATGGCCCAAGTTTTCCAGGTCAAAAAGATATTGCCCATTTACCTGATGAATGGATGAACCTTGAAGATATCCGCAATAATGGAAAAATTTATAGCAATGCTTTGTATAAACTGAGAAATCTATAACAGGAGATCATGATGATAAGCGATAAATTTCGAATTGAACGGGATTCTTTGGGGGAGGTTAAGGTTCCTTTTGATGCTTTATACGGTGCGCAAACTGTTAGAGCGCTAGACAATTTTCAGATTACAGGCCGATATGTCAATGATATGATGTACATTGCCCTGGCCCAGGTGAAGAAAGCGTGTGCTCTTGCTAATCATGAAGTTGATGAATTAGACAGTATTCGAAGTGATGCGATAGTGAAAGCATGTGATGAAATTATTCAAGGGATGCACAAACAAGAATTTATCACAGATGCAATTCAGGGTGGTGCGGGAACATCAATGAATATGAATGTGAACGAAATTATAGCCAACCGTGCAGCTCAAATTTTAAACAAACCAATTGGTATCTATGATTTTGTCCATCCGAATGATCATGTGAATCGTGCACAATCAACCAATGATATTATTCCAACAGCAGGTAAATTGACTGTCTTAAATTTAGGAATGCTGCTTCTAGAGGAAATGTATTTTTTAGCTGATGCATTTCACGCGAAATCTGTGGAATTTGCGTCCATTATAAAGGTTGGTCGTACCCATCTTCAAGATGCTGTCTTAATTTCAATGGGTCAAGTATTTCAAAGTTATGAGTCTGTTTTACAACGAGACATTCAACGTTTCAAGCATGCACTTAGTGAAATGCAAGTCGTAAATTTGGGCGCAACTGCGGTCGGAACAGGCATTAATTCGGTACCTGGCTATCGTGAGAAAGCTGTGGCAAATTTGAGCAAGATTACCGGTAAACCGTTTGTAGTGCTGAAGACCTTGTAGATGCAACGAAGCATGTTGACGGATTTGCATATGTTCATGCATCATTAAAAACATTTGCGATTGGACTATCACGTATCTGCAATGATATACGAATGATGGCATCGGGTCCTAAAGTTGGCTTTAATGAAATATTTCTTCCTGAAAAACAACCCGGAAGTTCAATCATGCCTGGTAAAGTAAATCCTGTCATTCCAGAAGTTGTGAATCAAGTATGCTTTCAAGTAATTGGAAACGACGCTACTGTGACGATGGCTGCAGAAGCAGGTCAAATGGAATTAAATGTTTTTGAACCTGTTTTATTTTATAATTTATTCGAATCGTTAGAGATTTTACGTCATGCATGCTCGACATTACGCCTACATGCTATTCAAGATTTAAAAGTGAATGAGCATCGCGTCCATGACTATGTTGAACATTCACTGGCAATGGCGACCGCCCTCGTTAAGCACTTAGGGTATGCGAAAGTTTCAGAAATAACAAAACAAGCTTTGAAAGAGAACAAATCCCTACGTACAATTGTATTGGAACAACATTTAATGAGTGAAGCAGAAGTGGATGATGCTTTACGACCTGAATCCATGATTCATCCACGTTAGGAGATATTATGGCATATTGTGTTGAAGTACTTGCAGCATCACCTAAAGACTGCGAAATCGCAGAACAATGCGGTGCAAATCGTATTGAGTTAAATAATGGAATTCACCTTGGAGGATTAACGCCGAGTATTGGAACCTTAATAATGGCACGAAATGTAACAACGCTTCCGATTGTGGCGATGGTTCGTCCGAGACCCGGCGGTTTTCATTACGATGCAATGGAAGTCGAGACGATGTTTATTGATGCAAAGCAACTGATTGATGCGGGTGCCAATGGTTTGGTATTCGGCTTTCTCAAGGCTGACCGAAGTGTCGATGCATCCTTAACAAAGCGCTTTGTTAAAGTTTGCCATGAACATCATGTTGAGGCAATTTTCCACCGCGCATTTGATTGTGTTCAAGATCCGTTTGCAGCAATTGAAGTATTGATTGAATGCGGGGTTGATCGTATCTTAACCAGTGGCTTGAAAGATACCGCAATCGAAGGTGTTGTACTGCTAAAGGAATTACAAACTGAATATGGTGATCGCATTGAATTGTGCTTGGGATCGGGAATTAGTGCCGAGAATGCACTTAGTCTCATCGACCAGACGGGTGTAAAACAATTACACGGTTCATTCAAAGGGTGGTATGAGGATCCGACCACACGCACTGAAAATGTTTCGTATGCGTTTAGCAATTCTGGTGACTATGATGGGGTTAAACCAGAAAAACTGAAGCAAATGATAGATGTAATAAATACGAAAAAAGCAGATTCAATTTGAAACTGCTTTTTTATAGGTTGTTTTGGTTGTTATGCTCTTCCAAGTGCTTATCATAATGTTGCTCGTAAAAGAGTAAGGCGATAGCAACAAAAAGCTGGAGAAGTCCGACATAAATAAAGGCCTTAAAGAATATAGCTGCATTAAAATATGTGTTATTTGGGACGCCAAATCGGATGTCAATGTCAGATGTCACTGAAGCAAAAAAATAGTACACGATAATATAAATCGAGAGGGCATTCGTTAAATTCTTGATTTTTTTCATTGGCAATTTCCTTTCGGGATAGTTGTTAGCTGTGTTAATTATATCAAGTTTTGATGATTTTTGATAATTGGCAGATTATATATGTCTTTCAGTCGCAATGATTGTGGTACGATATATGAGATTAAGCTACTAACGTTTTGATGAAGTTAAAAAGGTGAGGATGCGATATGAAAAAAAGAACGCTACTACAATGGATTCTTGGTATTATTGGTGTTGGTGTAATTTATGCGATCATTGTGTTTGGACTCATTTTATCTACCTATCGAGAAGTTCCACCTGCTGGAATTGATACAATGATTGTTTTAGGGGCGAAAGCATGGGGAAGTGAACCATCGCCAATTTTAAAAGAGCGTTTAGATGCAGCAATTCCGTATTTGGAAGCGAATCCTCAAACGGTAGTGATTGTGACCGGAGGTCAAGGACCTGACGAGACTGAACCGGAGGGGGTTGTGATGGGACGGTATCTTGAATCCCAAGGAATTGATCCTAATCGGATCATCGTCGAATCAACCTCAACAACTACAGTCGAGAACATTCAAAACGCAAGCTCCTTACATGATATTTCCACAGCGATCGTAGTCAGTAACGATTTTCATATCTATCGTGCCAAACGAACCGCTACACAAAATGGTGTGAGCACAGTATACGGTCTTGCCGCACCGTCTAAAACGAAAGCAACTTTTGTATCGTATCTTCGCGAGGTTGTGGCATTGGGCTATCATTTAATATTTACACACTAGTAAAAATAATAAACTTCATGATTTTTAATCTAAAGTAAAACTCTATCAAATGGATAGAGTTTTTTCTAAATCACTAAAGCTATTCGAAATGGTTAATAATACATGTAATTGAAAGGATTGTTCCGAAGTAGATTACAAACAGAGGTGCTGTTTTGATTGGCGGAAATTTATATGAGTTTTCGATAAACAAATAAGAAACCCAAAGCACCATCAATAATACACCCAAAAGATTCATATACTTGTTTTTAGCAACAGTACAATAGGCAAGAATGTAGGCTCCTACGATAATAATGCCCGCTAAAAACTGATGGGTGGGTGTTGGCATAATCAAATTCCAAGAAGTGTACATTGCAATTAGTAAAAAACTAAAAGTAATAATGGGCAGAAAGGCAACGAACCAAAGCAAAATACGGATTGATTTAGCCAGCGCAGGTTTCATTGCACAGTACTATGATCATCAGTCGTTCTACCATATTTTGTTGCTAAGTAGGCATGGTATCCATACACAAAAATACTTAGATCATAAATAGGATACTTTGCAGCTATAATATTTTTAAATTCCTCGAAGAGTGCAGGATCTTTAATCGCATCAACAAACGAAAGCCCATGATCGGTGATACCAATGATGTAGGTTTGTTTTGGATTGTAATTATAGGAGTCAGAAAACTCAACTGTACCTATATGTTCATTATGGATATGTCTTAGACTATCGGTTACATCTTGTTCTGAGTACATTTCGAGATTCAAGGTATCCTGGGTGATGATCTTTGAAGCATCGGTCTTCTGTGTGATGTAGGTCATTAGTACATCGCGAATACAATCTATATTGAGTGTCATACGAATTACCTCCTATCTAAATTATACACCAGTAAAGGTGTTTTTTTTATTGTGAAGTTAAATGTTTGGAAATTCATTTTTATTGAAGATGAAATATATGAAGCAATGTCAGCGAGATTGCTTCACGAGTATAGGTTGTTTTGAATGCGATTACAGAAATATGAGTTAAAAATTAACGAATTACCTACTGTTTGTGTCATTTTTAACATTTCTTACATTTATCTTAATAAATTTAATATGTTTGTGACAATTTCATAGTGTTTTATGACGAGAATTGCACAAATTTTCGAATTTTGTTTATTATCTCCATGTGCTTAAAGAGCAGAAAAGTGAGGAATAGAAATGAAAAAGAAAATTATCAAGCCGTTGGCAGTTATGATGGCTACATCAATGTTGTTGGCGGGAACAATGTCAATCTTCGCAGAGGAAGGAAACGCACCAAAGTCTGAGACTTCAAAAGCTTCAGTATCATTTACAATTGATAATGAACCAACAGATCCAGTTAACCCAATTGATCCAACAGATCCAACAGATCCAGGAGATATTGAAAATGGGAATGGAGAAGGTCCATTAGCAATTACGGCATATCCAAAAGCGATGAATTTTGGCGGGCATAAAGTTGGTAAAGGAACCCAGAAATTTGAATCTGACTTAGTCAAACCAAATATTCAAGTTCAAGATAAACGTGGTGCTGCATCAGATGGATGGAACTTAAGTGTTGCTCTTTCTGATTTCACAAATAATGAAGCAGTCGATGCAGGTAAAACTACAAAAGGAATTATCACATTCAACAATACAACAATGTTTGAAGGAAACAACAAGCCTTCACAAAAAGAACCATCAAATGTCAATACAAAAGTAGTTGTTGAATCCGGGAAAACAACGCAAATCGCAAGTGCTTCGAAAGGTGAAGGACTTGGACTGTGGGGTTTCCATTGGTATGCACCAAACTACAAAACGGATCAAACAAACAGTAATGTTACTTTAGAAATGGATACAAATACAGTTGTGTCCGGAGCGTATTCAGCTGACCTTGAATGGACACTTAGCGCAACGCCACAATAATTGTAAGTGGGCAATTATTTTGCCCACTCCCTCTTTTGAGGTCATCATTACATTTATATTTCATACACTAGAAAAAATAAGGAGATAACTTATGAAAAAATCAATAAAACTTTTATTAATTACTGTATTGGTGGCCTTACAAGTAAATACAATTAATGCGGATACAGAGCGATATAGTGATTTTACCGTCACACCGATTTTTACTGAACATCAAATAGGAAGTGATCTTGAGTATCGCGGATACTTCGATGTTTTATTAGAACCAGGAATGTCGGATTCATTGCGACTTGATGTCAAAAACACAGGAAGTTCACCGATGACAGTACATATTGATAAAACAAATGCAGTCACTCGTGCTAATGGTGAACCTGACTATACCCAAAATGAAAAACCGAGTCCATTTATTCCAACGACGATGGACTCAATGCTTACAATTCAAAATAATGATGTCATCATCAATCCCAACGAAAGTGCAATTATTAATGTTGATCTAACGATGCCTGCACAAGCGTTTGATGGAGTTATTCTTGGTGGGTTAGCAATTACAGCAACGCATGAAACAGATAAAGTAAAAGAACAAAATAGTGTCGGTGTTAATTCATCTGTAAAGTATCTTGTTGCTGTCCAAGCACGAAACACAATGAATCCTGTTCTACCAGAATTACAAGCAACTGATGCTGGCGTTAAAGTACATCAAATGGCACCTGCATACTATGTGAGTCTTGAAAATCATGTAGGTTTGAATATGTCTAATGTATCTATTAACGGAGAGATAAAACAAAAATCAGATGGCAAGGTTGTTGCACGTGTTGATGAAAAAAATAGAAGCATTCTTCCACATAGCAAATTTGATGTCATTTTTACATCTGAAAATGCGAATCAACGCATAAGCTCACAAGAATATAGTTACGAATTCATAGTTTCTTCAGGCGAAGAAACATGGAATTTCAGCGATAACTTTCAAGTTGGAGCTGATAAGGTTGACGATGTTAATGCAACAATAGAAGTCAAAAGTACGAATATCATGATTTATATTGGACTCGCAGTTTTAGTTGTTGTTAACGGTGGTCTTGTGTACATTATCATGAAACAGAGAAAAGCAAAAAGAAATACTAAATAGAGAGTGTAGGGAGCAGAATGAAACGTCACTATAATAGAATATTCATCGGAAGTATAATCATTATGATGACCATAGCTGGATCCTTGATTCACGCAGAAGATCATGCTCCAGTTGAACACCAAACGGAAAATATCTTTGATGTACAGGAAATTTTGAACGAGCTACCGACTCGTGATGAAACTGAAAAAGACGGAAATAATCGAGATTTCAACGAGAATTCTGAGGACTCCGTAGAAACAGACTTGGATGTAAGTGAAGCAAGAGTAGACACCCGTGCCGATGGAACACTTGGTAATGTACCGTACACCTACGATACATACTATCAAACGGTCGTTTTTGACGGCAGAGGGGTTTCTAATCCTACATTCCCAAATATTGATAAGAGTTTGTATCAAATGTTGAATGGAACAGGCACACCAGCAGATAACTACAAAATTAAACGTGTCGAGTTTCGCGGAAGAATTTCGACGAACTACTACTTCAAAGAGTTTTTTACAAGTACTGAAGCTGAATTAATTGGTTTAGAAAATCTCGATGTAAGTAAAACAGCCTATTTTGACAACTTATTTTATAGTTACTCAGGACCAACTGTTTTGGATGGAGTTGGAACTTGGAACATGTCCAGTGCATTGAGTACATCAGCAATGTTTGGTCATAGCGGACGTCCAGGAATGACCCTACATCTTCCATGGGGCAATACCACATGGAATTTAAAATCAACTTTCGTAATGTTTAGGGATACACAGTACAGTGCTATCACAGGTCTTGAGACTTGGAATGTATCTAGTCTTGAAAATGCGCAAGCGATGTTTATCAATGCACATAACATTACAGAACTGAATCTTACCTGGGGTGCGAATACTCGCAATATAAACTCGATCATGTACATGTTCTATCTAGCAACGAATCTTGAAACAATCATTGGAACTGAAACATGGAACCTGAGTGGTTTAGGAGCGACAACTGGACAGGCAACGGATTTTCTTGCTTCAACAAAAGTAACTGAGTTTAGCGTTCCATATACTTTTGGAGTTAATCCAAGGGTTGGTTTTTTCGAGAGTGGATTTAGAGGTGCAACGTATTTAGAACGTATTATTGTTCCAGAAGGAAACAATGCAGATTTCTTCTACAAATCGGAATTGCCTACTGCTAAAAATTCAAATGGTTATAGAGGATATTGGGCTAAGCAAGGTGATAATAAATCACAATGGACCTCAAATCAATTAATGAGTGGCTATGCATCATACCAACCGAAAGCAGGGATATACTACCAGGTCAAAGACAATTCTAATGTAAACTTCTATTTGAAACCAAACGAAAATGAAAGTACCTTTGTATTCTTACAATCAGAAACAGTTCGAACGGGAACAATTTTAGCGAACTATCCCGATATGAGCAGCTATGATGATGCATTCTATGGCTGGTATCGCGATGTTGAATTGACACAGCCCTATGACATTACCCAAGAAGTTCGATTTGATATGAACCTATATGGGGGAATTTCGGATACGAGCGCACGTGTTCCAGTGAATCCGTATGATGTTACTGATACGCAGAAGATTGGAAATACGACCGCATCATCGCAACAAGGGATGCTTCAGATTGTATCAGTTCCCGAACCACTTGTTTTTGGAAACCAAAAGATTGGACAAGGGAATCAACAGTTTACATCTCAAACAAAAGAACCAAGTGTACAAATATTCAATCACCCCAGACGCGAAGCTGGTTGGGATCTTAGTGTGTCGATGGGGAAATTTTCACAAGGAACGCCCGGTCAAAGTGATTATCACGAAGTGGATGGCGCCCTAACATTTCAAAACACATACACTTCGAGCAAAGATACTCAGACTACCGGTGTCGAAACAGTCAATGAAACGGTGACACTATATTCGGATAACCAACCAACTCGGATTGCCAGAGCGAATAAGAAGTCTGGAAAAGGACATTGGATTTTTAGTTGGTTTGGCCGTGCATCAGATACAAATGAAAACGTCACTCTTGAACTTGATACACACACTCTAAAACCTGGAACTTACGAAAGTAATGTCGAGTGGGTCTTATCGAGTGTGCCAGAATAAGTTACTCTATCCGGGTAACTTTTTTAATTTTAGTTAAATTCATGAACATTTGAGTGCATGCACCTAAAAAGTGCGTGACGTTATGCTCAATTATCGTTAATATATGGGAAGACGGAGGATCTTAAAATGATACTGAATCAACAAATTAAAAAATTTCGAGAAGCAAAGTCGTTGACCCAAGAAGATCTTGCAATCCAAATGAATGTCGCAAGACAATCAATATCGAAATGGGAGCAAGGTGTAAGCTATCCAACGATTGATAACTTAGTGCTATTGAGTAAATTATTAGCAATTCCCTTAGATACTTTGATTTTGGGAGACGTAGCGTTTCCAATGCCATTCGCATTCGGGAAACCACAAACGAAATTGCGCGTCATTATACTACTTTTTATTCCAATGATGTTTCTAATGGCATCCTTAGTATCGCTGACCAATTCACTTTTGTATGCGTTTGTTTATTTGGGTATTGCGGTATTTGTATTTGCCCTATTCACAACATTATCATTGTTTGACTATAGACGTTATCATAACTATTTTGTGGTTGAACAATTTGGTTTAAATGTTGACATTACCAAAGGGAAGCTACCGTGCATGAAAATTTTGAAAGGATTGATGGGAAAACGAAAAGGATTATTCATCGCTTACGATGCGATTGATACAATTATTCTTAAAATTGATACTCACGGATATGCCGGAAGTAAAGGCCTGAATTATCGCCCTCGTCAGTACGCAATGCTACGAGAGTCTATTTCAGCTACAATTGTCCTTAAGGACAGTAAAACATATTCGTTATCAATGGATCCAATGTTTTATATTAACACCCAAGAGTATCGCTATTTTTATGCAATTTTCAAATATTTTTCGGAACAGAATATTCGAATTATCGATGAATCCCATATTTTAAAAAGTATCAAAAATGAATACGATATCATTGAACAAGCATATTTTATTACACAAAGGCATCAACAAAGTTAATTTACAAGCATGCATTACCATTGTATGATAGTTCTTAGATAGAAAAGAGATTTAAAGATACGATGCTTTCACTTAAAAAGATAACTGATACACATAAAATGGATATAGAGACATTATACATTAATGCATTTCCTGAGAATGAACGTAAAAACCTAAACTATATCTATGACGATAAGGGCGCAAATAGTGAAATTTGTGTTCTTTTAGACGATGATTGTTTTGTAGGCTTCACCATTGTTTTATTCACTGATACCCTTGTCCACCTCATCTATTTTGCAATTGATCCGAAAGTTCAAAGTAAAGGGTTGGGTTCCGCGACATTAGCATTAATAAAAGAACGTTATCAGCGTACGATTTTTGCAGATGTTGAAGTCGTACGTCCTAAAAAATCAGATGCCCCAATCCGTAGAAGAAGAATTAAATTTTATAAAAAGAACCATTATAATGAGACGAAGATTGTCTATAATTGGCGTGGCGAAGAATTTACCATCCTTTCTACTGATTATCCGTTGACTGCCCGCGAGTATCATGATTTCTGGGAAACACTGGAAAAGAACAATCCGAAACTTCTTGAATATTAATGAAGAGCATCTTATGAAGATGCTCTTTTTTTAGTATCAATTAAAAGGGTAAGGGAGCCAAACGGCTGCATCTTGACCCGGGCGTGTGTAAATGCCATTCTTATAATTTGAAGCTGATTTTAGAAGGTAAAGTCGATGTTCGCTATTGGAGTCATATGCGGCCACAATCGTTGGGGCTTCATCCGATTTCTTATAAATAGTAAAGGGATCATATTGAAGTGTATTTTGCAGGTTCCATCCGAAGTCGATGCCAGGTTCGGGATGTTGATTTGGTTGAATCGTTTCGTTAGCAACGTATAATTTCTGATCGTGATAGGTTACGGAACCTTTCGCATAGGTACGCGTTTTTTGCCACTTAAGATCTGAAATATGTCCCATTTTCTTCCAACCATTCCATCCATCGGATTGTTCTGGTGTCATATTCGATGCACCACCATTATCTGCGCGGTAGACAATTTCATTCATAATTACTAAATCGCCGATAAAGTAACGTGCTTGGATAAAATGTTGGTTACTGTAGAAACGGTAATGACCACTATAACCTTCAGAGATATCCGGTGAGTCTGGCAGCTTATCATGCCAGCCTGTCCGATAACGCAATAAATACATATCTTTATAATAGACGACGTTGTTTTGAATGTAATGGGTATTCTCTTGAAAATCAGTGGCACCAATAGGGTGAATACTTGGTAACGTAAAAGTTCCGATTTTTAAAGAGATATCAGATGCAGTGTCTATGTTGTTTTTGATAGAAATATCTTGCCAGTAACTGTAAGTGGTCGACACTAAGAGACCTAGCATAAGTAGTAGGGTTCCTAACATTAGAATTTTTTTCATGGTTGTTCTATGAAGTAATGCACAATGTATCTTTTGGTCAAAGGTGGGGTATTACACGTAGCATCACTATTCTCCGCATTGTTATGGTGCTAATTTTACCACCTGTGATTGTATCGAGCAATCGATTTGCTAAAAATTACTGCAGTTTTAGGGCGTAAATTACAACAATCTAAAGTAATAATTGAAAATAGATGTTGGATTAATTTTTAATCCAATTGTGATATTATCCCTTTTTTTGTTGTAAATAGGTATGTGAAAGCGGTTACTAAACAAGTAAGATATGTGTATGAAAGACATGTATTCATACAATACAGGAGGAAAATATGAAGAAATTCAAACGCATTAGTATTCTGCTTCTCGTTACATTAATGCTGGTCGCATGTTCTGGTGGAGGTAAATCGGATGAGAATAAAAAACTTGTTGTTTACTCTCCAAATAGTGAAGGCTTGATTAATGCCGTAGTACCACTTTTTGAAGAAAAAACGGGTATAAAAGTTGAAGTTATTTCTGCAGGTACGGGTGAATTAGTCAAACGAATTCAGTCAGAGAAAGAAAATCCTTATGGCGATGTTCTGTTTGGTGGAACCTATACACAATATATTTCAAATAAAGATTTGTTTGAACCGTATGTTTCAAAAGAAGATGCAAACGTTGTTGATGAATATAAGAATAATACAGGTTATATTACATACACAGTTTTAGACGGTAGTGTCTTAATCGTAAATAAAGAACTTACGAAAGACCTCAAAATTGAAAGTTATGAAGATCTCTTACAACCTGAACTCAAAGGTAAAATTGCGACTGCGGATCCATCAAATTCATCCAGTGCTTTTGCGCAATTGACAAATATCCTTTTAGCCATGAGTCCAGATGATGACTATATGAATGATGAGGCTTGGGACTATGTTGGTAAATTGATTCAACAATGGGATGGTAAAATCCAATCTGGATCGTCTTCAGTTTATAAGTCTGTTGTTGATGGAGAAATGTGGGTTGGGTTAACCTACGAAGATCCAGTGGCAAAACTTGTTAAAGATGGTGCCAAAAATGTAGAAATTGTTTATCCAAAAGAAGGAAGTGTCTTCCTCCCAGCGGGTTCAGGAATTATCAAAAATGCTAAGAATAAAGAAAATGCAGAATTGTTTATTGATTTCCTTCTTAGTGAAGAAGTTCAAAATATCTTTGGTTCAGAGTTGACGAACCGTCCAGTACGTAAAGGTGCAAAAACAGGGGATCATCTCAAAGATTATTCAACCTTGCCATTAATTTACGAAGACATGGAGTATGTCTATCAGAATAAGACACAACTTGTAGAGCGTTACACAAAATTATTTGCTGAATTACAATAATTAGATTAGAAACGGGGTTAGATTATGAGTGTAAATATTTCAATCAAGAATGCTATAAAACGTTATGGCCAAAATACAATCATTCCGGATCTCTCAATTGAAATCAAGGAGGGTGAATTTTTCACCCTTCTTGGTCCATCTGGGTGCGGAAAAACGACATTATTGCGCATGATTGCGGGGTTCAACTCAATTGAAGGGGGAGATTTTTTCTTTAATGAAAAACGAATCAATGACATGGAACCTTCAAAGCGAAATATCGGAATGGTGTTTCAAAACTACGCTATCTTTCCACATTTAACAGTTTTTGATAATGTTGCATTTGGATTGAAAAATCGCAAAATGGATAAAGATACAATTCAAAAATCTGTTAATGAAATGTTGGATACAATGCAAATTTCCGAATATGCAGATCGTATGCCGGAACGTCTCTCTGGAGGGCAGCAGCAACGGGTTGCTTTAGCACGTGCTGTTGTTATCAAACCGGACGTATTGCTGATGGACGAGCCTCTGAGCAATTTAGATGCCAAGTTACGCATTGATATGCGAACAGCAATTAAAGAAATACAACAATCTGTCAATATAACAACTGTATACGTGACACACGATCAAGAAGAAGCAATGTCTGTTTCAGATCGAATTGCAGTCATGAAAGATGGTGTAATACAACATGTTGGAACACCTCAAAATATTTACCAGCGTCCACGCAATATTTTTGTAGCGACATTTATCGGTCGATCCAATATTTTAACAGGTGTTTTGACAGGTGCTTCCTTAAAACTAAACGAAGGACCTACAATTAACTTGGACACAACAAAAATGGTTCGTAACGGAAACGAAGAATCCGTCAAGATTTCAATTCGACCAGAAGAATTTATAATTACAAATGATGCATCCACAGCGATAACAACAGGAACTGTGAAAAAAACAGTGTTTCTTGGTCTCAATACTCACTATACGGTTCAATTAGAAACTGGTGATACTGTTGATATAGTCGAAGAGTCAGCAATCAATCACTTATATCAAGAAGGTGAAACTGTTAAAGTAGGTATTAAAATTGAAAAAATCAACGTGTATACGGCTGATGGAGAAGAGAACTTGATTGTAGGTGTTCACCATGACCTTACTTAATAAAATGCGCAAACCTGATTTTTGGAAAGCATCAACGCTCATTGTACTTGTGCTTTATGGTCTCTTCTTTATTTATCCGATTGTTAATCTTCTAGCGCAGTCTATTTATGATCCAAGCCTTGGTGGATTTACACTCACGCACTTTAATAAATTCTTTAGTCAACCCTATTACCTCAAGACAATCGTTAATAGTTTTCAAGTGACAATTATTGCAACGTTGCTGACATTGTTAATTGGAATTCCATTAGCATACTTTACGACAGTCTATAAAGTAAAGGGCAAAAAGTTCTTAAACGTTATTATTATTCTTTGTTCCATGTCTGCGCCATTTATTGGTGCATACTCATGGATTTTGCTACTCGGACGGAGTGGATTAATTACTAAATTCATGTTAAATACATTTGGGATTGTAATTCCAGACATCTACGGTTTTAGTGGTATTCTCTTAGTCCTCACATTACAACTATTTCCGTTAGTTTACCTCTACATTCAAGGTGCACTCAGCAGTGTCGATAATTCCTTGTTTGAGGCCTCTGAAAGTATGGGGATTACAGGATTTAAACGGTTCTTCAAAGTCGTACTGCCGTTAATCAAACCAACAATTTATGCCAGTGCATTGCTTGTCTTCATGCGGGCCTTTGCAGATTTTGGAACTCCAATGCTTATTGGAGAAGGTTATCGAACCTTCCCACGTCTTATTTTCGATGAATTTATCTCGGAAATGGGAGGAGACACAGGATTTGCTGCAGCCATCTCTGTCATTGCAATCCTTCTTACAACGGTCTTCTTCCTCTTCCAACGCTGGTTATCCAATCGTAATCAGTTCTCAATGAGTGCCTTGCACAGTATTGAGCCTAAGCCGATGAAACGATCATTATCTGTAATGGTCCACACATTTGTCTATAGTGTTGTTGCTGTTGCATTTATGCCACAAGTTTATGTCTTCTACACATCATTCCTAAAAACATCAGGATTAATATTTGTAGATGGATATTCGTTGGATAGTTATCGAGAAGCATTCTCGCGACTGGGAAATAGTATCCAAAATACCTTTATTATTCCGGGAATCGCGTTGGTTATTATTGTCATTATGGCAGTTATTATTGCGTATATAGCTGTACGCCGCCGTAATCCATTGACTGCCACGGTCGATGCCGTATCAATGATTCCATATATTATTCCAGGTACCGTTCTTGGGATCGCAATGTTAACGTCGTTATCGAAACGACCATTTATGTTAACAGGGACGTTTACAATTATGATAATTGCCTTAGTTGTGCGCCGATTACCTTATACAATCCGGTCATCAGTCGCAATTCTACAACAAATATCAATAAGTGTGGAAGAAGCAGCAATTTCGCTTGGAACCAGTAATTCGAAAACATTCTTCAAGATTACGGTGCCAATGATGTCTGCAGGTGTAATCTCAGGTGCAATTCTTAGCTGGATTACGATGATTTCTGAGCTATCAACAGCAATCATTCTTTACACCTCAAAAACGCAAACCATGACAGTTTCAATCTATACGCAAGTTATTCGCGGAAACTATGGGATCGCAGCTGCTTTATCAGCGATCCTGACCGGGCTCACCATTGTTTCGTTGCTCGTCTTTATGAAACTATCGAAAGGAAAAAATATACAAATATAGAAAAAGGTTAATCCTTTTTCTCTTTTTGTCTTTGTATATTATAATAAGCTTATGAAACATTCCGAATTCAAAACATTTGAGCAAAAAATTGAAGAGACATTTATCAAATATGGCCGCATTCCATTGCTGGTCACTTTACTCATGGCCGGATTGTCATTTCTTGGCTATTACATTTATACCAACGTTTTCGAAGTTCGGAATGTTCAATCATATATAACCCAAGAGGTTATGCGTATTGAATCAAGTATCGATGAGATTTTTAGTTTTACGGAAGAAGGTCACGATTTTTCTGACATGAAAGTAAACATCGAAGCATATTCTAATGACATCTATCAGAAATACTATGCAATTAACTCACGACTTGATGGAAATGTTCATATGATTCTATATGATGATGCGAACTATCCTATTTTAATAACGCAGCCATCATTAGAGGGTAATGATTTTCTGCGTTATTATCACCGACTTGTTTTAGAACGCCTAGACTCTAATGACACACTTGTAACTGTCATCACGAATTTAGGGAGCGATCCTTCAACTAAAGTTGTCTATGGGCGTAATTATACAGATGAGCATCAAAACCAGCTTAAAGTTCTTTATTTTGTGGATGCAAGTGTATATAGCGAACTTTTACAGTATCAAAGAGGAAATCACTTAGTTTTAACAGATCGATTTGACAATGTCATTGCGTCGACATCTCGAGATTTTGTAACGAAATCAATGAAATTTCCGAATGTTACCAATGATACGCTAAGTCTAGAACACACGACGTATCGCGTAAATTCTAAGATGTTTGGGTCGGATAGTTTTATTATTCATGTTCTTGTGAAAAAGGACTCGTTGGCGCTAACGTTTATGGTTGTTTCAATGGTAGTTGCAATTGCCTTGTATATTGTCGAGCGTATTAATAAACTGTCGGCTCGAAAAATTGGCCGGGAAGCAAGCCGTTCGATTGCGACTTTGATTGAAGCGGTTGATCGAATGAAAAGTGGCGACTTAGATACACATGTTTCGCTCACAACGCATGACGAGTTTGAAAAATTGGCACATGCATTTAATGATATGGGAACCCAATTATCAGAACTCATTTCCAGTAATGAGCGTTTGCTTGAATTACGAAAAAATGCAGAAATAAAGCAACTCGAAGCTCAATTTAATCCGCATTTTCTCTACAATTCCCTTGAAACGATTCGATACCTAATTGTTGATAATCCTCAATTAGCTGAAAAATTAATTCTGAACACAACCCGTTTACTTCGCTACAGCATTACACCAGATGCCAATGAAGTACTCTTTTCAGAAGACATCGAATACATTAAGCTCTATTTAGAAGTAAACAAATTGCGACTTCAAGAACGTTTTGTTTATACGATTGATATCGGCGAAGATGTGTTGAAGGAACAGTTGCCCAAGTTGTTAATTCAACCATTAATTGAAAACTGTTTGAAGCATGGTTATCGCTATAAAGATACACTTACTGTTGGTGTTCTCGGATACTCCAATGAAACACATATCTTCTTACATGTGATTGATGACGGGGGCGGTATGCATCCTGCACAACTTGAGGCACTTAAATCCTATAACAGTAAATCGCATCATGTTGGCTATGGGATTATGAGTGTACTTCAAAGAATGGAACTCTTGTATGGGGACGATGGTAAGGTAACAATTGAGAGTGATACGATGGGGACGCATATAGCGCTTATTATTCCCAAAGGAGAAAGCAAAGATGTATAGAGTATGTATTATCGAAGACGAGGCAATTATACGAAAAGGGCTCCGACGTGCCATTGACTGGGATACGCTTAAATGCGCCGTAGTCGGCGAAGCGGCAAATGGAAACGAAGGATATCGCCTCATTGAAAAGGAAAAACCAGATATTATTGTTTTAGATATCAACATGCCGATAATGGATGGTATCGCATTACTGGAACTTTTACCAAGAGAAACGTATAGTGTCATTATTATTAGTGGACACTCAGAATTTGATTACGCCAAAAAAGCAATTGAGTTTGGTGTCACAGAGTATCTTCTAAAGCCTTTAGATCATGTTGCATTAACACACAGCATTCAACGTGCAATCAGTGAAATCCATATGCGTCGGGCTTATGCGAAAGGTGCGAAGGAGGTCGCTGATATCTATTGTGTTTTACAACAAACACCAGTTGTTGCATCCGTCACAATTATGAAAGCATTAGAATATATTCAACAGCACTATCATGAAAAAATTACTCTGGAAGATATTCGTATGTATACCGGTAAAAGTGCAACCTCAATCAATAATCGATTCCAAAAATTTATTGGAATGACATTTAATGAGTATTTGACGAAGTTTCGAATCCAACAAGCCCTGGACCTCATCAAAACACAGTCGTATCATATGTATGAAATTGCGGATATGGTTGGATTTTCTGATTATAAATACTTTAATCAAGTATTTCATAAAGTTGTTGGGGTGGCACCAAACATTGTAAAAACATACTATTCTCGAGCCTAATAATGTAAAAGGAAGGCGGGATGAATTCATGGCATTGGGATCTCGCTAATCTGTCGACTGAAGCGGATTTTACACATTCAATGGATTGTCAGTTTGTGGATGCATACTTTGAACGGAACCAACCTATGAAGACTTACTGCAATTGAATAAAGTATATATTGATTTGTTGTGAAGTCTTTGAGCCTATATCCGAGAAGCACTAAAGGATGATCACGAAACCGAAGATTTCATTGAATATGGTAATCTGAGATTCCACCGTTTGAAAGATAATCTTATTAAGATTTCCCCAAAATAGAACACACTGTCATGGTGTGTTTTTTTTCTATCTGAAATTTCACAGAGAAACTTGTTAGTAAACAAAGAAAATAGAACATACTTTAAGGTGTAAAGTGCTAAGACGGTGTGAAATGTTAAGATTGTGATAAACTGTGTGCTTAAACCGTGAATTATTAAAACAAATAGATTAATATATACAAGATAAAACAACATAAACAATGTATTACCTTTAAGG
>NZ_WTSY02000028.1 GCF_009828775.2 Erysipelothrix aquatica | reverse complement strand
ACCTAAAACTGATGAAACAATCGGACAAAATATATCTTTAGAAGATAAAAATATAGATATACCTAAAGCAGTTATTGTTCCTCTAAATGAAGAAAAAGTAACTCCTTCAGATTGGGGACTTCCAAATATTGAAAATGCCCCATATACACAAGATGGACACACGATTAAAGAAGTTTCTAATCAACCATTAGGACGTGACTATATAAAAACGTTGCCAGATAGCTATCGAGTTCACTATATTAGCGAAACAGGACAATGGATCGTCTATGAAGATGCACATTATTCATATTCTATAGCTCAATCAACACGTGCTAAACGTTCGCTTGGTAACCAAGTAACGACAGGGGCTAGTTTATCGAGAGGAACATCATTCTATTGGGCTGCGGATCCATCATTCTACTTTACAGATATAGAATTTAAAGAAATATTTGTAAATGGTGAATTGGGTCAATGTTTAGAACCAAGTGTCTTGAATGTTTCTACAGGTAATGCGCAAACATTCGATTTAGAGAGTGCAGGCGCAATTCGTGTTATGGACGGACGCTTGACGTTTACAATGACACCGGCACAACATCGAAGAATCGTACTTATTTCAAACTATGGAACTGACGCATGGACCAAACAAGCAATGGTCTATGAAGCAATTGGATGGGTGTTTAGTGATTATGGTACAGGTGGAAGACCAGATATTGAAGGTACAAACGCAAGAATCGCAAGTCATGCAAACAAGCCATCATGGGACGGACAAACTCGACAAGTAAAAATTGGCGAAACACTCGATTTGAGTGATCCTATATTAAACGATTTTGAACTCGTCAAGTGGGATGGCTTAGAACTAATTGAAAAGAATGGAAATCGACTAATTGTAAGAGTACGCGAAAAGAATACTAATCTTGTACTCAAAAAAGTGTCTAGTATTGCCCAAGGTGTACCATTCGTTGCAACAGATGGGTCAAGTCAAAAAGTAGCTGTAGGTAGATTAACAGACCCAGTTTTAACTGTATTAAGAACTGAAGCACCACTTGTTGATATCTTAGTTACTAAAAAAGACACAAAAGGTAATCCAGTAGCAGGTGGTGTCATCGAATATTCATACTCGTCAGATTTAACAGGTCAAGTATGGAGTAAGACTACGGATGCAAACGGACAGTTTACAACGTCTGATTGGGAACCAGGACTCACAATGTACTATCGTGAAAAATCAATGCCTGCACCAATCATTATTGATACGACTATTAAGTCACATCTAATCAAAGATGAAGGCAATACCATTGATATCGTTAATAGCATTGCTAAAGGACGTATTGAAGCCACTAAGGTGGATCAACACGGTAAAGCTGTAGCAGGTGCTAAGTTTAATCTTGTGGGTTCAAATGGAACAACGATTACTAACAAAGTATCTGATGCACAAGGAAAAGTGATCTTCGATAATCTTGACCTTGGCACATACTACTTAGAAGAAACAGAAGTACCTGATGGACTTGTCCTTGATAAGACACGTCATGAAATAAAGATTGAATATGCTAACCAAACAACACCTATTGTTGTCGTTGGTAAAACAATCGAAAACAAATATCAACTTACTGATGTAACATTTACGAAAGAAGAAGATGCACTAGATAGTTTCTTCCCAGAGAATCATGGTAAAAAACTTGAAGGCGTTGAGCTAGGCTTATACGCACGAAGTGACGTATATCAAGGTGAAACACTTGTTTGGAATGCAGGGGATCTTGTTGGTAAACGTGTTACAAATAGTGTGGGACAAGTCACATGGCACAATGTAGCACAGGGTGAATATCGCGTACAAGAATTAAAGGCGATTGAAGGATATCAATTATTCGATGGATATTGGGATGTTGATGTACTTTATGATGGAAACAACCCGACTGTATCGGTAACTAAAGTTGGACAAACAATAACGAACTCAGCAATCTATGGAAGTGTTGAACTTGTTAAAACAAATGGTACAGGGACTGCTCGATTAGAAGGAGCGGAATTTGGACTCTACAGAAGTAGTGATGACAAGTTACTCGGAACGTATACTTCAGATGAAGATGGACGCATTAACGTTGATGGTCTTCGCTATTCAACGAATAACGGATACTACTTCAAAGAACTTAAAGCGCCTTACGGATATTGGATCAATGAAAGCAAAATCTACTTCGATATCACAAGCCAAGGACAAACAAAATATCTTATTGCACCAAACGCACTAATTGAAGTTCATATTGAAGCACATAAGGTCAATGAAGATGGATTACCACTCGAAGGTGTTGGCTTTAAGATTAGAAATACACAAAGTGGGGAGTTTGTAACTTTACGATACGCTGATGGTAAAGAAATCATTAATGAAGACATCTGGTTTAGTGATGCAAATGGTGACATATTCACACGTGATCGCTTAACTGCAGGTGAGTATGAATTTGTGGAAGTTGCACCATTACCTGGATATCAACCAATTGCACCAATTAAGTTTACAGTTGACGATCAACAAACATATATCGACTTAGGTGATTTAATTGGACTTTCCTTAGATACAGGTGAAATCGTCAACGAATGGAATCGCGGTAACATCGAGATTCTAAAACTTGATAAAGATACGAAAGAACCACTCCAAGGATGGGGCTTTAATCTATATGATGCGAATAACGTTCTACTTGGTTATTACGAGACAGGGCTAGACGGAAAAATTGTAATTGAGAATGCTCGTTACGGATTCTACACTGTTGAAGAAATCAAAGTAAATAGTGACTATGGAATCGACCCAGAGAACAACAAACAACAAATCTTCGTTGAGGAACATGGTAAAACATATACTGTCACATTCGAGAACAAACATGCAGATATTAAGACTAAAGCATCCTTTGTTGAACGCGACAAAGAAACGCCTAACAAAGTAACAATTACCGATAAAGTGTCTTACACCGACTTATGGATTGGTAAAGAATACTTAGTTGAAGGTTTCTTAATGATTAAAGAAACAAATGAACCATTGTTAATTAATGGAGAGTTTGTCACAGCTTCAAAAACGTTCACACCTACGACTAAAGATGGTTTTGTGGAACTTGACTTTACATTCGACCAAAACGCGCTCAACGGCCAAACAATCGTTGTATTTGAGACCTTGAAACGAGATGGTATCGAAGTTGTAGTCCACCACGATATTAATGACATTGACCAGACTGTTGAAAATCTAACGGTTCAAATTAATAAAAAAGACCGACTCACAAAAGATCGTCTCATGAAAGCGGAGTTTACAATGTATGATGCTGAAGGAAATGTGATCGATGTGAAGTGGACTGACGAAAATGGTATCGCTGAATTTACCATCTTTGAAGGAGAAACAGTTGAAATCAAAGAAACTAATGCTCCTGAAGGATACTTACTCAGTGACGAAGTGATTCGATTAACAGGCGCTAAAGGGATTGATGGGAACTTGTACACCATTGAATACTATAATGATCTGATGCCAGTTGTGATGTTACCAAAAACAGGACTTGCAGACTCAGGAGTATTACTCCTAGGAAGCCTTGCTTCTCTAATTGGTATGGCGATGTATTGGGTATCAAAACTATTCTCTAAAAAAGGTGAGAAACAGATGCTAATTGAATTATTTGACGATGTTGCGAATAGCGACAGCTCAGTTAAAATTAATTCGGATGAAACATATAAATTCATCAAACGTCTTATTAAAAATCTAAAACGAACAAACAATATTGTGACGTTTGAATATGATGAAATCCAATACAGTATCATTTGCTCAAACGATGAACTTGCAATTTATCTATCTGAAATAATGCGAAACTAAAGCAACATGGCAATCATTGCCATGTTGTTTTAAATAAGAAATGAGGTGTCAGTATTAAAAAGAAAATAATTATGGTATTGGGGCTACTTCTATTTTTGACTGGTTGTAGCCTTAATCCATTCGATAGAGGGCCAAAACTTGAATTTATCTCAAACCCAATAAGTTTAGAATATGGAAAAGTTGTTGATCCGAAAGAATTTGTAAAAAAATATACTGCAGATGAAATATTCATCGGAGAGTATGATCCATTTACAGTAGGTGAGCAAAGTATGGTATATACACTTATAAGAAATGGAAAAGAAATTGAGTACACGCTAACAATAAATATTACCGATACACAAAATCCAAGATTTACAAAAAAGACTGAAGATATTCTCATCATGGAAGGCGGAACCTTTGATGTAAAGAATTACTTTGAAGCATTTCATGATGTCGATGGAAAAGTGCCTGTAACGCTACTGGAATCTTTTGACAGTTCGAAACCTGGAGTCCATGTAATGACGGCTCAAGCAAAAAACAAAAACGGGAACATATCGACTACAAACTTTACCCTTGCTATTAAGAGTAAAGAGGAATATGAACAAATAGTTGCAAACGTTACCCCAAAGCCTGCAGAAGAAAACACACAAGAAAATGCAGCAGATAACAGTGGCGGTAATAGTAGTGCGGGAAATTCAAATAGTGGAAACACCTCATCAGGTGGCACTTATGTAGAACCAGAGCGTCCTCAACCCACTCAAAAGCCTTCAAATAAATCGTTCATGTTTAGTGATGGATACAACATTCAAACTGGACTTAGTGCCTGTACAGCATATATTGGGCCATATTCTCAGTTCGAAAGAGCCTGTGTCGATATAAGGAATGGCGAGGGTATTGGAATAGGATATGAAGCACAGTTTTATTAACATGGCAATCATTGCCATGTAGAAGGGAAGGAAGCATGACAAGCAAAAAAGAACCAAATAACTACACTGAACTTCTTAAAGAATTAAATCTTGAGGAAGGAGAAATAGATCACGATGACAAACAACACTAAGCGATACAATGCACGTGAAGACTTTGCAGACCGTATGCAAGAAATCATCCTTGATGCATTGGAACATGAACGTATCCCTTGGGAATCACCAGTAAAACGAGAATACATGTTACCTATCAATGGCGTAACGAACAAGCGATATCAAAGCACTAATGAATTGACCTTAACCATGATTGCGCAAATTAAAGGTTATGAAGACCCGCGTTGGGTTACCTTCAAACAAGCGAAGGAACAAGGTTGGTTCATCAAAAAGGGTGAGAAATCATCTCCTATCATATACACAAGCGTGGTGGATAGAAGAACCAATCAAATCGTGACTCAAGAATATGTCAACACATTGAGTAAATCAGAACTTGAAACACTGAAGCAAAATACTGTTGTTAAAAGTCGATTGTATAAGGTATTCAATGGTTCGCAGATTAGTGGTATTCCTAAACTTGAAAAGTATCAAGTAATCAAACCTACATTCGAACAAAAGAATGCAGAAAAAATCCTTACTGAATTATCTGAGAATATGGGAGTATCAATCTATACGGCATCTGTTCCTAACGCATTTTATGAACCAGGTGCCGACAGAGTGACAACTCCATCATTACAGGTTTATGACTCATTTGAAAATTATGCATCAACACTTATTCATGAGTTAGCACATGCTACAGGCCATCCGAAAAGACTCAATCGTGTGCTTGATGGAAATATGCGCTCACTTGAGTATGCGACTGAAGAACTGGTAGCCGAGTTTACTGCTACCTACATTTCTGCATATCTTGGAATAAAAAAAGAACCTGCTCAATACGAAAATCATAAAGCGTATTGTCAAAGCTGGTATCAAAGAATTAAAGACAATCCAGAACTATTGCGTAAGGCATTATCCTCATCCACTAGCGCTAAGAAATATATGCTCGAACAAACAAGTATTCAATTAGAAGAGCCTAAGAGACCTTTGGAAATCAATGCAGCGACACTAAAAGCAACAGTTCAAATTGAAGACTATGCAACTGACGTACTTGGACTCACTGTTGTACAAAGTGGCCAATACGCATCGTTTGCAGAGCATGATAGTTGTCTTATCTATCCCAATAATTCATTTTATCGTTTCTCTACTGCAGTAGGTGGTAGTGTTATTGACTTCATTATGCATTTTGAAGAAGTTGAATACAAAGAAGCGATGGAGCGACTTACTGAATATTATCTTCAAAGTGGTTTAGAGCTTCGTGAAGGTATTGAAACAACTGACAAGACGGTTAGAAAACGTGCAACGTTGGAATTACCGACACCTGCAGATAACAATGAACAGGTTATCGATTATTTGTCACAAGAGCGTGGTATCGGGGTTTCAACATTAGCTGCACTCATTAATTCTAAAAATCTGTATCAAGACCTTAACGGCAACTGCGTATTTGTTAGTTACGATAAAGGAATTGCGAACTATGCGATGAAACGTGGTACATACAGTGACTTTAAAGGTGATGTAAAAGGTAGCGTGGCGACCAATGGATTTGTCATCAATAATGGCGCTTCACAAACTGTCTTTACTGAAGGGATTATTGATGCCCTAAGCATTATGGAACTTATTGATGATCCCAAATTGTATAACTATGTCAGTGTCAATGGTGTGGGTAAATCAATTGAAGTTGTTAAAAACTATATCGAAGGACTTAGTGAATCGAAACAAGAAGTTGATACGTTTATTGTTGCTTTTGATAATGATGAACCAGGGCAAATGGCCACTGAACAATTTGAAGCGTTCATGCATGAATTTTACCCGCTCTATGATATTGAAGTCATGACTCCTGAAGGAAAAGACTTTAATGAGGATCTTACGAATTCTAAAGAAATCTATCCTAATGTTTCTGAAGAACCAATTCAAGTTCATCAAAAAGCTGACGATACATTTTTATCCGTTACACTAAGCGAGTCCAATTGTCTTAAAACATATACTGAAGAAGGTACAGTGAAAAAAATATTCTCGTTCCCAAAGGGAAGTCAGTATAGTAAGTACATTTATACAGTTGAAGCATCTCAAATCATGAATGTTGATCCAACAAAAAATACTGTAACATTGCAATTCAATGAAGCGGAGCCAATCGAAGTAATCAAGGGTAAACGCGTTGAAGGAGTTTATACAGTTATGGATCAACAATTCATCAAAGCAGATGAATTATTAAGAGCATACAGAAACCTTGAATATGAGCCAGAGTCCAAGCAACATGTTAGGCTCTCGAAAAATGACATTGTTTCTTTCAAAGAAGCAATCGACAAAAACAATGTTGAGTATCAGAAGTTGATTCGGGAAACAGACAGTCATCTTCAAGGGGATGCTCATTATATTGTTGAACGCTCATTGATTGTTGAGTTGCAGAAGCAAACAATGGAAGAAAACAATGAGGGGATTCGACAAGCAATCGAAATGATTGAGAATCAGGCCAATGGAAGAACCCAACAAACTAATCAACACATGAACAAGAATACAATGGAAATCGAGCCAGAGCTTGAAATCCAGTAACATGGCAATGATTGCCATGTAGGAAAGGAGACCTATGTTAAAAAATGAAGGACGATACACGATCTCTCAAGGACGCATCAAAAAGACGCAAATATTCGCATGGATATGGTATGAATTTGTACTGTTGCTTGCTGCATTAGTAGCAATCACAATAGCTGTATTTAGTTTACCCATCGCACTCAATTGGAAAATCTCAATATGGACAACAGTTAGTGTGGTTCTACTTGTTTTGTTTGCACAGATTGATGAGTTTGGTGGTAGTCCGTATTCTGTAATTAAGAAAATCGTCAAATATAAAATAACTAGCAGAAGGTTTCTCTTTAAACCTAGAAAGGGAAGCTATGAACGCTGAAGAACTGAAGATTAATTATCTATATTGGTGTACTGGTAAGCGGGATGTCTTTAATGATTTTAAGTTCTTCTCGCGAACTGTTAAATATGAAAAAATCGAAATGGAAGGGAGTGTCATCACTTATGAACTGGTTGAGTTTAAAGATGAAGACACAATCCTTTATGCTGTTGTCAATGACTATGTAACGTTGTACGTTACCCAAAGTATTAACTGTGCAATTCAAGCGCTTGCTGAATTTGCATCTACAATTAAGAAATTTATGAAGGAGGAGCATTAACATGCCAGAATTTTTTGCGAAACTATTAGGACTTATTCAGGAATCTCGTGGGTGGTTGGAATCAATTTTAATTCCCACTTTTATCATTTTAGGATTAGCCTTTTCGATGATGTTTGGAGTAGCAAGTGACCAAAACAAAGGTAAATGGAAAGCTGCACTCATTACGTTACTCGTTATTGTTGTGATCGCCGCATCCGTAGGATATGTAATACCTTGGTTCTACCAATATTTCGCGTAATGGGAAATAGAATAAGAAAGGGGGTATAAACGATGTTCGATTGGGTAGGTGACTCATTAGAAGTCTTATGGCGTAATATGATGTGGGGAATTATGCAATTTTCGTTAAACCTGCAAAGTGGTTTTATTACTGAAATCATACTACCTGCTTCAAAACTAACATTCCTTAAATCTGATATCGTCAATGAGAGTTATCAAGTATTCTCTCAAATAGCAGCAAGTATGCTTGTCGTACTGGTGCTATTTTTTCTTCTCATGGCTGCAATCAGAAATGAGATGGAAAAAAAGATTAAGAATATTGTATTGGGGGCACTTATTAGTGTCCTTTTGATTGTTGGTACAAAGCCATTTGTATTATGGGCTTTTGAAGGCGTTAGCGAAGCTGCAGTTATGGTAACAACAGGAGATGAAGCGACATCTCTTGATGAAGAAATTGTACGGGTTACTTTATTGGCCGCTAACCCAGATATGAGCGACGAACTAAGTAAAGAATTTGTTACAGAGTTTCAAAAGGCCGACTTTGACTATAACGTCAAAGTAAATGACAAGTATAAGTATGAACTTAATCCATTTCCGACTTTGGTTATAAGTTTCATCGTTTTATTCTTACTGATTTATATAGCTTTACAAATATTATTTAGGGGCCTTCAGGTTGCATTTTTATTGGTACTGAGTCCATTCGCAGCACTTACAAATGCTGGCGACAATAACCAAGGGTGGAAATACATCACCACTCAACAATCAACCAATCTATTACTAACGGCACTACAAATTTGGATACTACTGTTTTCGATGACGTTCATCACCGATATGAAGAGTTCTAACTTCTTTCTTCAGTTATTGGTTTTGATTGTTGGTTTGTTGTTTGTTATTCAAGCACCATCAGTAGTCTCTGGTATTACTGGAGGAACACAAGGGTCATTACTTCAAACCGCACAGAGCGCCTTAATGGGGGCAAATGCAGGTCGAGCGATGATGGCCGGTTCTGCAGCTGCACTTTTAGCAACTGCAGGTGGAATTGGAAATATGGTTAAAGGTGGCTTTACAGGTAGAGGTCAAGGAATGGCAGGGCTGGTCGGTAATGCAGTTAGCTCTCCAGTAAGGTTTGCATCTGGAGCCATACGTGGAGATGGTAAGACCATGTTTGGGAATGAAGGAACAAAAGCGAACAAGCAAGGTTCTAAGGCACGTAATGCTAGCACGAATTTCATGCAAGGTAACGGACTGAAACCCACTGGGGCTGATGATTTTAATACTGGATCTAACGGGGCTTCCAATCAAGAGAATCAACCACATCGGGCATCATCAAATGATGTATCAGGTAATGACTCGAGTCATTCAACATCAAATGATGGTGTTAAAGCAGGTAATGTTGGGTTTGAAGGAACACAAGCACATAGACCGTCTGCAGGTGAGATTTCGGGAAATGAAACATCTAACGGTCAGTTGGATATGAGCAATAATAACAGGTCTGGTTCGTCATCACTTGGTGGTGGAACTCAAAGTGAAAGTTCGTCAAACCAAGAACAAATGCGCACTAACGCACCAAGACCAGATAACCGAGTGTCTCCAACAACCGAGTTAAGAGGATACTCCAGAACAGAATCAAATAGTCCTCAAGGCAAACGAACAGTACAAAGTGTTCGTAAGTCGAAGAGTGCAAACCATCGATTAAAGGCAACGAAAAAGAATGATGATTTATAACATGGCAATCATTGCCATGTGGAAAGGATGAACAATGTTTAACAAAACTAAGCCAACAAATAAAGTAATGAATTTCCGTGTTGATGATGAACTAAATCTCATTAATGCAAATAAACACATGGTTCGTCTATTACGCGTGGAGTCAATTAACTTTGACAACATGCGTGATGTCGACCAAGAAAAATATGTCAATGCATTCTCCACGATACTTCAACAGTTTCCAGTGGATGATGTCCAGATATTCAAAGAAGACAGAATGCCGAACCTGACTGATTATATGAATCAGTTTGAACTTGTACTCGACAAGTTGGATGTAAAGGTTCCGTCTGAAAAGAAGCGGTACCACAATCTTGAGGAAGAACGTTTGCTTCTTCAGCAACGGATTCTAAATCAAGATATTAAAGAACGTTACTACTACATGATTATTACAGGTAAGAATGAGTCAGAGTTAGAAGAAACTACTTACAAGCTACAGACGCTTTTTATTGAGGAATCAATGAAGTTCGATGTTATCGGTAAGTTCGAAGCACTGATAGTGTTATTCAATTATCTTAATCCAATGACGTCGCAGTTTACGTTCTTACCAGAACTTGATATTGAGAAAGACCATACGATTACAAATTATCTCGATATGGATAATTTCTCACTTGTTGATGATGGTATCCGAAATAACTATATTGTGTCTGATGGTCTATATCAAAAATCATTTTATGTGCATGCATATCCAGAGAATCCGCCTGTAGGTTGGTTAGCAACATTTATGGGTGTTTCTGAGATGGACTATTCAATTCATATCAATAAGGTGGACTACGAAACGTCACGTAAAATGTTCAATAAGACCAAAAGTGCGCTACGTCAGGAATCCGATAATACACGGCTCAAGGATGATGAAGTTAAGAAACTAAATCAAGAATACCGTGATCTTGATATGCAGCAAGATAAGTTGTTATATGGTTTGCAAATGTATTCAGTATTTATTGTATTTAGAATTAAAGCGAATAGCCTTGAAGAACTCAACGAACAAGAAAAGCGACTCATCAAAATGACTGGCAAATCGCGTTTCATGATCAAGCAAGGATTTGGTGAACAGAATGCACTTTTTGAAGCATGTTCGCCGATTGGAGTGAACAAATTTAAAAGAAGTAGTTACAGCAAGGTTATTAGTTCAGATGTTCTGGGTTGGGGTTTTCCTTTTATCAGTGAATCACTCATTGACCAAAACATGCCAATCGAAATTGGACGTAGTTTTTCAGAAGAACCAATATTACTTGATACGCAGATTAAAACAATTGGCCGTGTAAACTCAAACGAGTGCGTACTTGGAATATCAGGAAGCGGTAAAACAACAGCATTGATGAACTTGATCACGTCACGAAACAGTCGTAGTGAGAAACAATTCATTATTGATGTGGTTGGGAAGGAACTTGTAAACCTTACCAAAGATTTGATGGGTGACGTTGTTGACCTATCCAGTAATGTAAATGGGATGATTAATCCTCTGCAAATTCGCATTGATTATGAAACTAAAGGTGATGATGAGAATGCATTAATCGAACTTGAAAATATTTATCCTTTAGGATTACATATGCTTTTCCTTAGAACATTTTTTAATCTTCAACTAGGAACAGAAATGGCAGACAAGGATATGAAAGTTCGAGTGATTGATAACTTACTTCTGGAGTTTTATGGGACATTAGGTTTTACGATTGATGCGACAACAGCTATTGACATTCTTAAAACTAAAAACGAAGATTATCCAACTTTCAAAGAATTCTACAATTTCGTTGGTGAGAAACTTGATAAATATGAAACTGAGAAGAGCATCATTTCTAAATCACGTCTTGAAGATACGTTATTGACCTTGAATAGTCTTGGAGAAGGAGCAGAGAGTACACTCTTTTCTGGAACAACTAATGTTGACCTGGATAGTTCATTACTTATGAATTTCGATATTTCGCGACTTCAGGGCAAAGACAAGAACGTTCTAGCTGCTCAATACTACAATATTATTTCGTTTATTTGGGGATATGTTATGACGCATAAGAAGCCATATTTCAAACGAATATACGCAGACGAAATCCACGCAATGCTACATAAGGATTTACCGTCAGTATCGACATGGATGCGTAAACTATCAAAAGAAAACCGAAAATTTGATTGTGGATTGACTATAGCAACACAAGAAGTTGCAGATCTAAATGAAGGTGATTCCAGTCAGGAAGGAAAATCGTTAATAGCAAACAGTGTGTACAGTTTTATTTACATGATGGATAATGATTCACGAAATGCACTTGAGTCTAAAAATCTTTATGACACAGAAACACTTGATTGGCTAGAACATAAAGCATTACAAGGTGAATTCTTATTAAGGTATGGTAAAAATCAAATCAAAGTTGATGGAAAAATGAGTCAAGATGATCCACGTTTCATATACTTCGAGAGTTTACGCTAAACAACATGGCAATCATTGCCATGTTGTTTTTAACTTTGAGAATTAAATAGTAGGAGATTAATATGGGAATGATGTTTTTGAATATAAGACGTGTTGATGTAGGGAGTTCATCCTATCAATCGATGATTGATTACTACGCGCGTGAAGAAGCGATTAACCCCGAACAAGAAGACGGTATCGCGATTGAAGATATACTAGAAAACCCAGAATCGATTATTGATTATTACGGGCGATTTGAGGATGAGAATAACGGTGGATTCGATTTCAATGGTGATAAGTCAAATGAATCTGCATTAGCAGAACTCAATACATTTAAACCTGAACAACTTTATCAGTCAGTCATTTCATTTAGACCTGAAGACGCGATGAAATTAGGTATAGCTTCCACATCTGATTTTAAAAGAATTGCAAATAGTTACATATTGAGTTGCGCTAAACAACTGAATATCAGTTCAAACAATTTAGTTTGGGGTGGGTATGTTCATGAGAATACGGATCATCCACATATGCATATATATTTCTTTGATAAGTCTCGAACAGAACAACCACTTATGAAAAAGAGGGAGTTGTCTAAGGTTAGAAGTTCTCTAGCAAACTCGATTTTGAATCAGGTAAGCTCGTATCGAGAAAAAGATAAGCAATATAAGAAAGTAGTAGAGGATATAAAAATGATGTTTACGGACAAGAACGTAGATACTTTAATTGGAAGTCGTTTAGTCCTTGGCCATCACAAATTGATGTCATTGAGTGATGGCGATAAAGCGATTTTAAGTGCATTTAAAGACTTGTCTTTATCAATTCCCCTAGAAGGAAGAAAAAGCGCTGAATCGCTCTCTAAATGGCAACCAGAAATATATGAAAAAGTTGTAGCAACACGTGAGCTTCTTTTAGAAGAAGTGGAATCAATGGCTGTCTATAAAAACACAGTCGGTGAAATTACAGAAGCAATGAAAACGTTGTATGGAAATGGATCTAATGCCAAAAATTATTATGATAATCAACTCAATAGAATTAACAAGCAATTGGACAATACGATAATTAAGTATGTCGTGGAAAACAGAAATGAATTGCTTCACCCAGATTTTGACTACAATGATGTATCTCTCAACTTCATGGGTGGTTTTAATAAGCTGCAGTCTTCAGTAAACAAGCAATTCTTGGGTGGGCTTCATTCATTTCTCTATTCGATGAAACCACGCAAACAAAAGGAACGAGACAAGGAGCGAGATTATGAAGAAGAAATCGACTATTAGAGAACGTGTTGCAATTATTTTGATTTCAGTATTCGGATTCAACTTTATGGTTATGTACATTCATAACTTACTGCAGAAGAAACCAATTGATATTTTAGATAATATTAATCCGATTACCTGGATTCAGTTTTACATCAAGAACCCTATGATTTTGGTATTGATGTTTGCTCTTCTTGGGATTGGTGCGTTACTCATGTGGAATAACTCAAAAGACTTCATCACGCAACATGAAGATGATGCAAGACTTGCGACTCCAGAAGAAATTAACAAAGCCTTCGGGCATATGAAAGTCAAAAGGTGAAATGACCATGTTTAAAAGGAAAAATAAGTATGTCCCAGATTATGGTGGTGGGATACCCGTTGGATATGATGAGAGAAAACAAGAATATCTTTACGAACGTTTGGATTATCACTCAGGTATCGAAGGTGTTACAGGTATTGGTAAGACAACACGATTTTTTATTCCTGCAGTCTATATCATGGGACGTCTAAAAGAAAATATGATCATTGCTGACAACAAACTCCAAGTCTACTTTGCAACAAAAAAGTTTCTAGAATCTCAAGGCTATGATGTACTGATGGTAAATTATCGAGAACCTGAACTTGGTCATAGAATTAATATGATGTCAGAAATAATTATGCATATAGAAAAAGGCGATTTAGATTCCGCTCAAATGGAGGCAGTCGATCTAGCAGCCACTTTAGTTCCGCGCAGTGATAGTGGCGAACCCATGTGGGGTGATGGTAGTGAAAGTGCGATTGCTTCAGTTATGCTTGCACTATGTATGAGGAAAGATATTCCTGATAGTGCAAAAACAGTAAGTAATGTTTTCCATAACATCATTCACCTTGGGAAATCCACAAGAGATGGTTCATTGTTAGATGACTACTTTTCGATGGATGAGCGTAGTAATATTGAAAAAATCGCATATGGAAACTATGGGATGTCTTCGTCTAAAGTTAGGATGTCCTTCAATACTATGGCCACTTCATCAATTAGAGAATTTAGCTATGAACGTATTAAACGACAGAGTGCAGTCAATGATTTTGATTTAAGAAAAATGGTCGGTCCAGATTCTAAACCATTTGTAATATTTGTAGTAGCGCCTGATGAAAAGGATAGTCTCAATCGATTGGCACCAAGCTTCTATGAATATGCGTATCGCGTTACTGTAGACGAATCTAACAAGTTAAATGGAACTAAGTTACCAATTCGGCTTCATATGATGCTGGATGAGTTTACTAATAATGGAAAGTTCAAAAACTTTGTTCAACGGCTTACATTATCGCGTGGCCGTAATATTTTTTATCACCTTGGATATCAAAGCCAGACACAAATACAATCGGTATATGGAGATAAAGATGCGGATACCATTGTTCGAAATCTTGGGGTGAGAGCATTCACTGAATTTGGCGATCAAGAAGATATTGATGACTTTCAAAAGAAAACTGGATTCAGTTCAGTTGTCGGATCAACACAGTCAGAGAATCAACGCGGGTTGCTGGACCTGTCATTGAATAAAAATACGTTCCAGTATCAAGCGAAGAAAGTACCACTGTTTGATAGGCATTACCTTACAACATTGGGAATACCAGATGCCATTATCAAACGAAGAAGTATGTTCGCATTCAAAACGTTCCTACCAGTATGGATGGAAACACCACTAACTGAAGTCTTAGAGCCAACACTATACAAAGACTTATCGAAGCGTGTAGATGATGAACTGATATACGAAAAATTGCTGATAGATCCAGTCGGAATTCAGAATGTAACGTCTCAAAATGTAGATGATACTGAACCTGTAGATTATGAAAAAGACAGTGAAAACAACGATGATGTGGATTTGCCAGATAGTGAGTATTACTAACATGGCAATGATTGCCATGTAGCTACAAAAAGGAGGATTCTATGGAAACACATGGAGCAACATATTTGATTTATGGAAATGAGATTGACTTCGACAGTCAAAAAAATCCTATTAAGAGAAGCCTGAAATTTGCTTACTTCAGAAGTATCGTGAGATTACTAATGCCAATCGTCGTATACGCGTTGGCATTTTATTTAATTCGGTTAATAGCGATGGACGTAGTTGGTCAAGGTATGGAATTAGCAACTGAACATGTAGAAGAGTTGAGTGAATTTATTGCATATTTAATTCTCGTTCTTACTATAGGTGGTACTTTATTTTTTAAATCTTGCTCGATTCTGATGGGTACTAAAACAGTGTCAATATCGCAAATGGCTCAAGCTGCTATATGTACGGTGTTCTTAATCCTTGTTCTGCCATTTTTCAATGATGGGTACACAATTCTTTTATACATTCTGCTAGTTATTAGTCCAACAATAAAGAATACATATCAGTTAATAGGATTATCAAAACTCAGTAAAAACAGATGGAAACCTGAATATTTAGATCTATATGAAAGTCAAAAACTACATGATTGGGACATCAAGGTGACTCCAGATTCTATTTTCTCTAAAGTGAAGCAGTCGCAAGAAGGGAAAGAAATGTAACATGAACAATACATCTAAAATGAAATACTCAATTAATCCAGTAAATAAAAAGTATTATTTTCTCACGCCTACAGAGAGGACGTTGATACGGTATACCATCATTGATTGGCCATTACAAAATTACGTTCAGAAGATGTGGACTCCTGAAACAACGCGTGAAGAATTATCGGAAACATTACTGTTAGTGGACTCAATGAGCGATGTTGAACTTATTGAGTCATTAGCAAATTTAGAGCATATGACTAGTGGTGGAGATTGGCAAAGCCTAAATCCGAAAGAAGGGCCAATGATTTTAGCCGTTAGACCTGAAATATATGAACTATTTAAAAACGGACGAACAAGAAACACCAAAGACTTTTTTGATGATCAAGGCTGGGACTATAGCAATCAATTAACTAAAGAACTGAACAACTAAATTTAACCAAATTAGTAACATGGCAATCATTGCCATGTAAGAAAGGAGTCATCATGGAAATTTTAAACTTACTAAGCAAAGAGGAGTATTATCAATCAGGGCTTTGGGCAAATAATTTTAATTTGCTTGTCCGCGCACCTAGTTTCATTGATACGATAATTCTCGATAACAATGCCACACAAAGTGACGCTCATACCTATTACTATGCATCACTTCTACATGAGTTGCACAAGGACAAAACAATTCTTGTACTATTATCAAACCCAACACAAAATGAGATGCTCGTTTACGGATTGAACAAACTAGGTATTGAAACTGTTGATGAGAACATGGTTTATAACGAAACGTATACGCCAGTGAGTATTCCTAAATGGAGAGTTCTGAAGAATAGAAAACTGAAGAAGTCTCGAACAAATATCTACAAAAGTATCAGACATAACAATCCAGACATTAAGAAACGAAAACGTATACTATTCCGTAAGAAAGTTCAGGACGAGTTCGAATGAAAAAAATAATGGGTGGTGGGATTGTATCATTGTTTAGTTTTTTGATGGTGCCACTAATTTTCATAATGATGATCTCTTCATCGCTATCGCAGACGACATCAGGAATTATGGAAAATTCGGACGGAGAAAAACAATCATTCTTTAATCTTTATTATCGAGAACCAATACTAAATGTTCAAAATGAAACTAACGTTCTAGTTCCGTTCGGATGGCTCTATGGAGCCATGTGGTACAACGACCCAGATAACATCAGTCAAGATAAAGTGACGGATATGATTCAGTATGCATACACATGTAGCGATGGATGCAAATTAGTTACGTTGGACGAATACATAGCGAATATTAAACCTCACCTTTTCAGACAAGATGTCACTACTGAAGAACTAAAGCGAAATATTCAGTTATTTGATGATGCTGGAAAAGTTTACTTTGGGGACTTGCCTAAAAAAATAAGTGATTACAAAGGACTTGAAATGTCACTTCCACTACCGAAAGAAGCATTCTACATCCACTCGAGATACGGACTGTACGACCCGTTTAACACCGGTAAGTGGGAAATGCACCGAGGAACTGATTTAACACCACATGATGGCTTAGAAGGGCACGTGCTCTACAGTATGATTGATGGGATAGTTTCATCGAAAGGGTCAAACGACAATACTGGGTGGGGAAACTGGATAGTTGTACAAAGTTCTGTTCATCCAGAGTTTTCTATAAGATTTGCTCATATGCAAGCACCTACAACATTAACTATTGGTCAAGAAGTTAAAATGTCCCAAGCAATAGGGATATTAGGAAATACTGGGAAAAGTTCAGGGGCTCATGTTCATGTTGAGTTTATGGAAAATGGTGAGAGATTTAATGCCGAACTGGTTTATAGATTTGAATAAATGATGTTATGATATTTATGGAGTGGGGGGAGGTGAGATTGATGAAACAAGATGATTTAACACTAGAAGTTGCGAATTCAAAAATTCTTGAAAATGCTCAGATGATTTTTGTAGATAAGAATTATACAAAGGCTTTCAAAATTGTAAATGATGAGAAGTCTAAATTAATTTATGATGCTAACAAAGCAATCAATGAAAACATTTATGTTGAGAATGATACAGATAACAAGGATAATATCGCATTAACAGGTAAGCTTCTAAATACATTACTCGTTTGGGTACATGATGAGGTAGGGATGGACATGCTATACGTTTCTGGGGCATTCTACTTGTTTGGGTGATAAATTTAATCATTTCCATTCTTAAATTGTAGGCTTTATGATATAATACTGATATAACTTGGTTATCAGCATCCACGGGGAAGATCCAAAAACTGACGATAGTAATGGGGTTCAAACCTCGAAACAAATTGACAGCTCTCATGATTGTGGGGGCTTTTTTTATTATGATATGAAGAGTGAACGTTTGCAGCGTTCACTTTTTTACATGGCAATGATTGCCATGTTGGAAGGAAAACAATAATGTGGATACAAATTGATAAAGAATATTTAAATTATATAAGAGATAAAGGGGACAGTAGGGTACCTTTTCAAAATTATGGGGATCATAAGTTCAAACCATTTTTCCCTGTATTTACTTTGAAGGATTCTGACATTACTTATGTCGCAAACATTGGCCATTATAAACAAGTGGACTTGAACCGTGAAGACACGTTGGACTACAAGAAGGTCATTGGACGCAATGGTATGTGCCTCGGAGTAATCCATCTAAATACCATGATTCCAGTACCAAATAAATATATTATAAACTATGATTATTCTATGATTGAAGAGCAATTGTCATGGGGAGAGTCATTTGATTTCTCTAGACATCTTCCACGATATCTGAAGTATGAACAACGAATAAAAGAAGCTGATGTATATAAATCAGCAATACTCGTTTATAAAATTAAGAACGAGAATTTAGACCCTAATTCATCGAAACGGACGCTTGATTTTAAGGGACTTGAAGCCAAAGGAATTGAGTTTAGAATCAACAAATATTTAGAGGAAAACAAGTCCGACTTCAGGCATGTTTTGGTTGAGAAAAATGATGACAGTTTTATTGTTAAAAGTGATGATCAAGATATAAAAGTAAGTCATGCGGAATTGTTAAACTTTGACCACTTTTGCAACGTAACTTTGATGAGTTTAGATCTTGGAGATAGTTTATCGGATGAGTTAGAGTTTTAAAAAACTTTTGTTCGGAATGTTTTTAGTATTTAGAATGAGCAAGCCGATAGGTGCGCTTAGCGTACAAATAGATGACGCACCGAAAGGCAAAGGAAACTGTTGCCGCTAGGGTGCGTCAACAGTTTAAACAGCGCGCTTGCTTACGCAAGCGATAGTCCTAAACGGATGTTTTTACACCTGTTAAGGTGTCCGTTTAGATACTAGCAGGATAAGGTGCGTAACTTTTGGTCTCCCAAAAGTTACTTGTAGCAAATCGCCAGTGGCGATTTCATGATAGCAAACTTGTAACATAGACTATCATTTGATAGTTATACATGTACATAGTGGCTGTCAATCTCTCATTTCTATCATTTGAGAGATATTATGCAATTCTTATTTAAATAAAGTCTATCATTTTATAAAAGAGGAGAAAATATGGAACAGATTGAGAATGTAAAGAAAAGACTTAAAAAAGAGAACATTTCAATAAGGGAGTTATCCGAAATTACTAATCTTAGTGAAGCGACATTGTATCGTTATTTTGAAGGGACGAAGTGTTCTAAGAAGACGAGATTGATTATGGATGAATTTATTGAGTTTGCTGGAACCTATAAGTCAGTAGAAGAAATGGTAAATATTGGCCAAGTTAGAATACCTCAAAGTCACTATGATTACTTAAAACGTCATGCTGAAGAAAGTGATATATCTGTAGCTGAAGTACTTCGAAGAGTCATAGAAAATGTTGTTGATAATGACTACCTTTGGAAGTCTTTTGAAGAGCAATTGAACATCACCGAACGTGCCCTAAAAACTACCATGAGTAATACTATGATTCCGTTCATTAAACAACAAGATAAAGAGATTGCGTTTGTTGGAAATCAAGTCATGTATATTGAGGAATTGCTGCTACGTTTGTTTGATAAAAACAGTAAAGATTTTCGAGAGCAGTTAGTTCCAGTGAAGGAACGTATGTTTGAAATAGGTGATGATAGAAGATATAAAAGAAAGAAACACACGGACTAGTCGATTGACTAGTTCGTCTTTTTTTTTTTGCTTCAGTTTACTTTGCCATCCGTAACTTACCACTTTCCATTCTCGATGCAAAATTCGCAAATTTTTTAGAAAACGAAAGTACATGTTTTCTAAAAATTTTACTCACGCGCTCATTACAAATGGATCCATTCACTGCGTTCATACGCCACCCGCACTCGTGCGACTTCCGTTCCATTCTTCATGAGTTTTGCATCAATCATTTCAAGTGGTGCGTATTGGGTGGCAAAGGGGTAGAGCCTAGCCTAGAAAATGGAGCAGTGATATTTATGGGTTTAGACCATTCACTAAGTGTTAGAAGTAAGACTGATAATTCGCAAGAAGAAAGGCTTGCCGTATTTAGAAAGTTCAACGCCCTTCAAGGGTATATGGAACGTTTACATAATGTGCAGAATACGGTGGATGAAATAGTACCTAGAACAACTATCGAACACCTCAATGAAATTGCGACTAAGATTTTGGATAGTAAATCGGATGAAGTAAGTTTAGAACTTTTACCACCGACTGCAGGTTTCTTTTACGGTTCGACAGATTGTGATGATTACTACTATGAAGATGTTCAACTATTACAAAATGTTACCAGACTTATTCTTGATAAATACAGTGATGAACTGTATGACGTTATCTACTGGTGTTGGTGGTAAGTATGACAGTAATAGAGCAAAGATTTTATGAAACTATGATATATACAATGAATGCATTAGTTAAGGAAATTGAACGACTAAATGATAATCTCGAGAAAGGGGGTAATGGACATGAGTAAAAAATACATTGATGAATTTGTAAAGTTACCAGTTAGTAAAATGGCCCAAAAGATTACAGATATGACATATCTTCATGATAATACCGAAGTACCCAAAGCACATTATCAAAAGTTGCTTCAACAAGAAGTGCTTGAAATGATGGCCCAAGATAGCAGTATGGAGTGTATCTTACTTAATGCGATACTTGGGCAACTTCAAGCACTTCAAAAAGAAAGTCCTAAGTTATTCATGAAAGCAATGCTTTGCATGGATAAGGGTATAAAAATTGAGAATATGAATACTCGTATATACGATAGTTTGGAAAGAACATTCCTAGATTATCAAAACTCTGAAGAACTTCTAAACCGGGATATATCAACTACTTATGATGACCACTATGAAAATCATGCTCATACATACGAAATCAAAATATCTGATAATGAGCATATGTCATGATTGAACAATTCATTCAATACTTGAATGACAACTGCACAACCCTTTCATCTAGTCAGATGAAAGGGAGTGCAATTGAGTACATGAGAGCAACGTTCGCGGACGCATCTATTATTTCGATTAGTTGTCGTTGCCCAGCGTTGGAAGAGTATTTTAGATTTAATGTGAATATTGATGAATATGCGTTCTGTGTATTACAACATCGAAATACCTTTGAATACCAGATGGGAGAGATTTATGAGTAGCTTTACAGTAACAGTAATTGTTCAGGAAGCATTAGAGAAAATAATCAAAGTGACTGTCAAATCCAATGATAGTAATGACGCTAAAGATAGAGCATATGCGATTGTATCAAGCAAGTATCGAGAGAGTGAAATTGTATTAAGTGATATTGCTTTTATAGACAGTGACATTATCATTGAGAATATTGAAAAAGACTAAGTGAGCAAACTTGCTCACTTTCTTATTAGTTGATAGGAAAGTCGCGCGGGGCACCTTGTATAAAATTTACACGAGCCTACAACGTGTAGATCGCTCACGTTGTTCACTTATAACGGTCTGTTCGACACGTTATCCTACACGCTGAAGTCTCTAATTTTATACAAGACGCCCCTGATTGTAGGAGTGGTTAATGATTCTATAAAATTTAGGTAATACAAACAAATAATAATTGACAGAATATGTCCGATACTAAATGTACTATAAAGATATAGTATAATAGTAATTATTGCGAACAAATGGTTTAAGTTAATTTAAGTGCGTCAAAAGTTAATGATAAGGTTTGATGTATCGTGTTATTATACAGAATCAGTGGCGGATAGAAATGACTGGCCATAAAATGAGGTGGATGATGGAGAAAGAAAGGATAATATTTCATATTGATATAAACCACTGTTTCGCACAAATTGAAGAAATGCTTGACCCATCATTGAAGGATATTCCAATGTGTGTGGGTGGTGATGAAGAAAAAAGAAGTGGTATCGTACTTGCTAGAAATCTTAAAGCAAAAGAATATGGAATTACAACTGCAGAAACATTAAGAGACGCGTATAGAAAGTGCCCGCATTTGCGCGTAGTGCCTGCGAAATACAGTGAGTACATTTACTACACAAGTAGGGTAAAGGATATCTACAGGGAATATACTAATCAAGTTGAGTCATACGGTCTTGATGAAGCATGGATCGATGTGACGGATTCGTACCATTTATTTGGTAAACCGTATGATCTTGCATACGAAATGCAAAAAAGAGTACTTGAAGAGTACGGCCTAACAGTATCGGTAGGTGTTGCTTGGAATAAAGTATTCGCTAAGTTGGGTAGTGATATGATAAAGCCATCCGGAATGGTAATAATAACAAAGTACAACTACCAGGACATCGTATGGAATCAGCCTGTAGAAGACTTACTATTCGTAGGTGGAAAGACCAAGCCAAAATTAAACGATATGGGAATCTTTACAATTGGGGATCTTGCGCAGTCTAACAAAAGCAAACTACAGAAAAGATTTGGGGTTAAAGGAATCGAAATGTGGAACTTTGCAAATGGATACGATAATGCTGCAGTTGATGCAAATGGTTATGTTGCACCACCAAAGAGCATAGGTAACAGCACAACGCCACCGAGTGATATTAATTCTTTGAGAGAAGCTGAAGTAATCTTGCAACACCTTTGTGAGAGTGTAGCATCAAGGCTTAGAGATGAGCAGAAAAAAGGTCATGTGGTTTCGATTTATCCGCGAGATACAAACTTGAAGAGCTTTAGCCGACAAAGAAAACTGCAGGAGCCAACTAACATTTCAACCGAAATTCTTAAAGTGGCTATGGAACTGTTAGAGGATAATTATGATTTTTCAATTTTGCCACTTAGATCGATTGGGGTTCATGTAAGCAAGCTAGTGGATGATGTGAATATTCCAAAGCAGATTAATTTGTTTGATTCAATCGAACAAGAAAAGACTAGGGAGTTAACAATTGATAAGACTATTGATGAGTTACGAGAGAGATTTGGTTTCCATGTTGTTAAACGTGCTTCAGCTTTGTTAGACAAGGAAACTGAAAACTTTGATGCAAAAAATAGTAATTCAGTATTCCCTGGGAGGAAAAAGGATTACGACCTTGATAATGATAATATAGAGAATGATATACTCTACAAAAAAGACAAACGCTCACAAAAAATTATGGAAGAGTATCTAAAGAATAAAGGTGAATACTAGTTTGTTGACTAAAATGAGGAAATATGAAATCTGTATAATCGATTATATAAAGATTGACTAAAATAGACTGAACGTATACTGAAAAACAACTAACTTACAACTATTTATTTACTAAATCATCGGTTCAGTATATGATAAGTGTATTGAATAGAAGAAGGAGGATTTTAAATGGTTGATAAACTAATGGTTGTTTATAAATTTGGTAGTAGATTCAATGGTGATCTAAGTCCTAAAGAAGGAATAAACATTTATGATCTACATGCCAGAGAGCATCAGGGGAAAGTTCTCTTTACAATAAACAAAGCGCCAGATGTAAAGTACAGAGATAGTATTAAAAAAATTATCTTGATGACGAAAGATGGAAGTTTTGCAATTCGAGCAAATGTTGATTTTGCTGGAAAGGGGAGTGTATTGAGTCCCCCAATAGAATACACAATACCTTCAATTTGGGATAATGATGACCGAACAAAAATGGGATGGTTTGCGTTATCGAACTTGGAACGCATCGAAGTGAAAAGAGGAGATTATGCCTCTGTAAATGGAAAAGATTTAATTGATAGCATGAGTGGAAATGCTTATATGGCTTACGTGAAAATTTAAATCTATATATCTACAGAAGGCTATTCTAAGGTAAATATGGAATTGATACATATTTATTCTAGTAGCAACAAGAATAGAAGAAATTAGAGAGGTGAAAAAATGTTTGATTTTCTCGTCATAATACTTGTGCTCTATGTAGTTGGTTTGGTCATATTTGTTAAAAAAGGGAAATTTGAAAAGACATCGGTAATAACTAGATTAATTATAGGAGCCTTACCGCTGGTCATCATATATGTGTTTTTGTCTGTGAGCAAAATAAACACTGCTTCTTCAATGACTACTACAAAAGATTCTGAAGTAAAGAAATTTTCCAATTCGAGTTCGGAAAATAATGAGTTAACTGATAAATCAGATAGGAAACAAAATGAACAAAAACGAAAATCTACAACTTTTAATTACTGGAATTCTCCAAACTTTGATAAACTTAATGTAACATTGATAAAGACAGAAACATTAGAGCAAATAGATGGTGTGTATCCTGAAAATTCGGTCTTTATTGTATTTCATCTTGACTATAATACAAGACTTAGTGTTAGAGATAGAAATGCGCATATAGACACCGTAGCTACTCTGAGTGTTAAAAACGAAGAGTTTAAAAATGTGGCTAGTAGAAAATTACCTGATGGTTCTTTTTCAAACTTTGCCTATGCCCTTAATCAACAGAATGGATATGTAGGTAAACCTGAAGATCACAATTACTCGCTTAGTTTTTACAACTCTGCAACAAGAGCGGTAGTTTTTGATGTTCCTGAATATGTTTTGAATGATCCTTATACATTACTTCGATTTGGTAACGGGAATACACAATATGAAAAAGAATACCCTGGAGGTTTTATTAAGGTTTTTGAATAATATGTCATATTTATGAACAAAGGCGAGTGTAAAGCTCGCCTTTGTCCATAAATATACAATTTGTTACATGTGAACCAATTTGATAAAATACATTTTGTGTAATGAATTGGGGGATACATTGAATTGAATAAAAGTAAGAAAACTGCTGTGTACGCGAGAGTCAGCACTCGAGAACAGGCGGAGCAGGGATTTAATTTAAGGGAGCAAGTTAGAACTGTTAAGAGTTACATATCTGTCTTTCAGTCGGATTATTCAAATGAGATTGAAGTATATGTTGATGATGGATATTCAGCTAAGAACCTAAACAGAAAAGAAATGAACAGACTAATTAAAGATATTAAAAATGGAGAAATAGCCAAAGTTGTAATTCATAATCTAGATCGACTGACAAGAAGAGTTAAAGACCTAATTCGCATTATTGAATTGTTTGATGAGCATGATGTGGAATTGGTTAGCATCAAAGAGAAGGTAGAAACGAAAACTGCAATGGGTAGATTCTTTATAATGATCATCATTCTAATTGCACAGTGGGAACAAGAAACGAACTCTGAGAGAACGAAAAGAGGGCTAGATCAATCTGCAACTGAAGGGAACTATGCGAAAGGGAGGCTGGCTCCGTTCGGATATAAAAAAATTGATAACAGGTTAACTATTGATTACAATCAATCGAAAATAGTTAAAGCTATTTTCATGATGTACGTGAACGACAGAAGGAGCATGGAGTATATAGCTCACTTTCTGAATAGCACATCAAGTAACAATAGAAGGTGGGATATGGATAAGGTTAGAACCATTTTAACCAATAGTATATATTATGGTAATTTCAACAACAATAGAGTCAATATAGATGGACATAGTCCTAGCATTATTGATGAGAAAGACTTTAGAACTGCTCAATTGCTCTTGATAGTAGAAACACTAGAAAAAAGTACTCATATATATTTGAAGGTCTGTGTTATTGTTTTACAACTGGAGAAAGATTGAGAAGTCAGCCAACAAATAAACCTAGCATAGTTTATAAATACATCTATTCTGGTACGTTGCAACTTAGAATTAATGAGAAGATAGTCGATAAACTTGTGGCTGTTTACATAAATGATTATATTGAAAGTCAAGTAGTTGAAAATGTTCGTGATAAAATTGTAAAACTTAAGAGACTTGATGGAAGATTAAAGTTATTAGACAAGATGTTTTTGGAAGGAATTATCAATCATGACTACTATGAATCGGAGAGAATGCTACACGAACAAAAAACAGACTACTCTATCAACTCATTAAGACTTGTTAATCATGGGTTTCAGAAGTGGGAAACAATGGAAAATAACCAAAAACGAGAATTTTTGCTTTCTTACGTCGAAAAAATTATAATTGACATGTACAAGAAAGAAGTGGTCGAAATAATATTCGTCGATTACAAACAAGTAATAAGCAACTAAGGAGAATATCATGGATCTATATGAGTACTATATAATAGAAGAAGCGATTGGCGATGTGAATAAATTTTATTTACGTGCCATGAATGAACTAAATATTGATGCGTCAAAAAACACTTATAATATAATTGACGATGAAGAGGCAATAGAAAATTGGAAGAAAATGCTAAGTCCGTATTATAAAGCTGAGACAAATGATAAAATAGTAGAATTTAGGTTTACATTATTGTCGTTCTATTTATTCAAGGAAGGATTTTATCTTGCAAATATGCCTAATCTACTTGAAAGGGCTCCTCGTTTTGAAGATACAGTTGAATTATTTAGAATAAAAACTGGAGAAAAATTTGGTCGTAATGGCCAATACGGCGGAGTAGGTTGGAGCGATAGAGGGAGATATCTTGAAGAATTAAAGTTCATAAAGAAAACTGAAGAGTCATATAATCTTGATCAGGAACTGGAAGCACTAATTAAGCTAGTATCTACATCAGGAACAGATTTTAATACTATGACTGCAAACGAAAAACTTGCGACTATCAGAAATACATTCGAAAATATCGCAAAAAAAGATAGCAAGAGATATCATCCAATTCCATTTCATGATTTAACATACGGGTTGATTACTTCTGATGACGTGACTAGATTCAACAAAAAGTTGCATGTTTTCAGACATGGAGAAAAATCGATGCTTAGTGAGAGAGAAAACTATACTCAAGAAGAGAAATCGTTCATGATAGATTATGCCCTTTTGATATTACAAATAGCGAGAAATTATATAAAAACCACTATTAGTGTCAAGTAAGTATGGAAAATGTAAAGATTTAATTGCTCAATTTAAACGAGTTGCGTGGAATTTAATTAAGGAAATTAAATAGAATACTAATGCTGCAGGTAAGTTCTGTAAATTGAAAGTTTTAATTACAAAGATTATATTAAGGGATGATTTATCCTGCGAACATTTACTTATTTTTGATGGATGATAAATACTATGGAAGAGTATACGAACTTAACAAATTCTGGAATGAGAAATTTAATGCCATTGAGAGATAGTATGAGGGAAAAATATATTCCTATTACTTCATTTGATCTCTTTTTTGATGACGAGAATTATAATGTAGTTGTAAGAATTGCCACTGATGAAGAACAAGCCGATTGTAGAAGTGCGGGATTTCATTATCCATTAGTGAGATTGAAGTTTATTCGGGAAAGTGATGGCGCGTGCTTTGAGTGTTTTGCAAATAGAAGTGAATTTGTTGATAAAAACATTAATAGAATAGTGGGGTTCTTTTGGTTAAGTGATAAATGGGATCCTAATATAAAATCTTTTAGTAACTATTTTACTAACCAACTTTTTAATGAAATAGGCAGAGCATGTCCAAAATTGGCGGTTGATTATAGTGGAAAAGAAAGACAGTTTCTAGTCAACCAGATGAATGAGCTGTTTTTAGAAGATAAAAGGAACAAATATCTTTACGGACTGAAACCCGATTCTGAGTATAGTTACATGGGTCTTCGTCATAATGAAGAAAAAGCATATTTACTCTATCCTGAGTTTTATCGCGCAACATCAGAATTAAGTAGATACTCTATACCACTGAATGCACACAAGGGATATGTATATTTATTCGGGGATGATTCAAGATTGGAAGTAAAGTCTTTTGAAAGTATAAAGCAAGACTATCAACGGATATTTGAATAGCACCATTGGCAGGAAATTTATAGCTGAAAGGTTAATTCTAAAAAAGAAGGTTGAAAAGTGAAGTTCATTAGTTTAAGTTAAGGGAATGTTTTTTATTTTAATAACAGGATGGAGTTAACCCAAAAATCATAATAAATTGAGGTTTCACACTTATTTTACTCAATCCGTAAATATTAGTATGTAGACAAACAGAGTTTATCTTGCTATAGTATAAATAGTAACAAGCTAGTCATACTATGTCACTGATTTTTTGTTCAGTGTAAAATTTGGTTAAAACCGAGCAACAATTGCCAGCTGGGAGCCCTAAAAGGAATCTGTCTGCACAATTGTAGCAGTTCTTAACTATCGAAGATAGTTGATAAATCTAGTAATAGTGAATAGGAGACATATATATATATAGCGTAATTGCTAAAATAGTCCTCAAAATTTACTATTACTTAGATGGCCTGTTCATATTCTAGCAAACAGAGTAAATGACGTGGCCTTCTAGGTAAATCTAGGAGGAACTTATATGAAATTCAAATTCAGAATCGAAGTTGAGGTGAATGTAGAAAACGGAAAGAAAGTGAAGGGGCGTTTTGACAAAAAGAACAAACCTTTACCGAATGGAAGGAAGACTACAGGAACTAAATTGCGTTCAATTATTAAGTTTATCGCTACTACAATTGCCGGTAACATTATTGAAACGCTATTCGTAATGCTTGTTATGTTTGTGATTGAAGTATTTATGAACTTGCCATTCTATTATATTCTAGACTATTCATATGAGTAGTCATTTTTTTTATTGAAAGGAAAATTAGATGAAAAAAAATTTTGATGGTTTAAAGAGATTGAATAAAAAAAAGACGATATATTCTCTCTTTGAATTTCCGAAAGCGGCGACGAATAAAGATTATGACTTTAGTAAT
>NZ_WTSY02000027.1 GCF_009828775.2 Erysipelothrix aquatica | reverse complement strand
CAACAAAAGTATACGACTAAATATATAAAAAGATGAATGCATTTTGCTTAAGTTGTTACTTTTATTGACTATATTGTAAATCTATAAAAAAGAAGGGCAACCTTCTTTTTTCACAAACTCACGGGAGTAGGTCAGATTCTAACACTCCAGCGAGCGTATAATGGCTGTATTTTAGATACGAGATGTAATTATAGGTATACAACCACATTGAACATAGCACATTACTATCTAGTTTCTATTGCGCTTCTATTGTATTACTCAATGAACACGTGTATTACTCAATGAACACGAAGAAAAAAGACCACTTTCACAAAAGAAAATGGCCATTTTTTAGTTTATTCTGTTTTTTTCATAATGATTTTTCTTAATCTTATCGATTTCTTGCTGATGATTATCCAAGCGTTTGTCTTGTTCGTCATCCTTATCATCTTTGATTTTTTGCCATGCAGTTAGGTTTTCTACAGCATTTGCAAATTTAGCAATTGAAATTGATAACTTGAAGATACTTGTGACTGTAGGAATAGCAACAAGTACAATCATTCCCATAAATTCATAGTTGGACATAGAACTATCCTAAAATCTCATTCACTCTAGATTGGACCTCATCTGCATCATATCCTTCTGCACGTAGCTTGTCATAGCGAGCTTGACCATTTCCATAGTCGCCACGAATAACTGCGTTCGCTACATCATTAATTGATTTTGTAGGCGTTACTCCGCCATTGATAATGTCTTGGATTGCATAGTAGTCATAACCTGCATTTGTGAGTCGATTGTATCGATCATCACCATTACCCCAATCACCACGCATAACTTGTGCTGCAATCTGTTCATTTGATTTAATAATTGGTTCAGGTTTAGGAGTTGGTGTTACTTCTTGTGAAGTTCCATTTAATGCAATCTCGTAGTATTTGATAATATCACGAACGATATGGTTCATTCCTTTGCGTTTGTAGAACGTACCGCACGATGTGTGTACAAACTCACCATGCAATCTTACGGTCTTTGTGGACGGATACAAGCCCAATTGAGCCATTGCATATCCAAGATACTTAACTAAGTTAATGTATCCTTGCTCAATGTTGGATTCAACTAGTTCAACACCGATAGAACGTTGGTTAACATCCTTGTCTCCAGCATGATGGGAAACATCACTGAAGCGTACTGTTTCATATACTTCATTTGCATCCGCTACTGCATTGAATGAGTTGGTTCCATTGTTATTCGCAAGGTTTGCTGCTTCGTTAACTGCAGGTGCGGTATTTGCGGTTGTATGAATTACTACCATTTCAATGGGTTTTCGATGTGCAGCGCTTGATGCACGTGTTGATCCGTAAACTGAGCTTACTTTACCTGTAAAGTTTTGTTTGACTGTTAACCCAACTTGTTGAGCATATTCTGTGAATTGTAACATTACTTGTCCTCCTGGTACTCATAAGTACCGCTTTCTGTTTTAATTACTTTATTTTCATCAATAGTTGTTGGTTGTTTAAAGATTAGTAGAAACAGTGCAAAGATATCTTTAACGTATACGGCGACCGCTCCCATGATTATCACAGTAACGGCTTGTACGAGCGTTAAACTCGTTCCATTAACGTTGACACTCAAATCATTACTTAGAGCAGCCATGACGGACAGAACCGCGATTGCCATGTAAATTAGTAATCCTTTGTACAATCCACGTTTCAGATAGTTCCAATTTAATTGATTATATTGTTGTGCGTGACCTGCACCGAGTAAATTCTTCGCTATGATTGCTAGCGGTAATAATACTAAAGCGACCCACAATGGATCGCTTTTAATAAATAATATGATTTCGTTCATAATTACTCCTCTATGTCTGTATCGACATCTACTGTCATTAACTGTATACCTAGTTTCGAAACTTTTTCCTGAACAGTCTTCCAAAACATAATTTCTTCATTTAATACATCCACCTGATTTTTAACAAGATTACGATTATTCATTGCCTCGCTAAGCTTCAGTTGTTCTGATTCTACGACTTTGTTAAATTCCACCAATTTTGGATTTAGATTTTCTAAATCAATCTCCAATTTTTTGATACGTTCGTTTATCATCACTTCCACCTTCCTCTCGCTGTCCAATGTATTAATCTTGTCGATGATACATGTTTTTCTAGACCGTATACATACCAAATCTGAACTCCTGTATTCGAAACTAAGTAAGGTACAACACTATTGGCAAAGTTATCCTCAACTGTTACGGAAAGGTTTGGCTTTGATGTAAATGCAATCGGAAATTTCATATTGGCAGTAACACCACTGTAGTATCCGCTACCATACGGCTTGTCTATGGCTGTTACAAGGTTGTATGTTCCCCACTGCTCCATGTCACCACTTGACCACTTAATAAAATTTGGTCCACGCGCTTCGATATCATCTGCAGGTTGAATTGGAACATCTGTTCTTCGCCATTCAGACCAGACAGGAATGGTTCCCGATCCAGTCCCCATATGCCTTGAGTATATTGCGCCAGATAAATTTTCAAACTCTTGCCAAACGTAAAGCCACGTCTTATTTGGACTCGGTATTTCCGAATAGTCACTTAGATTTCTCACAACTAGGAAACCGGCTCCGGCTTTAGGGCTATTGGATGAGTTGTTTGCATTTACTGTATTTGACAGGGAATAAATCCCTCTTTTCCAATAATCATTAAAATTTATAGTTGTAGTTAAAGCAATTGGCTGAGCAAAGAAATCCTTAATCGGATCATTTTCGTTTTGATATGCTTGCCCTTTAACTTGTAGCGAGTTAGCATCTTTGTTATTGATCATACCGACACCGACTTCACCGTTTCCACCTATGTATAAGTCAACACTACCACTGGAGATGTTCGATGAAAACACATTATCGGTCGTTACTTTATCCGCTACCTTAATATTGATCGTGTGTGCCTTATTTATATCAACATTCGTAATTGTGTGACCATCAGCCAACTGTTGAGTTGTGATAGTCGCATATGACCCAATTCCAATTTGAACTAGAATAATACCGTTTTTATTGTTCAGTGGGTTGAATCCGATAGTTGCTTTCACAAAAACATTAGTTCCTAGTAAATCGTCATTCCCTAATGCGTTCACCCTTTTAAGTTGTTCGATTTTCACGGTTGGTCGTGTATACGGTATAGCTTTTTCATCTACACTCTGAGCCATTGAACTTACTTTTTGGTGATTATCAGTCCATTGAGAACCGATGATTAATGAATCCTTCGTAACCTCATGTGTACTTGAAGATCCGTTTTTATAAATACCGTTTAATGCTGTTTTCCATTTATCTGAAGGAACCCACATATTCTGAAATGGTTGCGTTTTAGATGTCGCTACTACTTTAATCTTTGTATAGCCAATAAGAATTTCATTTTTAAGGTCGTTATGTAACGAAGTGGGCTGAATTAAACTATATGAAAGTTCCGGTGGAATGTATTGAATATCCCAGACAATGTTTTCACTATATGACTTGGTTCCAATTGATTTTCCATTTATGAATGTTTCAACTAACCATGTTAACGGCTTAAGGTTCACGCTTGCAAAACTTTCCGCAAGTTTTTTATATTGATCATCGGATAAAGGTGCGACGATTTCTTCTGCTTTACTTAACGATTTAGACCAAAAATTTTCTGTGCCATCAGTTTTCCCTCGGAGCGTGATATTACATGAGTGAGAGGAACTAGGCATCGAAACCTTATACCCAAATCTACGCGCCTTGAGACTAGTGTTCCATGCGGGAGTGAACGCGACGTGTCTAGGGATGGTTGGAAGTGTCAGATTATATCCAAACTCAACATAACCAAATCTTGTAAGGCTGAATTTCGTCCACATTGTTATAGACTTAGTTCCATCATATGAATGCTGAACAGATCTCCATGACCACGAATCAATGGCGATATAGCTTGTGTTCGTAAAGTCATAACTGAAAGGAATGTCGTAACTTTCGCCGTAGCATTGTGATGTAAGATAACTATTTTTACTACTATCCCAATATCCGTCACCGCTAAGTTTTCGGATCCCTAGTTCCCATCTAACTTGAGTTGTATTATCTTGAAAGTTTTGATCTCCAATTTCATACCAAATCTCAGCCACATAACGACTATCGTTAGGAAATGGTTTACTCGCCGCTTTAACCCATGCCATCTACATCACCCCATCTTTCTCATATGCTGCCATAAGGTACCGCTTTTTAATTCATCCTGGTTCTTATGTTTCATAATTACATGGTTTCCCATGATAATTCGCTCTAGGACAATCAATGCAGTAACATCCATTTGCGGAACTCCTTCAACAATTCGCCAACTAGATATCGGTACACCTTTATGGTTCAAGTAGATACCATCATTGGTTTGTAGAATCGAAAAATCGCTCGTTCCTTTTCCAATTTCGAAGCCATCGATATTGAAATCGAAGTATGAATTAATTTTCTCGATTTCACCACCTTGAAGTTCTATTTCTTTTTGGAATTGCAAGCTGAAGTCTGTAACTGTTTGGACCATTTCCGCACGTAAATATTCTTCCCCAAGTTTTCTTTCATCGATTTCGAAAGATAATCTCTCGGAAGTCACTTCCAAGTCAGCTGTTTTTGCAAGACCCTCGCGAATATCCTGTTTAGCATTTACGCTAATTGCTTCTGCCAGAACTGTTCCCGCTTGTAGTAAATTACCATTTAATGTGCCTGCGGTTATTTCATCAGCCACAAAGCCGTTTCCAGTTCCAAATGTCCTAAACTCCCATTGGCCCGTCGCGTCTTTTTTGTTCGCTATCACAAGTTTTCCTGCACTCATTCCAATTACTTCTTCAGGATTCATATCGATGGGCTTATCAAAACTATAATAACCAGCAGGTAGTCCATAAGGGTTTCCCGACTTAAGTTCGTAGTTATGGCCATCGCCATTGAAGTATGATTCATTGATTTTTTCTAAGGTTTTTTCGAAACGATCGTCGTTTTCTTTTTGAACAGCTTCATTTTTCTTGTCTTCGTCTTTTTGGCGCTGGGCCACACTTAATACAACTTTATCGCCAAACTCAAACTGTATTACTTCCTCGTTAAGAAAGTCTCGTTTAACCTTGAATACACGGGTTTTATATCTAATGTTCATGTCAGAATGAATCACGGCGCATGTCTCGCCCAATTCGATATCTTTAGCGGCTAGTCCACTTCCTTTGAATTGAATTTTAGGTCTTGCATTTTCAACAAGGTATTTGTAGGTTCGTTCAAGAAGTTCACTTTTGTCTTCAATGTCCGAAAAATCAATAATGCCAATTTTTGGAACCAAGCCATTATATCCGAACTCTTTAGTCGCGGATGGAAGCTCCACAAACGATTGACCTTTCGGTTTATCGACGGGATCCCCCTTAGATTTAGACCACTCAATGTCTTTAAAAGTAATCTTTCTTCCGAAACCGCCCGTACCTTCGATTTGTTCGCCTTTTCCGCGTCCCATGAACGCAGTAAATAGGTCATCGGTAGAAGTTTCTGCAGTAACTGAAATAAGCTTGTCGCCATATTCGAACCATCTTCCATAATCTTTGGACAATCTATCATAAATATCGATTTCTTTCTTTACGATGATTCCATCGACAAACGTTAAGCGCGGTTCAAATTCCACATCCCACTTCTCGATTGCATCTGCAAAGGCACTTAAAGTAGATTGGCTATAATAGCTAGATGACGCTACCGAGTTACTTTGAACAATACCTAATGTCCATCCAGTGTTTTCAAGAATTCGAGACATAACAATTGAAATTGTTACACCACTTGGACGCATTTCTTCGACAAGTCTTCCTTTCAAGTCATCAAACAAGATATGCACACCATTAAATTTTATTGAATCGTTCTCTTTAGTAAGTCCTCTAATTTTATAGAGCCAAAACGTATTGCTGTCCTTCACTCCGAAGTATGCAGCGTCTTCAATTTCTTCCATGTACTTAAAAGATATCGAAGCAGTAATCAAGCCATTCAACTCCATTTCCTGAGTATTTTCGAGCATTTCTAACGATTGGATGCTTTTGATTAAAGTTTTGTTATTATCAAATAAAAAGGCGCCTTTCATCAAAGCACCTTCTCTCTGTATTCAATGGCAAATGGATCATTAGAAGAAAGAGTTATTACGTCACCTGAGTATATTTCGAAGTTTAAATAATCACTTGAAACAAAGTCCAAGATTTCTCTCTTGTCGACATTATTGACTTTAATTGTTTCCATTGTGACTTCGATTAAATCTTCTGATTCGAAATCATAATTCAAAATAATCTTTGACCCTCTTGTTTCGTTACGAATAATTAGCTTAGAAGCCGCACCGGATATTGTTGTTTTGATACTTTCTATCTTCACAGGAAACGATGGATACTCAGACTTAATTTCTTGGGTCGTTTGTACAATTTCACTGTATGCAAACGGGTCTGGACAATAAATTTGAATTGAGCCAACCCCTTGGTGGCTATCATATGGAGGATTACTTATATCACTCACAACCCCCATACGGTAATACTCCTCGTCCCCAAACTTAACTTTTACAAGCCCATCGGACTGAAGCATTTCGTTAATTTTCTTGGTTTTCGAAAGAAATTCCTTACTAGAGGATGCTTTAAGAAGAAAATGCACTGTTAATATCTTCGCGGCTTTTCTTTTGGAAAGCAAAAACTCACCATCGGCATTCGTTGATGCTGAGTTTAACACATTAGACGATAGAAATCTTCCCTCGACGTTAATCGTCGTATATCCCTTTACTAGTTCATCGATTGTCCGGCCATTAAAGGTAAGTGTACAATATTTTTGTTTATCCATAGTGGCTCCTTAGTATTTCAGTTGAAGATCAATTTTTTTGTTTTGAACATCCGTTATGTCCTCAACAAATGCCTCAAAAACACGATTTCCAAAATTGAATGTTAGCACAGCAGGTTGTTTCTGACCTTGGGATACAGTAAGTTGTTGTTCAATTGAATTGACTGTGTTATTGAATCCATCAGGGTCGGCAATAGCAAAACCAATTTGACTTTCGAAAGATTGATTAGCTATATCGCCAACAGCATCCATCGCTTTAGTTATCGGTTTCATATTATCCGAAATACCGCCAGCCAATCCTTCATCTAGGAACTTTCCGACTTCCGCCATGACTCTAGATGGTGAGCGAATACCGAAGAAACCTTTAATTCCTCCAAGGATATTGGATGCAACCTCCATTGCCCCTTCAACAACGCGCGATGCTGCATTGGCAATTCCATTTTTTAAGCCATCCATCATTTGACCACCGATATTGAATAATTGGCTAATTCCATTCGAGAACCCCGATACAATCCCCGATATTATTTGTGGAATTACTCCCACAATTTGAGAGATAATCGATGGTAAATTTTGTACGAGAGCAACAAACAGTGTAAAGCCCGCACTAACTAGTTTCGGAACACTTTGCATAAATCCTGAAATTAAACTTGAGATTATGCTTGGAATTTTTGAAACTAGAACACTTATGATTAATGGTAAATTTTCGACAAGTGCAACAAATAGTTGAACACCTGCATCGATTAATAAAGGTAAATTATCAAGTAGTGTTGTAATAACACTATCAATGATCTGCGGCAACACCGAAACAATTTCCATAATTATTTGCGGTAGTGCCTGAACTAGGGCAACAAATAATTTAATACCTGCATCGATAATAAGTGGTATCAACGTAAGTAAAGTTCCTACTAATTGATTTACAATTTCAGGAATTCTTTCTACTAAGATAGGGATAGAATTCATAATCCCCTCAATAAGACCCTGGATCAACTGAACACCGGCTTCAATGATAATCGGAATATTATCAACTATAGCTTGCACAATCCAAGTTATTGCATCAACCATTGCCGGAATCAGTGTCGGTAATGCTTCAGCAATTCCTTGAACTAAAGAAGCGATTACCTTTAATCCCATGTCAACTACATGCGGCACAGCCCATGTCAATACTTCAACCAATACAGTAGGTAGTTGCATTAAAACATTTCCTACCATAGGTAATGCATTCTTTGCAAAATTAATAATACTCGTGCTCAGAGTTTCTAAGGGAGCACTAATATCCGCACCTGTCGCCATATTACCTAAAACATTTTGCCAAGATGCTTTCATTGCACCCAAGGACCCAGAGAATGTCTCGGCAGATTCACGCGCGAAGTTACCTGCGTATTGTGTCGTTTTATCCATAAACATTTTCATTGCGAGTTCTGCTTTTTCGGCATTACTTGCTGTATTCCAATCAAAATTAATACCTTTTTCAAGTGCATATGCTTGGAGTGTAGTAGCGTTCATAGCGACACCGAGGTTGTCCATCATTGTGAAGTTCCCCTTTGCAGCACCAGCAATCGACTCCATCGCCATTGTTGTATCTAACCCCATTACAGAAGCCACATCGGCTGCTCGTTGCATCGCAGACGATGTTAGATCAAGTGCTCTCTGTTGCTCTACTCCTGACCCTTGAAACAACGAACCCATTTTATTTGCTGTTGCCATATAGTCTGAAGCCGATAGTCCCATGTTAAGATAGGCATCTTGTGCACTATTCTTTATGTTATCTGCGAATTGCCCGAATACAGCCTCGGTTCCCCCAAGGTTTTGTTCAAGTTCGCCACCGGCAGTAATCGCATCTTTAAGTATTTTCCCAACACCCACAGCAACTAAAGCTGCTTTTAACGCAGTTCCAATTTTATTTCCGGCACTTCTTCCGACTTCTTCAGATGGACCATCAATATCCTTTGTTAAAGCTTCCTTGAAGCCTTTTGTCGTAGGAACTATTTGCAAGAATGACTTTGCGATTGGCCCTCCACTATCCGCCATTTCCAACACCTCCAATCTCTACCAGTAATTCATTTCTTCTTTTCTCAAAATCCTCCCCAGAGGTGAACGAATTTTCCTTTGCTTCAACCTCGATAAATTTTGCTGCAAGGCTCACTGGTTTATTTGCGCCCTTACGGCCATCTTTCGTATTTTGCCAAATAAGTATGTTCAGTTTGTCGAAAATAGAAGCTAGTAGCAGTGTTTCGGTTGAAACATTACTTACTGACATAATCATTCGAATTCTCGAACCCTCGCGTAAACCATTAGCAAAAGAGGCTACCAATCTCATAGGTAGCCTCTTATATTCGTATATATGATATGTCTCTGCTAAATCGCATATTAAAGCTTCTTCATCGAGGCTTATCATCCTGGAGAGGATTAGGAGTTTTTTATTTCTTTACCCGTTCCGTTAAAAATATCCAATACTTCTTCTGATATTTTACTCATTGGAACTTTGCCATTCTGAACTTTGATGTGATCAATCAATTCATTTTTTTGCGATTCTCCTAGAAGTAGTTTAATTACTTTCGGAAGTAAAATCGGGTTTGTATCAACTTCAGCAAGAGCTTCGATTAACTCATAATCATCCAAGCGTTCATCTGTTACCTCATAATTAAAGCCTGATTTTGTGATTCCTTTAAGCATTATTTACCACCTTCCGTATTTACGGGTGCCGAAGCTTCTTGGACGTTTTCTGCGCTGATGATGTATTCGAAGTGCGTGTTACCTTCACTGTCAGGGAAGGCTTGAATTGTCGTTTCGTAGCCTACTGCACTTTCATCGGCGTACGTGATATCGCCAACCGTAATAACTTGAGCATGCGGAATTACGATACGTTTGAGCGCATTTTTCAAGATCATATCAATTACAACCAAATTGGGTTCGGTTTCTTTTGCATTTGCCTTGATGGTGATTCCAGTTTCAAGGGTTCCTGTAACATTTGACCCGCCGTAGACTTGTTTCATGACGTCAACATTTAACGCCTCAATAAGGGTATATGCAAAGGTGTCAGGCTTGCCTGTTTGCATCGCTAGTACTGTATCTCCGCCCCAAGATTTTAGAGTTGAAATTTCTGGGGTATTCGAGTTCACAAGACCATCTTCACTGATATATCCCAATCCCTTAAAAGCAGCATCTAGAGCCGCTTTCGCATCGGTTGGCGCTTTAGTTCCAATCGGAGCGATTGATACCGCCCCACCGACTTTAGGCTTTCCATATGTTACGTATTCTTGTTTTGACATATAATGCCTCCTTAATTTTCATTTTAGTAATGTTTAATTAAAAATACCGCTTGGTAGCGATATCGTTTTGTTTCGGTATCTGTAAAATCGTAGTCGCTATTCAGCTTTACACTTACAACCCTGTTAAAATGTTCAAGTGATAAAATCGCATCAATGACTTTTTGATTTAGGACTGAAGCTTCAAACTTGGAATTCGCATAACTTTGAAACGCAAACATCGATCCAATTAAATGATTTGAACGAGTTGAACCCGTCTTTTCAAAAACCACATAAGAATCTTGTTTTTCATCAGGATGTTCGAGCCCTACAAATACCGACAATTTATCAGATAAGTGCTCTACAATTAATGGTTCAATCATAAGTTCATCGCCTTAAGAAGCGTGTTATTTTTCTTATTATCGCGCTTTGCTTCTTTGCTTTCAGCTCTTATACTAGCATTGGCGCGGTTTTTACCGACATAGATATCCGTTTCATAACCTTCACCGAGTTTTGATTTTATTGAGTTTGCTCTTGATGATAATGCATTTTGCACATCTTCGCCTCGTAGCAAATCTCTGATCGCGCTGTTATTCAATTCGATTTTTGGTTTACTCATATCGTTCGACCATCACTTTCTTGTTCCAATCTAAAGGAATTAGAGCATCCATCCCTTTTAGTGGTTTTCCGAATACTTTAAAGCGTTCGCCCCAGAATTCTACAACGCAATCTTCCCAATGATTCTCATCACGCTTAGGGATAGCGAGAACATAGACAGCTTTTTTACCGTACAATTCAAGATTATTAACGATATCGTCCGCAGACACAGGCGCAATCAGAACATTATCTACCGATGTAGGTACTTCAGTCTTTATTTCTTTGCCGAAAGGGTCTTTGTCACCGGTAGAAGCAAAAGAAATCAGCTTAATAGTTTCACCTTTAATCCGTGTCATATAGATTGATGACTCCATATCTTTGTCTACGTAGCCCAAGACGGCTTAATTCGGAGTTTTTAATGAAAAGTCCGCCACCTGGAACAAGAAATGTACCACTAAACGAATATCCCAGTGCAGACTCACTGGATTGAACCATAGGCTCTTGTTCTGTTGAAGTCATAAGGACCCGTGCTACAATATCGACCGTAACTGATTTGACGACATTTTTATAACTTGCACGTTCTGCCATAATAGCATCGATGTCTTTACCTACTTTAAACGCTTCTTCACGAAGTGAATCTGAGACAATCGGAAGTAGTTTTTCTGCACGTGTTATTTCTTCATTGAGTAAATCACGAAATAGATTTTTAACATCCTCAACAGTTGCAAATGGTTCCATCGAGATCTACCCTTCTAATCCTTCTGTTTGATTATCCTCAATGTCATTAAGCGCTTCATTTATTTTATCAATGATTTCAGGTTTGTTGAGTTTGTTGAGTTTGTTGAGGTTTCCTAATCCTAACTCTTCTGCCAATACCACAAGCTCAGGCTTTGATTTAATCAACAGATCATCATCTTCATTTCCTGTTTCTTGAGTTATCGGTGTGCCTTTGTTATCGTTTTCAATTTCCTTAACAGGTGAAGTGAGTTTTTTTTGTTCTTGAAAATCTTTCCAGTCACCGCCAGAAATATTGCAGGGGCTATCGATGATAGCCCCCGTTTTAGTATTTATGTATTTCATGTTTTATCCCTCCACTTTGACTTCTACGACGCGAGCGAATGCAGACGGATCGATAATCCCCCATCCGACATAAGCTTCTGCACGAAGATATACTTGGTTATAACCTTTAAGATCTTTACCTGAGTTATCTGGATCACCATATTTAATGATTTCGAACGGAACTTGTTTCGAATAGCCCCATTTAAACATATCTGCAAAGTCACCAACGATGGCGTGATCTTTGCTTGATGCGTTATACACAGTATTGTTGATATCTGCTTTTAATCCGCGGATTGCACCCGGATTTGCGCCCCAGGCTAATTCAGGATATTGTTTTACGCCATTTACTTTTAAATTTGCTAGCGCTGAAGATAAGGTAGTATCTAACGCAATTCCTGTAACCACATTTTCGGAACCTTGGACCATGTTGATTGCAGCCTCGATGTTTTCTTCAACTTGAGAAGCGACATAATCGACTGTTTGTGTGACCTTCTTATCAAAGTGGTTATCTCCGATGACCGTCGATGCAGCACCTGTTCGTGGATTGATTCCGTGGAAAGCCATGAGGTCGATTCCTTTGGCTACCTTTTTAGCAAATCCATCATTGAATGCTTCAAGAACTTTGATTTTTTCTTCTTCAGTTGAATACAAGAATTCATCTGAAACTCGTGCGCCATATTCGACTTTAATTGGCATGATAATCACTGGATCTAAAGACATTCCGCCATGTGATTTCTTGCCATTTTCAGCAACAACATCTACTTCGCTATCCATTGTAAAGATGAATTCCTTTTGACCATTAAATGGAATCGGTTGTTGGTTCGATAAAACGGCCAATGAACTGCGCCCTTTTACCTTGCTGATTAAATCTGTTACTAATTCTGGATCAAATAATGTTCCTCTTGATAATGTTTCTGACATTTTTATTCTCCTGTTTCTGTTACATTAAGTAAATTTTGATATGCATGCGCTCTATTGTCGCTTGGTGCATCTGTATCTTTTAGAGGTGCCACGTACGATGGACCTTTTATATATGATGATAGTGCTTGTGCGTCTTGAATGAGACTTTCTTCATCGTCACCCGAAAGTCTTTGTGCCAAATCAAATGGTATACCGTGAGCGTATGCGACTCGAGTTTTCATTTCTGACATTCTAAGTTTTTGGTTATCTCCGGTTAATTGGTTGATTTGGTTATCAAAATCAGTATATTTGCCATCTTTTTCTTGAATTATCGTCTCTAATTCGAGTATTCTCGAATTTGTCGTTTGTTCAAGATCATCATATTTGTCAGCTTTAGCTTTGATTTCATCATAGTCTGAATACTTTTCTCGCTCCCTGCGAAGACGTTTCTCTATAATTGCATCTAAAGCTTCTTGCGATTCTATTACTTTAAATTCTTCCATAACATAACCTCTTTTCCGCCTTCCCGCATGGCGTACGCGTAAGTAAAAATATTAAAAAACACCGCTTTGGTGTTTGTTTAATACCTGATTTTTTGAGGTGCAACTGGTTTGCTTTCAATGCAAGCCCAATGCGCCAATATGACACTATCCATGAGAGATATGTCATTTTCTTCAAATTGCGATCTATATCCAAAACCTCCATTAGTTCCGATATTTCTTTTTTCGCAATTGACAATAACTTGTGTCAGGGATGGCTGGTTTAAATGACATAGTTTATCTTGATATAGCGACCTCTCAAACGATGAGTTAGCAATAATGACTTCTTTGACAGTTGGAAGTACTGGATTTTTAATCCGATACTCTTTCATATCTTGCGCAAGTATGTTTTGTGCCCCTGCTCCATCTATCACAACTTTTTCAACATCGCTTTTCTTAATGAAATCTAATATCCAACCAGTTCCGTGACGAATCGACTTACAATCAATACTTTCTACAAAGACACGATTGTCTTCAGTTTTGACAGCGATACTTAGTGCCACATTTGTGCCGTCGACACCATATTTTATACCAACGAATAACTTACCTTTAATAATCGGAAGTTTTTCAACTTTAACAGACTCCCAATCTGCTTCACTTATAGCTGATTTTTGATTGTATTTCAGCCACAATCCCAAACGTTGAACATTGAAATCAATCACATCGTTACCTATTTCATCTTCGATTGATCTTTCTGTTAATCCTTGCCCAAGTGATGGATTTGTTGCATACCATGCTTTTTTGTCGTAAGGATCTGTTTGTTCAGGAACAGACCATTCTGCCCACCCGGCATTTTTTACAGACTTCGCTAAAGTGTTATTTCGAAGATTGGTAAATACAGTTCCGCTAGAGTGTGGTGTAGGCGGGGTTCCGCAAAAAAGTGTCTGTGGATTTTCACTTGCTGAGATAACATATTTAAGTGCTGATTCTTGGTCGTCCGTATACTCTTGAGCTTCATCGATTACTAATACATCAAATCCTTCTCCCAATCCCCCTTTCGATGACCGAGTTCTAAATTCGATTTTACCACCGCCCGAAATAGTGATTCTCTCTCTTCCGGATGCCCTTAAAGATTCATACTCAATTTCTGCACTATCCAATAAATTTGTTAGGCGTTCCCACGCTTCGTGACTTGCTGTCGTTCTGTGGGCTGTATGAAGTATTTTCTCACTAAGCATTACGATTCCAATCATTTCTCGTTGTGCAACTACCTCATTTTTCCCGTTACGCCTAGAAATTGACCAACCGAATTTCGTGTGTTCCCACAATCCTTTTTTATTTCTCGACAGAATTGCTTTCAAAAGATTAATTTGCCATTGCCGCGCTTTTCTTCCTGATTTTTCATAAAGATTGACAGCATCTTCAAATAAACTGTTTTTAGCCGAGAGTATGATTGACTGAGTTGGTTTTTGACTTCCCTTCTTAGCCATGCTCACATTCCTTTCTAAAAAATACTAAATCCACTTTCTTGAATGAACGTTTTGAATTCGCCCGTCTCCGGTTTTGTATTCAACGGTGCACCTGCATTTTTCATGTCTACGGTAAACATCACTCGGTACATTTGGATATGAATATTCACCCGCAAGGCTTCTACACCATTCGCAACCTGTTCCGTCCAAAACCCTAACTACTTTAGGCTTTAAACCTGCACGTGCGTGAAATTCGGCATTTGCTTTAATACTGTCATCAACAATACTCTGTGAAAAGTTCACGATTGGCTCATTCAATATCCACTTAATGTCAGCGTATAGTTCTTCTGCTGCGAGTCGTTCCAGTATTCCCTTTATTCGGTCCTCATTCAACTGTGGTTTGATTGCTTTGAGTCCTAATCCCGCTTCTTTGTTTAAGTAGGATTGAACGCGAGAAGTAAACTTACTGATTATATCAAAATTATGCTTCATCGTTGGTTCGATTATTCGTTCCGCAATATTCCAATACATTCGACCATCTGGAAGAGTTACTGGAGTCAACAATTCTTGATATGTATTTGCCAAGATCTCACCCACTCTGATCGCAAAATTGTTTGCATCTGCATAACTTAGGTTTTCAAGATTAAGTATTCTCTTGATTTCTGGATCGTTATTGTATTTCTCGGCGAAATATTTTTTTAACTTTTTTAGTAAATCAGGAGCAATGTCATTCATCCTTTTTACCCCCTAATCCAAGATGGTCTCTTAGTATCTCTTCATCAATGAACCCCGGAACAGCAATATTAATCTTAGATGCAGCATCTCCAATTAACCCGAAAGTCGTAGCATCCGGTTCGAAAATTGGTTCCCATTTTGCTTTTGTTTTATAAAATTCTTTTCGTTCGTATGTCTGCTTATCACGCATGCACACTGCAAGGTATCCGACATTGAGGAATCCACTCCCGAATGTTCTTTGAGCTTTTCTCGCCATCATTCTCAAATTCTCGTGAGATGCTTTAATCGCTTCTGCGCTAGAAGGGTTATCAGACACAAAACCTAAATCATCAAGACTAAGTCCTGTTTCGCCCGAGAATAATGAAGCATTCATTCTTAATTGTTCTGTATATGGACTCATTGATTGTTGCGTGAATTGTCCAAGTTTTGGAGAGTCTCCATCTTCATCTTTTGTGAACTCCAGCATTGATGAAATTGTTGCTTTCCATGTTTCGAAAGGATCAGCTGTCGGGCTTGTTCCCACTACATATTTTTGCGGAAATGAATAGAATTCAGCACTAACTTCTGCACGTTCTAATGTCCGTTTCGCTTTTTTCTGTATATCCATGCTTGCTCGAGAAATTCTAGAACGACCAAACGGTCTTACGGCATCTGGTCGGTGAATGATTGGAACGAGTAACGGGTATGGTGTAGGATTGTCTATTTTTTTATCCGATACTCCATTTTTGAATATCTCTGTATATTCTGGAGTAAAATAGGCTTCAATTACTGGTTTGCTGTATTGATCTGTTTGCAACACAGCGTATCCTTCCGACAATAAACCGGTTATAGGATCAATAACTCCAGTTGCCTTATCCGCTTCAATAATTTGAAGTCGGGGATATCCCGTTCCATCATCTGAAATATATACAAAACAACAGGATGCGATTAGAGCAGATAAAACTGCACTATCGAAGAAAACATCAGGGTTATTCATTGAAAAAATCTCATTTATTTTAAAATTATCGTTCGAAAACTCTCGAAAGATGAGTCTATCTGCCAAATTATCGACAGATTTCGTGCACCATCCGAGCACAGAATTATACTGCGCCCTCAATGCAATCGGTATTGTAATACCTGGTGATATGTCAACTTTTTTCATGTCATATTGCTTGTATCTAAGCCGTATTCTTCTCGAATGCTTGTTTAGTTTAATTCTTAAATAATCAATTCCTCGATAATTTTCCATATTAATCCTTTCCAAAAAAAACACGTGTTTTGCCGTGAGAATATTTGTACAGTGAGACAGTGTAGTCCGAATGAAGCGATAGGGAGGTGGGTACCCCCCTATCTATTTCAGAGTTCTGTTCAAAGTTTGCTTCTATATTTTGTCCAATCTCTGCTCAATGGTAGGTTCCTGTTACCTAAGATAACCTTTTCTTTTGGTTCGTTATTTTTAAAAAGTTTATCTGATTTCTGTCTGTTACAGGTCCAGTGTGCGAGTTGTAGGTTCTCGATATCAGAAGGGTGACCGCCTTTTGATATTGGAATAATGTGGTCGATACACGGCGCCAAGGGATTTGGCGATTTAATTGAGCGATCGACAGGCTTGCCGCATATTCCACAAACTCTTTGTGTTATTAAAATTCTTTTACGATTTCTTTCATAAGCAGCGCGGTGGGCTCCTTTATGATCTGCTCTTTCATTGTTTCTCATTGATACCTCCGCTTAATTCGAATTACTACAATACAAAAGCTCCACTGGACTAGCGGAGCTTAGGTAGAAGGAAATATGAATACTGGCACGTGTGTGGCTTAACCACAAAACTATACTCGCTACTGTGTGGATAGGATGGCATCGAATATAGTTTTCTAGTACCGATATTTTTCAATCGGTTCAGTTTGTCCTTCATGGACAATTTCTGATACTAGAAGTATATCACGGCTTTTAGGGGGCGATTGCCCCTTTTAAAGCGTGCTTTAATTCTCTTTCGATTTTCCTCTCAAGGGCCGACCTATTTATAGGAATCGAATCAGCGATATTTTGCCACGTTTCATCTTCTAAGTAATACCTCACTACTGCTTTGCTTACTGTTTCGGAGCAGATGTCCAGTATATCTTTAATGTAGTTTATTTCAGTTTCATACTGCGTAATCATTGTTTCAAGTTCTTCCATTCTCCAAAGTATGTCTTGGTTTGGTTGATGATATCCATTTCTAGTTACAGGAAGAAATTCATTTCTGTACTTAATCAAGACCTTTTTGCCATCTATGATCTCACTTTCGCCATATGGAACTGATACTCCCCAAGAATTTGATGTAGATGCAGTAGATATGCTTTTTTCTAAATGTTGAAGTTCATCATTAAATCTTTTGACTTCCTCTTCATAAAAGTGAAGCAGCGATAATCTTCTAACAAATATCTTTGTGTCAGTCGTAGGATTTCCGTTCATAATTCAACCTTGCTTATTGTTATTAAAGAAAGTTGACTTCACAAGTCTGAAGATTGTTAACCAGATGACTAAGATCAGTAGAATTGCAGCAGAACCGACAAGAATTTCTTTAATTAAGAACATTGATAGTCACCTTCAATCGTTTCGTCTCGATTGATTATCATGTATATTTCTTCAATTAGTTTCGATACCTTTTCTTCTTGGTGTCTACCCCTGAAGGTTGCAACAGTAATTGTTTCGTAATCGAATCTAGGAGCGGAAATTAATGCGTTTTGAGGTAATGTGCGTTTTATCAATACATCAACATCTACATACTTAAATCCGAAGAAACTGTATCGTCTATCAATAGAAACTCTTTCGATTCTTTCTTTTTCAATGATTGCATTTCCGATTAAAACTTTCATAATTCGTCCTCTTTTCTTTGTTTTAGATATTCAAGAATACGTATATCTTTTCTTGAATTTTAATAATGTAGTTTGTGCCGCTATTTAAGCGGTTCAAATGATTGTTTTATAAATATACCTTTTCAATCTTTATTACGATGTTGTGTTATACTTTCTTTTGAAAACACTTGGAGGAAATATGTACACAACTATAAATATAAATGAATGGAAGAGAAAACAATGGTATGAATCATATATGAATAATGTTCCATGTTCTTTCTCTTCAGTAATCCAACTCGATATAACCTATCTATACACTTTTTCAAAAGCCAATAATATTAAGCTTTATAGTTCACTCGTTTGGTCTCTTACTGCTGCAGTAAACAGTATTGATGAATTTCGCTATAGCCTGATGGATGATCAATTGATTCTTTTTGACAATCTTCAACCATCATTCACTGTACTAAACAGTGAGAATGAAACTTTTATGGAGCTTTGGAGCGAATTTCAAGAGTCAATTTTGGACTTCGATTCCTCAATGAATGAAATAATAGCCGAACACAATTCAAGCTTGGAAATGTCGCCTCAGTCGAATAAGCCAATCAATTCGTTCAATATTTCAATGATTCCTTGGGTTGATTTTACATCATTTTCACTTCATCTTCCGAAAGGTCATGGATACCTACTCCCGATATTCACCTTCGGTAAATTATCGAAGAATGATGATAGAGTAACAATTCCGTTATCAATCCAGGTTAATCATGCAGTGACTGACGGATACCACCTAGGTAAATTTATCAAAAATCTTGAAACTGTGATTGATTCATTCGCTCATAAGAAACTGTAAGTGCCAAAAGCACTTTTTTTTATTCTTTGTCACTCAATCCTTTCAATTCATGAATATCTTGTATTTGTTTGATATCTCCATTTTCATATTCAATCACAGCAACTGGACAAGCCATTTGACCTCCATTGTGGCCACCCATTGATATTGATGGGCGAATTACATATGAGTGTTGAAATATTCCATGAAGTTTAACTTTTTGTCCTTTGTATTTATGTGTCATTTTTCAATACTCCGTTCGACTAACTTAGATTTGTAATTTGCTGCTATGTCTGAGCTACCAACAGTTCCGCACTGTATACATTTGAATTGCTTTACTGATTTCTTATTCTTACCGATATACTTAATATTTCTGTGATCGCACTTTAGTTTCTTAATTGCTTTTTTTATCATATTGGCTCTTTCTAACAGGTAGATAACCTGTATCTTATTTGAAATTCGCAAATACTACTCAAAGCCTTTATAGAGTGACTAAGATTGATATTTCTTAGTTGGATAGTTTTTAGTATTTTATATGTTACAATTATTTTACTAAGAAAGGATGATGACCTATCTCCAATGATCAAATAAAGAAATTACAAGATGCAATTAAATCGAGTATCCCGAAAATAGCAAAGATAGTATCACCAGATTTAAGCGAATTAAATTCGTTTACCGAGAGCGATTTCTTCGTTATTCCTAACGAAATAGAGACAAGGGACCTTAAAGAATCAAGCGGAATGAATGAACTTATTCGAGTAACTATCGAGAAGCAGAGCGAAGTCGTTAACAAACAAACCGAAATGATAAATAAGCAGTCCGAAACAATTAATCATCTTTCTAGCCTTGTGGGATTTCAACAAAAGATGATTGAAGACGGGAGAAAGGATTCAATTGAAACGAGAGTTTACTCGATCATTTCAATTGTTTTGGCTATCATAGCAATCGTAATATCAGTCGTACTACGCTAATAACAAATGCTACTAACGATATGCATAATGCGATTTTACTTAGGGATAATGCTGATAGACGTTTTCTTTTCATGAATAATTTCTCTCTTTCTTATGCAGATAACCTGCATGTTATTTTCATTTACAGAACACTCATTACAGTCTTTACACAATGGACGTTTGAGTGTTTTTACTTTTTGATAGTTTTAACTATTTTGACTCCTTCCATTCCCCTTACTTATTTGCTATTGTTTATGCATAGACTGAGGTGGTAATTAGATGGCTAGGCAGGCATTTAACAAATTCACGTTATCAATTCTTGCATTTATTCTTCATGTTTTGCTATTTGCATCTGCATACATTCATGTAGATTTTTTAACAGGGTTATTATTCCTATTAACGATTTCATCTGCTACAATCGTTGTGATATTGATTTGCCGTGATTTAACCAATTACTTAGACTTATTGACTGAATCTCCAGTTTTGAATCTAATTGTGAAAACACTCCTCTCAATTCCTATTTTTATTATTTTGGTTTTCTATTTCCTTGGGTTAGTTAGATTACTCTTCAAATTAGTTTAGTACAGTTCAATTTCATTATTTCACGGGACACTCGTCACAACCTGTATACAAAGGCTGAAAGAGTGTTCTTATTTTTTATAGTTTCTAATCGATTAACTTACTCTTTTTATTCGTCAGAATCTCAATGCTTGATATTAATGCTCCGGACTTGGTTACCTCTGGTTCAGAGTGAAATAAATTTTTCTTACTCATAACGGCCGAGGTTCCGTAAGTAACAAGCATAAGATTTTCAATCGATATATTTTGCTTGTCTCGATCAAGGAAAATAATCCTATGACCTTTGGGTACCGGACCGTTGACAGATTCCCAAACTACTCGATGCTTTGGCTTCCAGTTCTTATAGCTATATCTTTCATCACTAACCTTGATCATAATATATCCGTCTTTATCGATTCTTTCTGAACCAATGGGTCTCTTATTTGTGGATTCTTGCCCCTTTTTGAAACTAGTTTTGTTGCCTCCAACATTGAACATTCCTTTCGTACCTTTATTTAAGGGTACATGTCCCTTCATGAAAGTTCCTCGACGCTCCCCTGTCTTAATGTTGTACCTAAGCTTTGCATTGGCAATCTGTGACACAGTGTATTCCTCGCAAAAGTAATCTGATGCAAGTGCAGCAATCTCTTTCGTCGTAAGTTTTTTTACATTATTACGTATAAAATCAACTACTTCACTTCTATATTTATTTTTATTCTTCATGATCTATCGCTAGAATTCCTGGAAGTTTGGTGTTTCTGTTACCGTACCCATACTCATCCTTGTGTTTGTGTGCATCTAGGACAACACGTGCATTATCAACGATGGTCTTACCAACCTCGTTTATTTGTTTAGCTCGCTTTATTTCTCTTTCAAGCGACTCTCCTTCTAAATCTTCATTTGAAAGTGCATCCAGTGTTCCAAATAGGTATTCGTTTAGATCATTTAGTGTTGTTTTTGTATTTTTACTCATTTTATTTCCTCCGTTGGCCATTCGCCAATAAATTTCAAATGCCTTATATCTCTACTTGTATCTTTAGGATCCATAAAGTGTAAGTACTTCGATGTTGCCATTTCTTTTAATCTACTGAACAACGACCTGTCAATTCGCTCTAATTGCACATCTGTAAGCTCTGTACTGATGATTGTTATCAATTTTGGGTTATTGTACCTGGCATTTATGATTGCACGCGCAGTACGTTTCTCTAGGTCAGTAAGTTTATTTATGTCGTTATCCATACATTTTAGAAAATCATCAATGTATAACAATGGTATCGATGACCACATGCTAAACTTTTTGAAGTCAATGGCTCGATAGTTATCAGTCGCCTCCGCCATTTCTCGCTCCCATAAGAGGTATTCAGGGGAATAACCTTTATAGACAAGGTAATTCGCTAAAGTCGAGCACAAGCGTGTTTTACCGCTCCCTGCTATTCCACTTATGAAAAATAATTGAGTAGGATCCTTTCGGAAATCTTTTGCTGAATTGAGGAAGATCTCCTGCCACTTAAATTTCGTAATGAAGTTATTGAAAGAATGATTGATAAAATTTGACATTCCCCCTGCCGTCAACCTATACATGTAGTCGCTTTTGACCTTGCAAATGCACTTTTTTGTATACACCTTATTAAAAACTCCTGTCGGTGTATGTTTCTTTTTCGTAGTGCCGTCTGGTCCATCAATAATTGTTGTAATGATTTCTTCTCTTTCTTCAACAAGTTCTGCATCTTCCTTAGTAGTTACTACGAATCCTTTGTCATTACAAATTTTGCATTTAACTTCGTAGTCGTTCTGGATACTAAGTGTATCCAATTCCTTCTGTGCTATCTTCTGCATACTTTTCCTTTCTGTCCAAACCATTTGTTCCACTTTTGTAGTTTGATTTTGCTACTTCTTCGTCAGTAAATTTGGATATTCCTCTTTTGAGGAAATCAATTAGTGACCACTTATAATCGAAGTAGTACTCTTTTGATTTTATGATTGCATCATATGTATCAATGGCCATAATAATTTGTTCACTACCGAGTTCATCAATTTGAATTTGAATTTGGTTTGTAAGTTTATCGTCCATCGTTCGATGCACTCTAATTTTCTTAGAGTTCCAATGATCAAAAATACGAACTATATCTTTATTATTTAATTCTTTATATTTCTTATATTTCTTCTTTGTGTCAGGTTGATGTCGGTTTGATGTCACTTTGATGTCACTTTGTTGTTCACTGTCTTGATAATCGCTCCAATTTAACACAGTCACAAGTGTATATTTGTTAGTTGTTTTGATGTTCAACATTTGAGAACTCGCAAACGATTTAAGCATTCTCATTAACGTAATTCCCGAAACTCGATTTGCTTTCTTTACACCTTTATTAAATTGTTCTTCAAGAACAAACCTACCAGTAACAAATTCACCAGCATTCAATGTTACTTTTTCACCATTGATTAATTGACTAGTTTGTTCATAAGCAGCGTTGAATAAACAGATCATCCATAACTTCATTTTGTTGGAGTCTGTGAATACATCTGAGTTCATCATTTTACGATGAACTTTTATATATCCGTTACGTTCAATCATTTAAATTCAATCGCTTTTCTAATCAATTTAAATTGGCCGTCAATAATTTTTTCATTCATCGCATATGACCAATGCAATCGAGTTCTATGTATTTGAGTTTCTTTTTCTATTTCAGGAATTGAACCTGAAGCCACAACTTTTCCAGTTGTAACATCAACTAATAGATACATATTTATCACTCCTTTTCTTTGTTTTTCTCGTTAGATAACCTGTATATTATTTGTAATTTCCAAATTATCGTTTTAAGCACTCCTACTGCCATTTAATATGTATTTTAGTAATTCATAGTTTTTGTAATTTGGATTGATATTGTTGACAACAATTCGTTAACACTGTAAGATGTAAGCACAGGTGGAAATCACACTGTCTACTCATGGGACTGAATAACCGTTTAAGTGTCGTATTCCGGCACCAGCCATGAGGGAAACCGCCCAGTGCGGTTTTTTTTATGGAGGAAATATCTATGCAAAATGTTTTTTTTTACATTGATGACTCAGGGGTTTTTGGTGATAATAATACACGGTACTTCATTTATGCGGGATATGTATTCTTTTCAACTCAAGAAAAGAACAATGCTGCTCGAAAGTATTCTTCTGTAGAAAAATCAATCAAATCAAGAACAGGATTAGCACAAACTGATGAACTAAAATCGTATGGTTTAACGCCTAAATTGAAAGGTGAACTGTACAGAAGTCTAAATGGATTTCAACGTTTTTCGTGCATCATTGACAGCAAGAGAGTTAATAGAGATATTCTCTCTCACAAAAAGCATAAGCAAAGATTCTTAGACTATGCATTAAAAAGAACTATAAAATCTACATTACAATCTGCTGGAAATCACAACCATGTTGATCTTTCAAAACCTATAAATGTTCATATTTTTTTCGATGAACACACTACAGCAACTAGCGGTAAATATGAGTTAAAAGAGGCTATTTCAGCAGAACTGATTGACGGTTCTTTCAATTATAACTATCAGAAATTCTTTGAACCTATTTTGGTAAAAGGCTCATCAGTCAATCTAACTCTATGCAATTCAGCTAATACTTTGTTGGTAAGAGCCAGCGACATTGTAGCCAATAAGTCATTTTACGAATATAATCATTCCGGGAGAGTTCCGACTTTAAATCATTTTTGTTGTTCAAAGCACCCCTAAACTATCTACTAAATAAAACTTTTAATTCACCTTATATCCTCCATTGATTTTAAATAATCTTCTAATGTTCCTCTTGTGTAAACTCGTGTTGTTTCAACACTTGAGTGTCCAAGGATATCACTCAATTGCGCGAGTTTAAGCTCGCCTTTTTTATTTACAAAGTTGAAACCGAAGTAATGTCTAAATGCATGCGGTTTAACTTTCTTTTTATTTATTTTGCACATACCGGCAACCACTTTTAAACCATCATAGATTTGCCTGTATTCGAGATTAACAACCTTATCGACATCTTTATCCAATGCCTTGGTGAATGTTCTTATTTCACGCCCTAGAGGTCCTGGTAATGGAACTCTACGCACTTTACCCTTGTTATCAACCGATACATAGTTATTCTTAACTGCAGCAACTGTAAAGCTTGGAAGTTCATTGACACGTACTCCAGTTTCGCCCATTATCCGAATGGCAAAGTATAAGTTCATATTTGCTAATGCTTTTGCTTTCATCCACATTCTTTTGTATTCGTGTTCATAGATACGATGCGGAAGCGTGTTGTCGTTTTGACTTTTGACCTTAGAGATTTTCAAATCACCCAGATCACAATAAAATAGAAACCGATTAACCGAAGTTATGTATGAATTGATTGTTGATACTGCTTCATATTCTTCGAGCAAATCTTGCTTCAGTTGAATTAAGTCATCTTTACTCATGAAATCATCAGAACTTGAGTATCCGTTAATTAACTTCTTAGCACCCCGCATGTAGACCTTTATGGTGCTATCTGCAAACTCGCTTTCACGCAATGATTTAGGATAACTCTCTAAGTATTCCAATAAATCTTCTTTAGTTAGTTCCGGTACTTCATCTAGTTCCTTTTGGATTGCTTCAAGTTGAGCCTGCAAGAATGCTCGTTTAGAGTTTTTATTTAAGTTTTTGTTTTTCTTGACCATTAAGGTTCCTCCATTCTCATGTCAAAGCCTCCAATTCTTTGTAATATAGTTCAGTGAAAGTATCTAAGTCCTCTTCACCACAGTTCTCGCAATAACGACTTCGTATTGCTTGTAAGTCATATCCATAGGTATTGACATAATCTGTTAATAATTCGCGCAGTGCCAAGATGCTTTCATATTTAGAATCAAATATTCGGTAGTTATCCAGGGTACATTGTTCGTTTGTGGATCCGTTGCATTTATAACCACCTGCATTATTGTTGTAGACCCATAGGTCACTTGTTCCATATCCTGTTTCTAGGTTGAATGTAGCATTCACTAGAGCTTCAAATTGGTAATCGACAGTTGTTGCTTCAACTTCTTCTAATTCTTGTTGTGGTGCGATTAAAGTAGGTTCTTTAACGATTGAACTTGTGATTACTTGTTCTTCATGAGATAATTTAGAAGAACTACTAACACAAGCAGTAGATTCTAGGAACACTACCAGGACGGCAATCGTGATAAGTGTTCTTTTTTTATGCTTCATCGTTTGACCACACCTCTTTGAGCCATTTAATGACTACATATGCAAGTAGCAGTGTAGATCCTGCTTGTATTGTTACCATTACGGTAGACACCGATATCATTGCGTTAATCATGTTATTTCCTCCTTTATAGATACATACTTAATAATGTGTTAACATTCCCTTATAGAAGGGATGTGATAAAATGCTTAAACATTATTACTTCAACAAGAATACCGACAATCGTGGGAACCATGAGGTACATGTTGAATCTTGTGAATTTATGCCTGCCGTGCTGAATCGAGAATATATTGGTTACGAGGACAATTGCAAAAATGCAATAACAAGAGCTACCTCAAAGACCGGTAAATATAACTTCGATGGTTGTTATTTTTGTTGTAAACCTTGTCATAAAGGCTAGTAATGATTAGTTATCTGTTACAGCAGATAACTTTTTATTTGTTAGGTTCGATTACAAAGATATATGCTTCGCCGCTAACCGAGATTTTTCCTGAAACGTTTTTGATTGTCGCACCGTTTCCTTGTAATACCGCGTATGACGTTATTGATTCACGCGATTTTAATTCTGTTATTAATTGATTCCTTGTTGCCTCTTTTAGCAATACTTCTTTACTCATTGTTATTCTCCTGTTCTATTATTGGTAATACATTGTTATCTTTTAATAAGTCATATAGGAATAAACGCCCTTTTTGTGTCCACTTAGTATTCATAACTGTTCTCTCTAAGCAAATTGCATCTTCAATTACAACTGTTTCGGAATGGGTATATCCTTTCGCTTGGTGTTTTTGATATAAGAGCCATTGATCCGATTGTTTGAACTGAACACCTAGTTTATGTAGTAACTTATTCAATGCTTGTCCACTCATTCCATAGTCTTTAGCAATCTGCGTAATGGTTACCAATGACTTCGATTTTAAAATGCGGTCCATATAGTTGACTTTAGGCTTATATTCACCGATTAATTGATTTTGCATATCAATTAGTTTTTGTTGATTCGCTGCAAGCATTAAAGCATCCGAATATGTTTGTGGCACCTCATATTTTCCGTATAGCCTAATATCTTTAAGTATTTTCTTAATCTGCTTCTTAAACTGTTTTGCAATAGGTTTGCGAGATTGCATCAATACTTCGTAGAGGCCATCCTCAGTTAAGAACCATGCTTCCTGCATTCCTCCAAGGGTCGGAACATTCTTCCGTACCTTTTCATCTTCGTCAACCACATTCATTAATTTGTTTACGCTTGATAAATCATATTCGATCCATTCCGCAATATCTTTTGCTAAAAAAAGTGGATTATCTGTGTTTCCATAAATTTTGAAGTTTTTATTTAATATTTCTGTTTCTTTAATTACTTGTAATGCATTCATAAGGATTCCTTTCTATCTTGATCTGCAAGGTATTGTTTCAAGGCGAAATTATAATCAATACCTGTAACTTTAAACACTAATTTCTTCTGAACCTTAGTTGGTCTTGCATCAAACTCTTTTGGAGTTTTCAAACGTTCAATTCGTTTGCATTCATTAAAGATGTTGTTAATTACATCTTCATTTGAAGCCCCAATAAAATGTTTGATAGTTGTTTTGGATACAAATTGAGTTGGATCCTCTAGCATGATTCTGTATGCTCGTTCTTTACTTGTCATCGGGTTTCTCCCTATTTTATCGTTCCATATTCGGAACAGTTATGGTAAAAAAATTTCTCTTTTTTCTAATAGTCCCAGATTTAGGGCAATCGAAATTTTATCTACTAGTTCAAGACGAGGACTAACCTTGTTATTGATAACTTCGTTTATGTGATTCAAGCCAACACCTGTACTTCTTGCGAGTTCCCTTTGAGAAATATCCAGTTCTATCATCCTGACCTTAATTCTTTTACTGTCTATCATCTATTAACCTCCGTTCCATATTTGGTACAAACAGATATTAACAATTTAATTCAATTGTGTCAACCATATTCGGAACGAATTTCGTCGATTTCACAATGTTGTGTTGCAAATTCGGAACATAAGAAGTATACTATCCTTATAAATTAAATTAGGAGGTTGTTATGACCACTACAGAAAAAAGAATTAAAGAGCTACTGAATCGAAAGGGTTGGTCACTTGGAGACCTTGCAAACGAATCAGATATACCGAAGACAACACTTCATAGGTATCTTTCAGATACAGGAATGATACCATTAGATCGTCTTAAAGTAATTGCACGCGCGTTAAATGTAGATGCGGAGTTTCTATTAGGTTGGGATGAACAAGACGATCTGGAATCTAAAAACACCTACGGCGATCACCAAGCTAACTTGAAACACTTAGAAGATAAGCCTGAGCTACTTCATATATACAATGATATATATAATAGCGAAAGCTTACAGCTACTATTCGATAAAACTCAAGATCTTACTCCAGATGATTTAGAGATGGTCTTAACCATCATAAGTGGTATCAGAAAAGAGAGAGGTCTTGATTAATATCAAATAGGAGGCATGTGCGTGAGTTTCGAAGATTTTTGCAGTATTAATAATATTGTAATTAGCATAAAAGAAAATATGGGGACAAACATTAGAGGGTTTTGTTACTTTGATGGATTATATTTTAATGTGATTCTAAATAATAGATTTGATAGATTTCAACTTCAAGAAACTACTGTTCATGAAGTTATTCATGTAATGAAAAACCACTTCTCGTGTAACACAGAAGATATACTTTCAGTTGAAAGAGAAGTTGATTCACTAACAAAGGTAATGAAATTAGTTTTTGTATAGGTATCAAATGCATAAACGCAGATACGGGCCTAACGGCAGAGGAGAAAAAAATGGCAGATCAGATGTTAATGTGGACATTTATGTCGAAAGCAGAACCAACTCAGGACTTGTTGAACATGCTTGTCGAAGGTGAAGAAATTATTCATTGTTATAAAACGATTCGGGATCTAGCAGCAATAACCAATAAAAGATTAATTGTAAGGGATGCACAAGGCCTAACTGGGAAAAAAGTTGAAATTTATTCATTACCATTTCGCTCTATTGATATGTGGTCAACTGAAAACGCAGGTAAACTATTTGATGTAAATGCAGAGCTTGAATTATGGACTAAAGCTGGGCATATGAAACTAAAAGTCTCTCCGAAATGTGATATTAGAGAATTTGAAGAGATATTGGGTAGAGCAATTCTAGATTAAAGTTAGAAATTAAAAGCACCCTGTTCGAGCAGGGTGCTAAGTACAACTAAGAATCGCGCAGATTCCCTTTTGTTGTACCTTAATTTTACAAAAAATGGAGGTAAATAGCAATGGCAGTGACAAAAACAAACTCTGGTAGATGGAAAGCTAAAATTAATTATAGAGATGATGAAGGTTCTGTACGAACAAAAGAAAAGCTTTTCGACACAAAAAGTGAAGCGAGGAATTTTGAAGTTGATTTTAGACGACAAGTCAAAAGCGATACCCATGAGAGAGATTCTATAACATATCAAGAAGTATTTGATTCTTATTTACTCTCAGTAAAAATGAGAATATCCAATAAAACCTATAATGAAAAATTATACTATGCTAATAC